>DKIG01000020.1:38215-78028 GCA_002454165.1 Gammaproteobacteria bacterium UBA6724
GAAGATAGCGAAGAGCCCTCAGCGTTTCGCAATAAAGAGCCCTCAGCCACTGTTGTGCCCAGGGTGTCTTCTTGCTTGGTGATGGTGCCAGATTCGGTCAGGCAGGTGATGACCTTCAACACTTCGGATTCCACTTCCGTTTCATCAAAGGGCAAAAACATCTCAGCCTGGATGAACGGAAACAAAGCAAGACAAAAATCTCTGAGCTCCTGGATGGTTGCCTTCTTGTTTACCAGAATGTATCTAGCGATCAGTGATGGCAGAGCGTAGATATGGATAACATTGTTTGCATTATAAGTCAGAGAGAGGAGGTTCCGGGATGATGCGGATATGAGGCTACTGAATTGATGTCCACGGCGGTCCAGTCCAAAGATGCTGATGGCTTCTTCAATCATCTCATCAGGGGCGAGGGATGTTAATGAGTAACCCGCTTTGCCGCACACCTCTGCGATTCGCATTAGTAGCCTGATTTGTTGCTTCAGATGGCTTTCTTCAATAACGAGATGTGGACTTGACACTAGCGCCAGTGCGACCAGATTAGTAGGTTTGATGGCGACGGCGGCGTTGATCTTCGTGGCAAGATGTCTTGAAAGTGTGATGCAGCATTTGGAAAATTCGGCGGCACTGGTCTCTTCAGATTGCTCCCAGTGCGCCAAATGTTCGTCAAGAAATCCGCGGAGTGGCACAGCTTCCCCAAAGTTGACCGTGACCTTGCCAAATGAATGTTTGAAGAATGAGAATATTTTGAACAGATCAAATATAGATTCCTTTTTCTTATCCTTGCCTTCAAGTTCCGCCATATAGGTAGCTGATTCAAGCACGCGGGCGTAACCAAAGTACACCGGTAGGAATGCGATGGGTCTGGTTGAGTCTCTTTGGAAACTTCTGAGGGTCATGCTCAGCATGCCTGTGCGGGGCGTCAGAGTTCTGCCCGTCCGGCTCCGTCCGCCCTCAATAAAATATTCTACTGAATATCCTTTCGTGAACATTTGATGTAGGTACTCATCAAATACTACCTTGTAGAGGGCATCTCCTTGAAAGGAGCGTCGCATAAAGAAGGCACCCGCATGACGCAGCAGACTGCCTATCACCGGTAGGTTGAGATTCTTGCCGGCGGCTATATGCGGTGGTGTCAAGCCATTGTGGTAAAGCACATAAGACAGCAACAGGTAATCAATGTGACTGCGATGACAGGGGGTAAAGACAATCTCATGGGACTGTGCCAGTTCTTTTGCTGTTTCTATTCCATTGACTTCAATGCCGTCGTAAAGATGGTTCCATAACCAGGTTAGCAGCAGATCAAAAAATCGGACGACTCTATAGGACTGAGCCGACGCGATTTCACGTGCATAACCCAGCGCTTTTTTCGCAACAATGACGCGCTCCAGATCATGCCGCCTGGCTTCCCGTTCTATGGCATCCTGGACTTCAGGACTGGTGAGAATTCTGTTCAGCAGGGTACGACGATGGGAAAGATCGGGACCAATGATCGCCTGCTTCTGACGATTGAAATACACCCTCAGTTGTCGCATTAACTTCCTGACCTGTTTTGAACCTTCCTGCTCCGACGCCATCAGTTCCGCCAGGTTCACTGGCATACCAAACTGCACCAGGATATGGTTTGGATGAAACAGCATAGCCAGGAACTTTTTCACACTGCTAGTGGTGCTCCAATTCTCTGAGAGCAACAGTTTGAATACGGATTTTTCACGGTCTGGCTGATGTCCCCAGAAGAGAGAGGCGGGGACAATTTTGATTGGCTTCTCATCCGGATAGCGATTGGCTTGATGAATGAACAGGCGTGCCATGCGGGCAGATTGTCGTCCCTGGGTCTTCCTGCCCCAGACGGGACGCCCCAAAAAAAAGAAGGATCTGGATTCCTTAACTTCCGGGCTAGCATCTATGGCGGTGGGCAAATCATTTAATTCACATGCCCTGTTCACTACCAGCAAATCTGCGATAGACCGATAGGGCAACACATAGAAAACAATATCGCCGTCCTCAATGCCTAGGGTATCAGGGTTGCACCCCAGAATGGTTGGTCTGATCCAGGCAAACAGCAACTTGCCTGAGACCAGAAACTGGAGCCTTTTCAAGCCGGGGAGGATGCCACTTAGACCTTCGGCAATTGATTTCATCTTGCCGTCATCTGGCGAGCAAGACTTTCAAAATGTCGTAATACAAATCCGCCAGTTGATGCAGTTCTTCCACTCTGACCTGCTCATCAATCATGTGGATGGTGGCGTTGCAGGGTCCAAGCTCAACGACTTCCGTACCTCTTGAGGCGATGAAGCGTCCGTCTGAGGTGCCACCTGCCGTTGACAGGACTGTCTCTATCTTCATGCGCTCTCTGATGACCTCCTGCACGACAGGAATAAGCCTTCCGCCACGGGTGATAAAGGGCTGTCCAGACAGTCGCCAGTCCAGCTCAAATTGCAAGTCATGGCGCTTGAGGATGTCTTCTGTCATGGATTGCAAGATTTCTGGGGTTGACTCGGTTGAAAAACGAAAATTGAACAGGAGGCATATCTCACCGGGAATGACATTGTTGGCACCGGTACCAGCATGAATGTTTGATATCTGAAAAGATGTGGGCGGGAAGATGGCGTTACCCTGGTCCCAGTGGACAAGTGCCAATTCAGCCAGTGCCGGGGCAAGAGCGTGAATCGGGTTCCTGGCATCATCCGGGTAGGCGACATGCCCCTGTATGCCTTGTACCCTCAGGTCGCCATTCAGGGAACCCCGCCTGCCAACTCGAATCGTGTCGCCAGGGATGGCGTTACTTGATGGCTCACCTATCAGGCAGTAGTTGATGAAGATGCCGCGTGTATCCAGTTCGGTCATCACCCTGAGGGTGCCGTCCACGGCGGTATCTTCTTCATCCGAGGTGACCAGAAAGCCGATACAGCCCCGATGGTCAGGGTGGTCGGTAATGAATCGGCGGGTTGCTGTCATCATGGCGGCAAGGGCGCCTTTCATGTCCGCCGCCCCCCTGCCATGGAGGACGCCATTCATGACTTCTGCCGCAAAGGGCGGATGTTGCCAGGCATCAAGGGGTCCGGCGGGCACAACATCGGTATGACCGGCAAAGGCAAAGATTGGACCCTCAACACGGTCTTTGCCTCTGTGGCATGCCCAGAGATTTTTCACTGGCCCGAAGGGCAGATGTTCCACCGTAAAATTCAGCGCCTTCAGATGAGCCGCAAGTAATTCCTGACACCCGCCATCCTCAGGAGAAACAGATGGCTTCATGATGAGTGCCCGGGCGAGTGCGATGGTGTCTGTTTCAAGATTCATGATGTGAGTTTGCGCACTGTGTTGACTAGTCATGGGCATGTCTTGTAGTTTTAGTAGTACCCGGTCTAGTTATGACCGTGCAGTGTCTTGTTTAACGTAACAGCCTTGCGATTGGTACGACACTCCACCGCACCGTTCCGAGAATTACGGATAAACAGCATGTCGTCCTGTCCAGCAAGTTCCCGTGCCTTGACCGACTTCACTGTATTTTTGTGCTCATCCATGATTTGTACGATGACGCCGGGAGTAATGTATAAACCGGCTTCAATGGTGCAGTTGTCACCGAGAGGTATCCCGGTCCCCGCGTTAGCACTTATTAGACAGTTTTTGCCGATGGTGATATAAATTTCGCCGCCCCCGGATAGAGTACCGGCAGTGCTCGCGCTACCTCCCAGGTCAGACCCTGCGCCCAGGATCACCCCCTGAGATATTCTGCCTTCAACCATGTTGGGACCCATGGCAGCGGTGTTGAAGTTCATAAATCCTTCGTGCATCACGGTGGTGCCTTCGCCCAGATAGGCACCAAGCCGTACCCTTGCCGAATGGGCTATCCGCACCCCCGGAGGCACTACATAGTTGGTCATTTTCGGAAACTTGTCCACGGCTGCCACTTCCAGCACAGTGCCCGCCATCCGGGCTTGAAGTTGCCGCTGGTCAATCTCCTCAAGGTCCACCGCGCCCTGGTCTGTCCAGGCGACATTGGGCAACAAAGAAAAGATGCCATCCAGATTTTGTTGGTTGGGCAGCACAAATCGATGCGACAGCAAATGAAGTTTAAGGTAGGTCTCTGGTGTAGTTTGCGGCTTCCCGTCCGTCTCCAGGATGGTCACAACGACAGGGCGTACCGTCTTTGCCAGTTGCGTCATGAGGCTGGCATGAGAATTGCCGCTCCATATTTGGCTGAGGGTCTGGAGCCTGGTGGTGTCAGTTTCTATATCAACATTGCCGCCCTGGTAGTCAACTACTGAGGCGACGGTATCAACCAGCGCCGGTTCGGGATGAAACAGAGGTGCTGGAAAATAAACTTCCAGCCATTCATCTCGCGCGTTCTTGGTGCCAATCCCAAATGCTAGGGCATACATGATTCCACCCGTCCCCTTCTGTCAGAACAGATAATTATAGAGAAACAATTGCCAGTACAGTAAACATTTGGGCCCTGTTGCCGAGATGGATTATGAGATAGCCTGGCGCCTGGCAGATATGTGCTGAGTAACTCTGCTTGTAACAGGTTGCGTTCCAGGCTGCACCCAGGCAGCAGACTAGCCGGATGCAGCCGTAATGCGCTCTTGTAGCAGGTCATGTAACCACTTTTGCTGTCCCGGGTCCGTGATGGGTTTGCCCTGCCGATCTGTGATGTAGAAAAGATCTTCAACCCTTTCCCCCAGAGTCGTGATTTTTGCCGTCGCCAGGTTGATGTCACACTCCACCAAGACCCTGGCGATGATCGCCAGGAGCCCGGGTCTGTCTGGAGCAATGACCTCAAGCACAGATTGACCAAGATGGGGGTCCTGGCGGATGCTGATCTCGGTCATCATCTGGAAGGATCCTAGCCGCCGTGAGGTGCGTCTGGCTTGAGGATGCACTTCTTCTGAGTTCAGAGCGTCTGAGCTCAGAGCGTCTGAGTTCAGGGCATTCAGGAGCGTTTTTCTGATCCTTTCAATCATTGACGGGTCATCACCCACCGGTCGCCTGTCAGCCCCCAGGACGGTGAAGGTATTGAAGGTCATGTCCGAGAGGGAAGTCGCGATACCGGCATCAACTATATCCAACATCAGGGTGTCCAGCGCGGTCAGGATGGAGACGAACAAATCCTTTCGGTCCTTGGTGTGAATAAAGATGCGGGTGAAGCCATCGGCACCCCGCTGGGTCTTATCCTGAATCAGGATCAGCGGACCCCTGGTCGGGTCCCGGTGCATGATTTCTTCTGCGTGCCAGATAATATCGGTCACCTTTTCTCGGACGAAGTAATCATCGTCCACATGATCCCACAGACGCAGTACAGCTTCTGCCGCTATGCCTCCTTCTGTAAGCCTGGATATTGCTTCTTGCTGGATGTCCTGAATATATCCTGTCCGGTTTAATTGGTACTCGGGTCCGCGCCGAAGCGCCTTTCTCGTATAAAGATAAAGGTCTTGTAGCAGGCGCGCCCGCCAGCCATTCCACAGTGTTGGGTTGGTCGCATTGATGTCCGCGACCGTCAGGGCATAGAGGTAGTCCAGGCGGGTCTGATTACCTACCAGGATGGCGAACTCATGAATGACCTGTGGATTCTGGGTGTCTTTGCGCTGGGCAGTGGTTGACATCAACAGATGGTGTTTAACGAGCCAGCAGACCAGATCTGTCTCTCTGGCAGGCAGTTGATGGCGTTCACAAAAGGCTCTGGCGATACTTGTGCCGAGTTCCGAATGATCGCCACCTAGGCCCTTCGCAATATCGTGATAGAGGCCGGCTATGTACAATAATTCAACCCGGGGTAACCGACGATGTATGTTCGCCGCTATGGGAAATCGTTGTTCCTGGTTTCGGTAGCGGAACCGGCGCATGTTTCTCACCACCTGCAGGGTATGAGCGTCCACGGTGTAGATATGGAAGAGATCAAACTGCATCTGCCCGATCACTCTGCCAAATTCGGGCAGGTAGGCACCCAGGATGCCGTATCGCGCCATCCGGTGTAGCTGGGTGAAGAGGTAATGGTTGGAACCCAGAAGTGCCATAAACAGCCTGGTGTTCTCAGGGTTGGTACGGAATGCTTCGTCAATCAGGCTGACTTCCTGGCGCGCCATGCGGATTGTTGAAGCCCGGATACCCTGGATTTTGTCATCGGCACCGATCAGGACAAACATCTCCAGCAATGCCGATGGCTGCTCCTGAAATACACTCTCTGAGGTTACTTCAAGGTAGTTGTTTATCAGTCTGAATCGGCGGTTAATCGGTGTGATGGTCAGCTTTTCCGCCGCCTTGATGATCACCTCGTCAAAGTGCTGCAACAGTATCTCGTTGATCGTGTTGACCCTATGCACGACCTGGTAATAGCCTTGCATAAACTGTTCAACCGCTAACTGGTCACCATCCCGGTAACCGAATTGCGTGGCAAGTTGTTGCTGGTTTTCAAACAGTAGTCGATTTTCGTCTCGTCCGTGTAGAGTGTGCAGGGCGAATCTGACCCTCAGGAGGAAGTCGCTACTTGCCAGCAGTTCGTCCCGCTCGTCTTCGGTTAGTATTCCTTGGGCGGCAAGAGCATCAAAACTTTCCGTGCCATACTGCCGTTTCGCCACCCAGGCAAGGGTCTGTATGTCCCTCAGCCCCCCCGGGGAGGTCTTAACATTGGGTTCAAGGCTATATTCTGTGTGGTCAGATTTAAGATGACGCGCTCGTTGCTCCTCTCTTTTTGCAAGAAAGTAGTCCTTAGGGGACCATATTTTTCCGATTGAAATCTGGCGGTTTACTTTCAGCCGTAAGTCATTGTCGCCACAGAGAGTGCGTGATTCCATCATCGCTGTTAGTACCGTTACATCCCGGGCCGCCTGGCGGTGACAATCCTTGATGGTGCGGACACTGTGCGCCGCCTCCAGGCCTATGTCCCAGAGCAATGTGATGAAACTCTGGATGTTGGATCTGTGAATCGGCTGGCTATTCCTTTCCAGCAGAATCAGTAGGTCAATGTCCGAGTGGGGCAAAAGTTGGCGACGCCCATAACCACCGACCGCTATCAGGGAGATTCTGGACTTCCACCAACTCTTACGGTTCTCATGCCAAGTAAAGCGGTGCCAGGCGAGACGGATGATGCCGTCCATAAACCCGGTGTAATCAGAGATCAGTAGGCCTGTATCCTCGCCCTCGGCAAACCTGGTACCGAGTCTGGTACGTGTGTCCGCAACGGCTTGCTTCAGTAGAGGAATTGGCTGTCTGGTGCCGTCCAATCTAGCTGCCAATCCGGCAAGCAAATTGTCTTGCATACTCTCAAATATCGCGGCTTTCGTCTGGGGGGTCATCTGTCCCGGTGCTCAGGGCATGTCTGCTAGCCAGATCGGGGAATGGTGTCATCTTTCCTGGCGGTCAGTATTTCATACCCCTGGTCGGTGACTAAAATGGTGTGCTCCCATTGTGCAGTGAGTTTGTGATCCCTGGTGACCACTGTCCATTGGTCCGACAGGAGCTTCACATCAGCCTTGCCAGCGTTGATCATGGGCTCAATGGTGAAGGTCATCCCGGGCGCCATCTCGGGACCAGTGCCCGGCCTGCCATAGTGGAGTACCTGGGGTTCATCATGGAACACCTTGCCGATACCGTGACCGCAATATTCGCGCACTACTGAAAAACGATTCCTCTCGGCATGTTGCTGAATCACATGCCCAATATCACCGAAATGGTTGCCTGGCTTTACCGCCTGAATGCCAAGATACAAACACTCCTGGCAGATCTTTGTTAGCCGTTCCGCCAGGATGCTCGCCTTACCGACAACAAATGTTTTGCTGGTATCGCCGTGGTATTCATCTTTGAGCAGGGTGACATCAACATTGACGATGTCACCCTTCTTTAATACCTTGTCCTGGCTCGGGATGCCGTGGCAGACCACATGATTGACCGAGGTGCAGATTGACTTAGGGAAGCCGCGATAGTTCAGTGGTGCTGGCGTCGCGCCCTGTTTATTGAGGGTAAAGTCGTGGCAGATGCGATCCAACTCGGCGGTGGTGACGCCTGGTTGAATGTAGTTCTCAATCATTTCAAGTTGTTCGCCCGCAAGCGCACCCACTGCCCGCATCTTCTCAATCGCGTCCTGATCTTTTATTTCAATCGCCATGGCGACAAACCTGAAGAAATCTTCATCGGGACACTATACCAGATATAGTCCGAGCCTCGCTCTGTGAAAGCATCCGGTATTCGCTCTCGGCAGGGTTATAAATGGTTTTATCTTCCTGATTATGTTATAAAGCGCGCCGCTACGGACAGGGTCCGTTGCAGATTAACCAAATCACACACGTACCGACACATGGTTCGGGTGCTCTTCCAAGGTTTTCATTACAGACTTGTGTCATTGAAAAGTTGCATCATGGAAGAGTTGCACCATGGGGTGCGTGGAGGCTTAACCCAATACAATTCGGAGTGAATTATGTCCAGTGTGTCCATGCGTAACCTGCTGGAGGCGGGCGCCCATTTTGGTCATCAGACCAAGTACTGGAATCCAAAGATGGATAGCTACATTTTTGGTGCCAGAAACAAGATCCACATCATCAACCTTGAAAAGACAGTCCCAGCACTGAATGCGGCGCTGGAGTTTGTCCGTAGCACCACCGCCAAACGGCACAAGATACTCTTTGTAGGTACCAAGCGAAGTGCTGGCAAGGTCATCCGGGAGAATGCCCAACGTGTCGGTATGCCCTATGTGGATAAACGCTGGCTAGGCGGAATGTTGACCAACTACAAGACGATCCGGCAATCCATTCGCCGCCTGCGCGATCTGGAGACGCAAGCCAGTGACGGCACCTTTGAGAAGTTGACCAAGAAAGAAGTGCTATCCAGACAAAGGAGTCTCAATAAGTTGGAGCTCAGTCTGGGCGGCATCAAGGACATGGACGGTCTGCCGGATGTGTTGTTCGTGATTGATGTTGAGCATGAACATATAGCGGTGACGGAAGCGAAGAAGTTGGGTATTCCGGTCATAGGTGTCGTGGACACCAACTCCAACCCGGATGGTATCGACTATGTTATCCCTGGCAATGATGATGCGATCCGCTCAATTCGCCTTTTCGTGACTGCGGTAGCGGATGCTGCAATGGCAGGCGTTGCCGACTATCAAGGTAGCCAGAGTAGCGATGAATTTGTTGAGGTGGCAGAAAAAAGTGAGGCAATCAAGGACGAGGGTGATGTAGCACCTGCTGAACCGCCAGACGACCAACCTGCGCCGGTCCCGGCGCCGCCAGAAGACACCGTCATAGCAGAAACAGTAGAAACGGCAGAAACGGCAGAAACGGCAGAAACGGCAGAAGTAGCAGAAACAGCAGAAACGGCAGAAACGGCAGAAACAGCAGAAACGGCAGAAGCGGCAGAAACGGCAGAAACAGCAGAAACGGCAGAAGCGGCAGAAACAGCAGAAACAGCAGAAACAGCAGAAACAGCAGAAGCGCCCAAACCAGCGGAATGAATAGCAAGATGAGGAATAGATGATGGTTGCCATTTCAGCCTCAGTGGTGAAGTTGCTCAGGGAAAGAACCGGCCTGGGTATGATGGATTGCAAGCAGGCACTGATTGAAACCCAAGGCGATATGGAACTTGCGATTGAGACGCTACGCAAGTCAAGCGGCATGAAAGCCGCCAAGAAGGCGAACCGAATCGCCAGGGATGGTTTGTTGGGTGTCAAAATTGACGGCGCCCAGGGAGTGCTTGTTGAAGTGAATTGTGAAACCGATTTTGCGGCGCGCGACGAAAATTTCATTGCTTTCGTCCACCAGGTAGTTGAGGAGATTTTTAATCACCCGGACGCCAATCTGGACAATCTGCTGGTATCGGCGCGGGAAGCATTGATCCAGAAGTTGGGCGAGAATATATCTGTCCGCCGGGCAGAAGTATTTCAGGACCAGGGACAACAACAACAAGTAGCGGAGTACATTCACACCAACGGCAAACTCGGCGTTTTACTTGCTACGGAGGGTGGTAGCGAGGCACTGGGCAAGGATCTCGCCATGCATATCGCCGCGCTCAGTCCCGCCTATCTGGACCCAGACAGTGTGCCCGCTGAGCTGATTGCCACTGAGCGAGAAATCTACGCCGCCCAGGCAGAGGACAGCGGCAAGCCCCCCGAGATAGTTGAAAAAATAATCCAGGGACGGATTAAGAAATACCTTGCGGAAATCAGCCTGACGGCGCAGACCTTTGTGAAAGATGGCAGCATGCAGGTAGGCGCATTGCTCAAGCAAGAAGGTGCCAGGGTTACCCGGTTTGTACGATTTGAAGTCGGTGAGGGGATTGAGAAAAAGGCAGTTGATTTTGCCACCGAGGTCAAGCAGCAACTGAACCGCTGAGCCTGGAGTCTAGCAACAGTGCCCACCAACCATGTCCAGTACCAGCGCATCCTGCTGAAATTAAGCGGTGAGGCGCTGGGCTTTGAAGGTAGGGGCATTGACCCGAAATCTCTGCAGCGAACGGCGCTTGAAATTAAGCAACTGGTTGATATGGGCGTTGAGGTCGGGCTGGTGCTGGGCGGCGGTAATCTGGTGCGGGGCGCAGTATTTCACGAGGCCGGGCTGGATAGAGTCACTGCCGACCAGATGGGTATGCTGGCAACTGTGATGAATGCTCTTGCCCTCGGCGATTTACTGGAACAGGAAAATATTGACACCCTTGTGATGTCATCTATTCCCATGGGTCGGGTGGTTGAACACTACAACCGGCGCACCGCCATGAGGCACCTGAAGAGCGGTGGGCTGGTCATCTTCGCCGCTGGCACGGGAAACCCCCTGTTTACGACGGATACGGCTGCTTGTCTGCGGGGCATAGAAGTCAATGCCGACATTGTACTCAAGGCGACCAAGGTTGATGGCGTCTATTCTGCGGACCCCGTGATTGATGCCAGGGCCCGCCGTTATGACAAACTCACCTATGACGAGGTGCTGGCGCAACATCTGGCGGTGATGGACCCCATGGCTATTTGTCTTGCCAGAGACCACAAGATGCCCCTGCGTGTCTTCGCTATGGACAAGCCCGGTGCTCTGCAAAGGATAGTGATCGGTGAGGATGAGGGGACGCTTATCGCTGACCTTGATACTAGTCTTGATAGCACTCTGGCGGCGCAAAAACGGCGCGGGAAAGCGGGATGATTGAGGCAATAAAAAAGGCAGCGGAAGAGCGCATGAGCAAGACGTTGACGGCACTTGATGCTGCATTTGCCAGGATTCGCACCGGTCGAGCCCACCCCAACCTGCTTAATGGCATCCTTGTGTCCTACTATGGTGTCAATACGCCAATTCACCAGGTGGCGAATATCAATATTCAGGATGGGCGTACCCTGCTGATTGTCCCCTGGGAAAAGTCCATGCTTAAGGAAGTGGAAAAAGCCATCCTGAAGTCGGACCTCGGGCTCAACCCTAATATCTTGGGTGACAGTATCCGTCTGCCTTTGCCACCGCTCACGGAAGAGAATCGCCGCGATCTGACCAGGGTTGCCCGGGCAGAAGCGGAGCAGGCGCGGGTTGCTATCAGAAATATCCGCCGTGACGCTAATCATGATCTGAAAGAATTCCTCAAGGACAAGGAAATTACCAAGGACGAAGAGCGGCGAGGGGAAGAAGTCGTACAGAGTTTGACTAACGACAAGATCAAACAGATAGATGCCGCCTTGGCAACCAAAGAAGCTGATTTAATGGAAATCTAGACAAGATGCCGAGGCAACGTATTCTAACCGCTATCATCATCGCGCCCATTGCACTGGCAGGCGTGTTTGGCTTGTCCGAGTTTGGATTTTCATTGTTTATTGGCGCAGTGCTCCTTGTCAGTGCCTGGGAATGGGCAAATCTGGGTGGGCTTGATGGCATCTTTCGGTACCTTTACGCGGCTTGTTGCGGCTTGTTGCTGGTAGGCATGTCCTATCTGCCACCAGTACCCCTATTAACCCTCAGCCTGGTCTGGTGGTTGGTTGCCCTGGTGCTGGTCATTTCCTATCCGGGGTGCCGGAATATCCTGCGACACACTAGCCTGGTGTTGATAATGGGGCTATTTGTACTCCTGCCTGCCTGGGTTGCTATGCTGGAATTGAAACGTGATATTGATGGCAATTATTTGATTTTATTGCTATTTTTTATTATCTGGGGAGCTGATATAGGCGCCTATTTTATCGGTAGGGCATTTGGCAAGTCTCGGCTGGCACCCAGGGTGAGTCCGGGTAAATCCTGGGCTGGATTCATGGGCGGGGTCATGGTTGCGGTGATTGTTTTCGTCCTGATGAGCCTTTGGAATGGTTATCCCCCCCTGTATAGTATTGAAGGTCTGATTGTGCTCTTGTTGTGTGTTGCCTTGGCGAAGGTGTCAGTACTGGGGGATTTGACGATCAGCATGTTCAAGCGAAACCGTGACATCAAGGATTCAAGCCATCTGCTACCTGGACATGGCGGCTTCCTTGACCGTATTGATAGTCTGCTCTCTGCGGCTCCGATGCTGGCGCTGTACCTGCTGGTGTGGGGCTGGTAATGCAGCAGGGCAACCCCATTATTTGGGAGCGGAGTGTTGAACTTGTTGCAAGCGTCAGGTTCATAGTTGTCAGGTTCATAGTTGTCAGGTTCATAGTTAATGCCTGATATTCACCAAAACAAGGTCCTGCCCCAGACAACTTCAGCATCAACAAGATGTCGTCAATACAATGATTGAATTCATACAAACAATTGTCGCGTTAATCGTCACCCTGTCAATACTGGTGACCTTCCATGAGTTTGGTCATTATTATGTGGCGCGACTCTGCGGGGTTCATGTATTGCGTTTCAGTCTCGGTTTTGGGAAACCACTTTTTATCTGGCGAAGCCGACCCCCTGGCACTTCTAGGTCCTCATCCCGAGATACTGTTGACGGTCCAGCCTCAGTCAAATCAACCAGCGAGGCATCACTCGGCGGCACTGAATTTGTGGTCGCTGCCATCCCTCTGGGGGGGTATGTGAAGATGCTGGATGAACGCGAAGGCACAGTGCCGGCTGACCAGTTGCATCTTGCTTTTAACAAGAAGACCGTTTGGCAACGCATCGCCATAGTTGCCGCCGGACCTCTTGCCAACTTTCTACTGGCGATTCTTGCCTACTGGTTACTGTTTGCGGCAGGCGTGACCGGCCTGGCACCGATTCTGGGAGATATAGAACCCGAGTCTCCTGCGGGCAAGGCAGGGCTACGCGCCGGGCAGGAGATAGTCGCCGTGGATGGTAACCCGACGCCGACCTGGACTCATGTCAATCAGTGGCTACTCAGCCATCTTGGTGACACGGGTTCAATCCAGGTAACAACGATTGAAAGCACTGACACAGAGAAGACCAGGGAGCATCATATAGACATAGCGAATTGGTTAGCCGATGCTGACATGCCTTCCCCGGCGCGTGATTTGGGTCTGGTGCTTCGCTATCCCTCGGTGCCAGCGGTGGTAGGAGGGCTGGTGGACGAGGGTCGGGCAAAGGCTGCAGGGCTTGCTGTTGGGGACAAAATTATTGTTGCTAATGGGGATCCAGTGGCGGACTGGAACAGGCTGGTTAAGCTCATTCAATCCAGTCCGGAAGAGCCAATAAGGTTGCAAGTACTGCGTCCGGGCAATGCCGCCGACCAGCCTGATATCAGCCTGACCCTGGACCTGATCCCTGAAAGTCGCGACCGGGACGGCAAAGCGGTTGGTTTTATCGGTGTTTCCGTTGCTCCCTTTCCAACCCAGATGCTTAGGGAAATCTCCTGGCCAGTCTATAGCGCTTGGATTCCTGCCCTGGAGAAGACCTGGCAGGTGACCGTTTTTACCTTTGAGTCCATCGGGAAGATGATAGTGGGGGCGGTGTCACCGAGGCATTTGAGTGGTCCGATTACCATAGCGCGGCTTGCCAATGACACGGCCGAGGCTGGACTTGAGAGTTTCATTGGCTTTATTGCCTTGTTGAGTATTTCTTTGGGAGTATTGAACCTGCTACCCATTCCGATTCTGGATGGTGGTCATTTGTTGTATTATCTTGTTGAACTTGTCAGCGGCAAGCCGGTACCAGAATCTGTGCAGGCTTGGGGCTTGCAGATAGGTTTGTTTCTCATTGTCAGCCTGATGATACTGGCTTTTTATAATGATCTGATCCGACTGTAGGAAGAAACAAAAAAGACATAAAATTGTGCGACATTCACGCCATCAACAAACAACACTAGGGAGATGACATTGGTCATCCTGACTCCTGTATCAAGCAGACTTGCCTGTTTTCTGCGAACCTGTCTTCTTGGGTGCGGTCTGGTTTACTCGACACTAGCCTTTCCGTTCGTCATTTCCGACATCAGGGTGGAGGGCTTGCAGAGGATTTCTGCCGGTACTGTGTTCGGTGCCGTCCCCTACAGCGTTGGCAACGATATAGGTGCCCTTGAAATCAGACAAATTGGGCGCTCCCTTTTCGCCAATGGTTCATTTGACGATGTGCAGATTGGTAGGGATGGTGATGTACTCGTCATCATCGTCAAGGAAAGGCCCACCATTGATTCCATAGAGCTTGATGGGAATAAAGCCATCAAGACAGAGGCGCTGATTGAGGGCCTTAACGAGTCTGGCTTGGCGGAAGGTCAGATATTCCAGATGGTGACGCTGGAGCACATTGCGACAGATCTTGAACGGCAGTATGTCGCCCAGGGTCGCTATGATGCGAATATCGAGACCAGTGTGGAAGAGTTGCCCAGGAATAGGGTTGCCATCAAGGTGGATGTTTACGAGGGGAATGTCTCTGGCATTCGCCATATTAACATCGTTGGCAACAAGGTGTTTGGCGATGAAACCCTGGTGGACCTGCTGGAGCTGAAACTCCCTTCATTTCTATCTTTCTATACTAAAGACGATCAGTATTCCCGAGAAAAGTTGAAAGGCGACCTAGAGAATATTGAATCCTATTACTTGGACCGTGGCTATCTTAACTTTGTGATTGACTCCACCCAGGTCGCCATCGCCTCAAACATGGAAGACATTTACATCACAGTCAATGTCATTGAGGGCGAACAGTTCACCATTTCTGATGTGGATGTCGTGGGTGAGTTGCATGATATCCCGGAAGAATCTATCCGCGCCATATTGATTACTCGCCAGGGGCAGGTATTTTCTCGGGAGTTGATGACCGCCTCGGAAGAAAACATTGAACGGGCTCTGGGCAACGCCGGGTATACCTTCGTCAGTGCTACAGGCGAACCAGTGATGGATGAAACGGATGGCGACACGGTCACGGTTCGCTATTTTGTTGATACTGGACGGCGCACCTATGTGCGTCGGGTCAACTTCCGCGGGAATACAGTGACCCGGGATGAAGTCCTGAGGCGGGAGATGCGCCAGGCGGAAGGTGGTTGGGCGTCCACTGCCTATATTGAAGGTTCAAAAATTCGCCTGGAACGGCTTGGATATTTCTTGGATGTCAGTGTTGAGACGCCGACCGTACCGGGGACAGAAGATCAAATTGATGTGAATTACACGGTACAGGAGCAGCCCTCCGGATCCATTTCCGCCACCCTAGGTTTTGCCCAGCAGATAGGATTGATTTTGGGGGTTTCATATCAGGAAAGAAATGTACTCGGTAGCGGTAATAGCCTGACTGTTGGCGTCAACCGAAGCGATTATCAGAAGGCGCTTAATCTGTCCTATTTTAATCCCTACCATACGGTTGATGGCGTGAGTAGAGGTTATGCGCTCTTTTACCAGAATAATGATTATGACCAGCGGAACATCGTCAGCTTCTCTACAGATTCTTTTGGCACCTCGGTCAACTATGGCTATCCCATCAGCGAAATCTCTCGCATCAACTTTGGTGTGGGTATTGAGTCAACAAACATTACGACGGGTGCCATTGCAGCCAAGGAGATTTCTGAGTTTGTTGCCAGGGAAGGCAAAACCTACGATCTGGTGAATTTTACTGCTGGTTACAGCATGTCGGCGTTAAATCGTGGTCTCCTGGCTACAGCCGGGCGCTCTCAGTCCTTGTCAATGGAGATGACGGTGCCGGGAAGCGCATTGGAATATTACAAAATCAACTATAAGGGACAGCAATTTGTCCCCCTGTTTGGTCCCTTGGTTCTCCGGATGAGGGTTGATCTTGGCTATGGCGATACCTATGGCGATACAGTGACCTATCCCTTCTACAAGAATTTTTATGCTGGTGGCGTGGGTTCAGTGCGCGGTTTTAAGAGAAGTTCTCTTGGTCCTCAGGCGACACCTTTTATGCCAAACCAATTCAATGAGACTGATTCAATTGGCGGTAATGTGCTGATCGAATTCAGTGCAGAAGTGATCTTCCCCTTGCCCTTTGTGGAAGATCAACGGCAAATCAGGTCAGCCCTGTTTGTTGATGCTGGGAATGTTTTTAATACTAATTGCCTGGATATCAGCGAGATTTGTCATGACCTGGAGCTTGACGAATTACGTTATAGTGCCGGTTTGGCAATCACATGGATTACGGGGCTTGCGCCCATAAGTTTGATCTTTTCATACCCGTTGAACGAAAAACCCGGGGACGAAGTGGAAAGATTCCAATTTGAACTTGGAGGAGTCTTTTAGCCAGTCAGTCAGAGATTTTCTGAATCATGCGCGGGAAATAAATCATTGAATCATACGGGACCTTATGGGAATATTTGCATCCGCCAGGGATCCAATGAAAAATCTCGTTATATCTGATGCGTAATATTCGGTGAGATTGAATACAGGAATAAATTGATAAAAAGAGAGGAGACTATTGTGCGATTAAAACAAGGCATTTTGATTATTCTGGCGACCTTTGCTCTGACATCAGTTTCTGCTTTTGCGGAGATAAATGTAGCGGTTGTTGATGTTGCCAGAGCTGTGTTGAATTCTGAAATCGGCAAGAAAGGCATGGCAGAAATACAAGCCAATTTTGCCTCAGAGGAGGAACGGCTTCAGGAACAACAGAAAATCCTTACGGCATCTCTGGAAAAATTGAAGAAAGATACTGAATTTATGAGTGAACAGGAGTTCAACGATCTGCTTGAGCAGGTTCTGCAAGAGAACAGCGCGCTGACAACCCGGGCGCAAAACCTGCAACGCATCGTTGAGGAAAGTCGCCAGCGACTGGTAGTGTCATTGAATCCCCGGGTGCGTGAGGCGATTGAAAGCCTGGTCAAGAAGGGTGACTATGACATTATTCTTCCGCGGGGTGCCGTCGTTTACACGGGTGAGCTTTACGACGTTACCCTCAAGTTGACAGAAACAATCAACGCTCAAGATAAATCGTCTAATTGAATCTGACACTGGGTGACATTGCAGAGCGGTTCCACCTTGAATGTCGCGGCGATACCGATACGGCAGTGAACGGCATCGCCAGCCTTCAGGAAGCAGATTCAGACCAACTATCATTTCTTTTTAACGCATCCTATAAACACCTGCTTGAAACCACCGAAGCTGCTGCCGTTGTACTGCGTCCCGAGGATGCGACGGCTTGTAAAAGACCTGTGTTGCTTGCCAACAACCCTAGAAGGGCACAGGTAGCGATTGCCGCACTCTTTGATACATTGCCAATGCCCCTGCCCGTCATTCATCCATCCGCCGTTATCAGTGACAATGCCGAGATAGGTCAGAGGGTGGCTATAGGTGCCGGGGCTGTCATTGAGCGGGGTGCCAGAATAGAGGCGGGTGCAATTATCGGGGCGGGTTGTCAGATTGGTGAGGCTAGTGTGCTGGGTGCCGGGTCTCGATTGTTTCCCAATGTGGTCTTGTATCATGATGTATGGATTGGTGCGGGCGGCATTATTCACAGCGGGGCGGTGCTCGGTGCTGATGGATTCGGTTTTGAACTTGACCTGGACTCAGGCGACATCGTTAAAATTCCACAGGTGTATGGCGTCCGTATTGGTAAGCATGTTGAGATTGGTGCCGGTACGACCATAGACAGAGGGGCGCTTAACCACACCATCATTGGAGACAACTGCAAATTGGACAACCAGGTTCAGATAGGTCACGGCACGGTGATTGGCAAGCAGACCCTGATTTCAGGTTGCACAGCCATAGCGGGAAGCACGAAGATAGGGAGCCATTGTCTGATTGGTGGCGCATCGGGAATTATTGATAATATCAAAATCGTTGATCATGTAGAGATCACGGCAATGACCCTGGTGAGTCAATCCATTCTGAAAAAGGGCCGTTACTCTTCAGGTACGGGCCTGATGTCAGCCAAGAACTGGAAGCGCAGTATCGTCGGGTTTAGTAAACTTGATGAAATACTCAAACGTCTCAGGCGTTTGGAAACTGATAAAAAATCATCAACCGGTAGCTAAGAAATCCATGGAAGTCACCGAAATACAACAATACCTGCCACATCGTTATCCCTTTCTGTTGGTAGATCGCGTGATAGAGTTTGAAGCCAACAAACGAATTATGTGCATCAAAAATGTCACCATCAATGAACCTGTATTTACCGGGCACTTCCCTGAGATACCAGTATTCCCTGGGGTTTTGATCATTGAGGCTCTTGCGCAGGCCGCAGGCGTGCTAGCATTCAGAAGCCGGAACAGGACCCTGGACGATGGTTATGTTTACTATCTTGCCAGTGCGGACAAGGTCAAATTCAAACGTTCGGTGATACCGGGCGACCAGTTGAAACTGGATGTCGAAATCGTGAAGCTAAGGACTCACTGGATGAAGGCTATTGGTCGTGCTTGGGTGGATGACCATCTCGTTTGTTCGTCCTTGTTGACCTTTGCGGAACAAAAGGTGCTGTAAGACTGGAATGTCAGCCTCTCGCCCCGACCGCCCCCTGACGATAAGTATGGTTGCGGGGGAAGCATCCGGTGACCATCTGGGCGCGGCATTGGTACGGGAAATAAAGAGAATAGAGCCCGCTACACGGTTCTTCGGTATAGGCGGTCCCGCCATGATCTCGGAAGGCTTCGTGTCCGAGGTGGACATGGAGCGTTTATCCGTCAACGGTTTTCTTGACCCATTGATGCGTCTGCCAGAACTCATCAGGCTCTTGATACTGGTCCGCGACAAGGTCATAGCATCCAATGCGGCCTGTTTTGTTGGTATTGATTTTAATGTCTTCAATCTTCTGCTTGCCGGCATCCTGCATAGGCGCGGCATAAAAACCGTTCATTATGTGTCGCCTTCCGTCTGGGCATGGCGCCGTCGTCGCCTCAGCAGGATTGCTAAAAACATTGATCTGATGCTGACCCTCTATCCCCATGAAACAGAGCTCTATGAGCAGCACGATATTGATGTAGCCTTCGTTGGTCATCCCATGGCAGACGAGATAGCTTGCGAGGATGACGAGCCTGATAGCCCGACGGATGCGAACAAGGCAAAAGCCCGCACCCAACTGGACATAGGTCAGGAAGATAGGGTGGTGGCGATATTGCCCGGTAGTCGGGCGCGTGAAGTCAGCTACTCAGGTCGGGATTTTTTGCAGACGGCGGAATATCTGTCCAGTCAGGTGGACCGGTTTGTTATCCCCGCTGCCAACGGCAGGCGGAAGCTGCAGCTTGAATCCATGCTCGGTGAATATCCAGCACTGGCGGGGAAAATACAACTTGTGGAGGGTCGCTCACGCAGCGTCATGACGGCCGCGGATCTGGTGATGGTCAACTCAGGGACAGCCACCCTTGAAGCCCTGTTGTTACGCCGACCCATGATTATGTCCTATCGACTCGGGGCATTCACCTACGCCATAGTGTCTCGCCTTGTCACTACCAAATGGTTTGCTTTGCCCAACATTCTTGCCGGCCAGAATCTGGTGCCAGAGTTTATTCAGCAGGATGCAGACCCGCGCCGAATGGCTGCCGCAGTTATCAAACTGCTGCAGGCGCCGACGCATAGAGATCTGCTTGACGAATTTGCTCGCATCCACCGACAACTCAGAACAAACAAGGCGCCGGGCAGAGAGGCTGCGAGGGCGGTGCTGCGGCTCTGCGGGGTCGGTATCTGATGCATAGACAGGAATACCTGGCAGGGGTTGATGAGGCGGGCAGAGGTCCACTTGCCGGTGCGGTCTATGCGGCAGCGGTGGTGCTGGACCCTTTGCACAGCATTGAGGGCTTGGCTGATTCAAAACAACTATCGGAAAAGCACCGCCTGGCTCTTGAGCCTGTCATCCGATCAGTGGCGATTGCATACTCCGTGGCTTATGCAGATGTAGCAGAAATAGATGAAATCAACATATTGCAAGCCAGTTTGCTGGCTATGGAGCGCGCTGTGTCTGGCTTGTCTCTGGTGCCGGACTTCGCGTTGGTGGACGGTAACCGACTGCCGAACTTGCCCTGTGCTGGCGAATGGCTCATACAGGGCGACTCAAAAAGTGCTTCCATAATGGCTGCTTCAATCCTTGCGAAGGTAGCACGAGATAAGGAAATGCAACGCCTTGACAGCCTCTACCCAGGCTATGATCTTGCTCGTAACAAGGGCTACCCTACCGCTGCTCACCTAGAAGCATTGCGGCATCATGGGCCGTCTCCTATACATAGAATGTCTTTTGCACCCTGTCGCGAGGCGGGAGCGTCTCTGTTGGACGCCGGCACGCCGCCACTGTCGGCTAGGCGGGGTCGCCCCAAGGCGCCTTAGAATAGTCCATTAGGATATTGATAATCATCTGCACGAGTCTGCTCAGCAGTTTTACTGTGTCCCGAAGTTGCTTTTGATTCACATTGCCGTTCCGGGTGGCGTTGCCGTGTACCAGTTGATTCTTCAGGGTGTAGATCTGGATGAGTAAAAGTTGCCTTGCAAATTATTGGTTGCTGAGTCTGCTCCGGGCATACCTTTCTTGTGGCTGAGCCTGATAAACTGGCTAAAGAGTCCTCAGTAGTAGCGGCTCGCAACTGGAAAAAATAGAGGTTATCCACATGCCAGAATATGTCGTATCAATCCTGGACTTCATGTCGTCATTGTTTGTTTTTTCAATTGGTGTCGTCGTGCTGTTCATCATAGGTCTCTTCTTTCATGACCGCCTGCAAAATACCGATGCCGTACTCCACAACTATCCGGTGATAGGGCATTTGCGATATATATTCTCGGAAATGGGGGAATTCTTCCGACAGTACTTTTTTGCGATGGACAGAGAGGAAATGCCTTTCAACAGAGCAGAGAGACAATGGGTTTACCGTGCGGCTTCAGGGCAGGACAACACGGTGGCATTTGGTTCAACCAAATATCTGCGGGAGGCGGGTACCTCTATTTTTGTGAACTGTCCCTACCCGACACTTGATGAAGACGCTGCGTTGAGTCAGCCACTTCGGATTGGTCCCTATAGCCGAAATCCTTTTGACGCCAAATCCATATTCAACATCTCCGGTATGAGTTTCGGTGCCTTGTCTGCGCCTGCGGTCAAGGCACTGTCGAATGGTGCCCGGATGGCTGGTTGCTGGATGAACACGGGTGAAGGTGCCCTATCGTCGCATCATCTTGAGGGGGGGTGCGATCTTGTCTTCCAGATGGGTACAGCCAAGTACGGGGTGCGCAATGATGACGGCAGTCTCAATGATGACAAGTTAAAAGAGATTGCAGATTACCCTCAGCTACGCATGTTTGAGATTAAACTCTCCCAGGGTGCCAAGCCAGGCAAGGGTGGCATTCTTCCCGGTGACAAGGTCACCGAAGAGATAGCTAGGGTTCGGGGTATTGTCGCGGGTGAAGATTCTATTTCCCCCAATCGACATCCCGAGATTAACAGCAACGAAGACCTGCTTGATTTCATTCATCATATTCGGGAGGTAACCGGCAAACCTGTCGGTTTCAAATGTGTCATAGGTGCCTTTGGTTGGCTTGAGCGGCTGATGGAGGTGATCAAGGAGCGCGGCATTGAATCAGCCCCGGACTTTATCACCATTGACTCGGCGGATGGTGGCACTGGCGCCGCCCCCATGCCGTTGATGGATAATGTCGGTATTCCCTTGAAGGAGTCTCTGCCTCTGGTGGCAGATATTCTGCTGAATGCCGGTATGAAAGAACGTATCCGTCTGATTGCGTCCGGCAAATTGATTACGCCAGCAGAAGTGTGTTGGGCACTCTGTGTCGGTGCCGACTTTGTGATCTCGGCACGAGGGTTTATGTTTTCCCTTGGTTGCATCCAGGCATTGAAATGTAACAAGAATACCTGTCCCACTGGCATTACGACGCATAACAAAAGATTACAGCAGGGTCTTGACCCGACGGACAAGGCGACCAGGGTCGCAAATTATTGCGAGAACCTGGTACATGAGGTTGAGATGCTGGCTCATAGTTGCGGCGTTGCAGAACCCAGGAAACTAAAGAGATTTCATGTGCGCATTGTGCAAGGAGATGGTCGCTCCGTGCCCCTTGATGAACTTTATCCGCAGATACACTCCACATGAAAGCATCTGATTTGTTTGTAAAGTGTCTCGAAAAGGAAGGCATAGAATATATCTTCGGTGTTCCGGGTGAAGAAAATGCCGATTTTATGATGTCCTTGGAGAAATCATCAATCATCAAATTCATCCTGTGCCGTCACGAGCAGGGTGCCGCCTTTATGGCTGAAATTTATGGCAGGCTGACCGGCAACCCGGCAGGCTGTCTCGGTACCCTGGGTCCCGGTGCCACTAACCTGATTACCGGTGTTGCGGATGCCAACATGGACCGTGCGCCGATACTGGTACTCACTGGACAGGGTTCATCCATGCGGCTACACAAGGAATCCCATCAGGTGATGGATGTGGTCGGTATGTTTGACCCCGTCACCAAGTGGGCACACTCAATCCGTCATGAAAAAACTATCCCGGAGGTAATTCGCAAAGCGGTTAGACTATCAAGGACGGAAAAACCCGGTGCCGTTCTGATTGAACTACCAGAAGATATTGCCAAGCATGACACGAGCAGTGAGCCTATAGAACCCGTCAGATTCAGACGTTCAGTGCCAGACGACAAGGCCGTAGATCTTGCCTGGGAGGCTATGAAGTGCTCCAAACGCCCGGTGATTTTGGCGGGCAATGGTTGCATTCGTCGGCGCGCGGCAGCGCAGCTCAGGAAGTTCTGTGAAGCAACGGGCATAGGCGTAATCAGCACCTTTATGGCGAAGGGCTGTGTTGATATGGACGAAGATTATTGTCTCTACACCATCGGATTACAGGGTAAGGATTTTGTCTATCAAGCTGTTGAAGGCGCGGATACGATTATCACGATTGGCTTTGACATGGTGGAATACCACCCGCTGTTGTGGAACCCGGCGGGTGCCAAGCAGGTGATTCATATTGATTTTCTCCCGGCTGAAATTGACGAGAACTATCATCCTGCCTTTGAGATGATTGGAGACTTGGCGCATTCGCTCTGGATGTTAAATGAGCGAGTCGGTGCCGAAGGCAAGTTGCCAGGGTGGGATTTTTCCGCCCAGCGACAGGCGCGCCTTAGCATGGCGGCAGAATTTGCCGAGTACAAAGACGATGACCAGTCTGGTCTGGTGCGGCCGCAAAAAGTCCTCTGGGATACGAGAGAGGTACTGGATAGGGACGGTGTCTTGCTATCTGATGTAGGCGCACACAAGATGTGGATTGCCAGACACTTTCAATGCCATGAGCCTAATACCTGCCTCATACCCAACGGCTTCTGCTCCATGGGATTTGCCCTGCCGGGCGCCATAGCGGCGAGCATGATTGCTCCGAACCGTCAGGTCATTGCCATCAGTGGTGATGCTGGATTTTTGATGAATGTTCAGGAGATGGAAACAGCCAACCGATTTAACTGCAATCTGGTGGCGATGGTCTGGGAAGATCACGCTTATGGATTGATCGCCTGGAAGCAGCAGAACGAGTTTGGTCGCCATACCGAGCTGAGTTTTGGTAACCCTGATTGGGCGCAACTGGCGGCTGCTTTTAACTGGCATCACCATCGGGTTGAAGACTCAACACTGGTTGCCGACACTCTGCGGCAGGCATTGAAAGAGCGAGGTCCCAGTCTGGTAGTCGTCCCCATAGATTATAGGGAAAATAGTATTCTTACAGATCGGCTCGGCAATATTGAGTTTTCCATATAGAGACATGCCGCACAGGAGCAGTCGTGCAATTACAAGACATGCCGTTACAGAACAAACTACTGCAAGATGAGTTGATACTGGAACAGATTCAGATAGGTCCCATGCAAAACTTTGCCTATCTCGTCGGCTCAAAAACCACCCGGGAAGTGGTGCTGGTGGACCCGGCCTGGGACCTGGATAGCCTACTCAACCTGGTCAAGGCGCGTGACTACCGCTTAACAGGAGCACTCCTTACCCACTATCATCCAGACCATTGCGGCGGCAGTTTCGGACACAATAGCGTGGAGGGTGTTGCCGAGTTGCTGGGCAAGAATCCGGTAAAAGTATATGTACATAAACTGGAAGCGGCGGGCGTGAAAAAGGTCACCGGTATTTCCGACAGCGACATCGTCAAGGTGGAGTCTGGTGACAAACTATCAATAGGTGAAGTGGAAGTGGAATTTCTGCACACGCCCGGGCATACGCCAGGTTCACAATGCTTCAAGATCAGGCACATGCTGGTATCGGGTGATACCCTGTTTATCAATGGTTGCGGACGGGTGGACCTGCCAGGTTCCAACTCGGAAGACATGTATCATAGTTTGCAGAAACTCGCTGCCATGCCAGAGGACACCTTGCTACTCCCAGGACATAACTATGCGCAACTCCCCCAGGCCACTATGGAAGAAACCAAAAAGATTAACAGCTATATGCGTATCAATGATCTTGCATCCTGGAAGATGATGATGGGTGCCTGAGTTGCCTGTCATATTCACACCAGGGTGCTTGAGAGCACTTTCTGTTGCGATTCGGGTCGCTTGTAACCCTGATTCTGCATTGAGGACCTGAACATTACTACTGGCGTTCTGGAAAGAAAACCAATTTTTTGGTTCTATGGGTCGGCGGCTATTTCTTACGGCATTAAAAATAATGCCTTCAGTTACCTACTACTCATCTATGCCAATCAGGTATTGGGACTGCCTGCCTATCTAGCGTCCTTGGCACTTGCCATTGCCATGCTTTGGGACGCCGTGTCTGATCTGCTACTGGGGCATTGGTCGGATAAAACCAGCAGTCGGCTGGGGCGGCGCCATCCCTTTATGTACGCGGCTATCTTTCTGTTGCCGCTAGCCTTTTACGGGCTATTTAATCCCTATATTGAATTGAATGAAGACAATACCTTCTTCTATGTGTTGGTGCTGGCGATTTTGATTCGCACCGGGACCACCCTGTTTGAGGTGCCGTCCACAGCCCTGTTGCCCGATCTTGAAACCGATTATGACCGCCGCAACAAGTGGCTGGCACTGCGCTATGCCTTTGGCTGGTATGGCGGGAATGGTATCCACACTATCAATTTTCTCTTCTGGGTGGGTGCCTATGGTGTTGCAGTTCAGACGGGCTATTCAATTTACGGCACGGTGGGGGCAGTGTTGATTGTCTTTGCCATCATCATATCGGCTTTGGGTACGCAACGGGTGGCGGCGGCTCTACCAAAGCCGAGTGAAAAGTTTCGGTTTAATGCCATTGCCTATGAGATCCGCCAGATATTTCAGTCTATCAGGAATCGTAATTTCGCCGCCTTGTTCTTCTATGGTATGACCCGGGGTATTGCCCTCGGGCTGGGGGCGGCATTGTATCTTTATAACACCACCTACTTCTTCGCCTTCACGGGCAAGCAGATAGCGGTGACTGGCTTTGGGGTCATGGCGGCACCGGTGATTGCTTACTATCTGGCACCGCTTATGGGCCGACGCTTCGGCAAGAAGCGTGGTGCAATTATCGCCATTCTGGCTAACATCTGCCTCTATCCCACTCCCTATATCCTGTTGCTGGTTGGTTGGTGGCCAGAGCCTGGGAGTTGGTTATCCCTCTATTGCTATTCTGTTTTCATCGTGGTTGAAGTGGTTTGCACCATCATTGGCGATGTATTGATGGATTCCATGATGGCGGATGTGGTCGAGGATAGTGAGCTGACTACCAAGCGTCGCTCCGAGGGCCTCTTCTACGCCGCGAAGGGTTTTGCTGCCAAAGCGGTTTCCGCGGGCGGGATCATCGCCGCGGGTAGCATAGTGTCACTGATCGGACTGGATGGCATCAACTCGGTTGAGCAGGTGACCGATGAACTGAGGTTTAGCATGGCTATCTTTTTTCTGCCGCTCTACTGCGGCTTGTATCTGTTCAGCGTTTATATCCTGTCTGGTTACAGGATCACCCGTGAAGACCACACCGCGAACCTGACGGCCCTCGCCGAACGTCGTGATGGGGAGATGACGGTGTGATGCACATTCCAGGTGATGCGCCGGGTTAACCGCTATATTGAAGAAATCCTAAGCAGCGGCTGGGTGGACAGTTTTAGCCATTCAAGATCCTCACTTCTGAGCAGTGGCGACAGCTTTTCCCTCACTTCAGTATGGTAGTTGTTGAGCCAGTCGGCTTCTTCCCCGGTCATCAACTCAGTATCTATCAGGCGCAAATCAAAGGGCGCAAGGGTGATGGTCTCAAATTGCAGCATCCCGTCATCCCGTTCCGTGACTGCCATCAAGTTTTCGCAGCGGATGCCGAAACAATCTTCCTGGTAGTAGCCTGGCTCGTTGGAGACCACCATGCCCGGCATGAGTGGCTCTTGTGTGCCTGACTTGCTGATCTGCTGAGGACCCTCATGCACACAAAGAAAGGTGCCGACGCCATGACCGGTGCCGTGGTCATAGTCAAAACCTTCCTGCCACAAAAATTGTCGCGCCAGGGCGTCAAGCTGCACACCGTAGGTACCCTTGGGGAAGACCGAGCGGGCAAGGGCGATATGACCCTTCAGTACCAGCGTGAAAAACCTGATATGGGCCGGATCTGGCATACCGATGATGACGGTACGGGTGATATCCGTCGTGCCATCGGAATATTGGCCACCAGAATCAACCAGATAGAGGTTATCCAGTTCCAGCATTTTTGGTTCGCCGTTCTTGTGGTTGTAGTGACATAAGGCACCGTTTGCACCCACGGCAGAGATGGTGTCAAAGGACAGGTCGTGGATGTCGGACAGGTCGCGCCGGAATAATTCCAGTTGATCGGCAAGTTCACCTTCATGGTGCATTCGTCCGGCCTCAACTTCCCGTTCTATCCAGGCGAGATAACGAGTAACCGCCGAGCCATCGCGGATATGGCAGTTTCTCATGCCCAATAGCTCCGTATCATTCTTTTGCGCTTTAGGTACCAGCACCGGGTCGGTACCTGCGATGAGTTTACATCCGGCTTCTTGGCAGCGGAGCTGGCACCAGGCATTGGCAGTCATAGGGTCAGCCAGCACCTGCTTACCTTGTCTGCCAAGTGCATTGAGTGCCTGGCTCAGTTGGCTGGCATCGCGCACAGAAACCTTCTTGCCAACATGCTGAGCAAAGTTGCCCGGTAGTTTCTCCGGGTTGGTGTAAAGTAGCATTTCACCCTCGGCGGACAGGGTGGCGAAGGCAAGCAACACTGGCAGTCTGGGAATGTCCGCGCCGCGAATATTCAGCAACCAGGCAATTGAATCAAGTTGAGTGATCAGGGCAAGATCGGCACCGGTTGCTTTTATCGCAGATGCAATCCTATGCCTTTTGCTTTCGCTATCTTCGCCCGTGTAGTTTTCACCCAGCAGTATTACCGGCCTGGTCTCTGGTTTGGGTCTGTCTGACCATTGCAGATCAATCGGGTTCTCGGCAAGCTCAACCAGTGCAATGCCTTGCTCGCCAAGTATTTTTTTGCTCCGTTCAAACCATGCCAGGGAATGGAGCCGTGAATCCAGGCCGACTCTGTACTTTCCAGTGCCGCGGCTTGATAAAGCATCCCCTAGCCAGATGATTGGCGGTTCCTCAATCAGATGATGAAAGCTGTAGCAGGCCGATGGAACCTGTTGCCGCGCCTGTATGGTGTATCGGCCGTCAACAAATATCGCAGCAGACTCCTGCATCAGGATTACCATGCCCGCTGAACCAGTGAAGCCGCTGACCCATTGCAAACGTTCATTTTGCGGCGGGACATATTCACCGAGATACTCATCGGCGCGGGGCACAATGAAAGCATCCAGCCCATCGCTGGTCATTGTTTCCCGTAGCAAGCCAAGTCGTTGCGAGATAGTGTTATCCATAGTGGCCTGGTCAGCAGAGAGCATAGTGTTCAGGATTCTGGTTCCGGCACCAGTGGCGTGTTCAATGCTTCCAGTTTGCGCCTGAGCCGCTCAGCCCTGGGGTTTGCTTCAAGCCCGGCTTCAAGAGAGCCCTTCGCCTCATCCCAACGCTCCAATCTGAGCAAGGCAAGCGCACGATTATAGTAGAGGGCATCAAGTGCCACCTCGTCGGGGGCAAGGGCACGGTCATAATCCGCCAAGGCTTTTTCATATTCGTGGAGGCGCTGAAAGGTATTGCCACGATTGATGTAGATTTTTGCCGTTTTTGAAGTGAGTAGCAGGGCTTGGTTGTAATCCATCATGGCAGCGTCAAATCTGCCCAGAGCAGAATAAATGATGCCCCGATTGGTGTAGGTCGCCGCCAGGTCATGCCGTTGCAAACTGTCCTTGCGTATTGCCCTGGTGCAATATCGGATGCCGTAGTCGGACCGGGGTAATTGGCTTGCCTGGTAACAGATGCCAGCGTTGCCCGTGCCAAAGGAAGTCTGGGACTGGGGAAGGGCTGGCAGGGCCAGGAACAAGAGAGGGAGCAGCATCCATTTCATGCTTGTCCTGGCCTTGCCATTATTAATGGTTGCTTCAATGTATATCTGGCTTGTCATGGTGTGTCCCGTCCTGATGAGAATCAGCGGCGCCCGGTCAAGCCAGCCTGACAGGCTCCCAATGACCGGAGAAGGCCTGGGTGTCCCGCCAGATGACATGGTCGTCATCCAACAGCGGCTGGACGCAACCAGGCGCAATAGCATCATCCTCGTCCCTGAAAGTGAACGCGCTGATTGCCTGGTGTTCAAAGTCAATGATAGAAAAGCCTGGCAAGTGTACACCCCTCAGGGTGCCAGCATTGATCAGGGTCATGGCTTCAAAGTGAATCAGAGTGCGGAAGTGCATGTGCCCGTTCACGAGATACCTATATTCTCCGCCCTTAATGATCTGGTCAAGTTCCTGACTGCGCTCAACTTGCATTCGCTCGGTGCCGGGCCAGACCTTCTGCAGGTCATTGTCGGCAACGCCGTGACACAAGAGCAGGTCGCCGTGAATGGTGTTGAATTTTAACTGGGTCGGCAGGGACCTGAGCCAGTCTGTCGTCAGGGCGGAAAGATCAGCCTGCATCTGGGCGTCCGGCACATCCCTATGACTATCTTCCAGCAACCATCTGTCATGGTTGCCCCGAACCGTGTGTATGCCTGCCTGGTATAGCATGCTGACGCATTCATCCGGGCAACCCGTGCCATCAACTATATCGCCGGTGCAGATGATGACATCTGGTGAAAGGGTGTTGAGGTAGTTAATCGCCCGGCGCAACCGCGCATCCTCGGCATGGACATCACCAATGATGCCAAGTCTGGTTATTGTCCCCGTTGCTGCAAGAAGGTCGGTCAATATACTTACGGCGCCTGCTATGCCGCCGCACCAGAGCGTGAATCATATTTCTGAGCGATGCGCCAGTGAACGAAAAATATCGGGATGCTGACCAGTAGCACCAGGGCAACCCGAATAAGACTGGCGATGGCGGTGTGCCGTTTATCGCTCATTTTTAACGCCATCCCCGTGGCTCTGAGCCCCTCAACCTCTTCGTCGGAGAGAGGCTGCCTTGCCTCCTGATACCAGGCATTATCTGAACAGCGTCGAGAATGCTCGTATAGGCTCTGCTGTACATTGTTCGCGTTACGACACATTGCCGCATTTGAGCGCCAGGCCTGATTTGAACGGAGATGAGAGTATTCGTGCGGGGACATGAGCAGTGTTGGATGAATGGCAGTCACTATGGCATGGAGGCCAATACCGGATGACACGGTGATAGCGAGCACGGCGCCAAGACAAACAATGATGGCGTAAATTCGGGTAAACATAATATTCATCATATCTTTCTCTGTGAGCAATCTGCGCAGGGCCTAAGGAGTGTTAATGTAACAACTTGACCGCGCTGAGACAAGATTGAGGCACTGCCTAGTCCCGACATCCAGCCCCTTACCCGGATTTCCAGTTGTTAAATAAACCTGCAACTATCAAGCACATGCCAATGATTCCAAGACCACTGCCGAGAGTCATAATAATTTGAATTGTCAATTCAATTGATGGCGATGCTTGAAATCCTTTCCCTGCCATAACAAGTGTTTGCCCCGCGCCCAGGGCAGCGGCGAGACTAATCCCTAACCAGATAACATAAATGCCGATGATATTGGCGTGATAGGCTATCCTTTCTAGTAGCGGCTTTAGATGCAACAGATTCCAAAACAAGCCAAAGATCATCAATGCCATACCGCTTTGCACGGCGGCCATATGACCCGATAGCGCCATGCGTGGAATGATAAACACAGGTATTAACAAGCCTTGAATCAAGCCTAGGAAAAACAACAGCGCACCCATAAATATGAGTCTTTTGCCTCTATATGATATTTGTAAAGCGATAGTCATCATTGCCTCCAGAAATGTTTATAGGGAACTCGGAATCATAGTATCCTGAAACTATCTCAAACAGAAACTCTGGATTGAAAATAAATCTGCTTTAACCAGGTGTCGTAATAAGGTGGGATGCGGTTAGCAATTAAAACGAGGTCATCATGCGTAAGGAAAAAGATTCGCTGGGCGAGGTACTGGTGCCAGAAGACCGATATTTCGGTGCTCAGACGCAACGGGCGGCCGAGAATTTTCGTGTCGGTAGCGAGCGTTTTCCGGTCGAGATAATCCGTGCTCACGCCATCGTCAAAAAGGCGGCAGCGCGGGTCAACCACAAACTCGGTAGCCTGGATAAACATCTGGCAAGGACGATTGAAGCTGCCGCCGACGAAGTCATTGCGGGTAAACTTAACGAGCATTTCCCGCTGACAATATGGCAGAGTGGCAGCGGCACCCAGTTCAACATGAACGTCAACGAGGTGATCGCCAACCGCAGTATTGAAATGCTCGGCGGGGAACTCGGCACCAAATCGCCGGTACATCCGAACGATCATGTCAATATGTCTCAGTCAACCAACGACACGGTGCCGACCTCCATCCACATCGCTGCTCTGGTTGCCATGACCGACGATCTGCTACCGGCCGTCACTGCGCTTGCCGAGACACTGAATGACAAGGCTGAGGCTTTCAGTGACATCATCAAAATTGGGCGCACCCATCTGCAAGACGCTACCCCTCTGACTCTAGGGCAGGAATTTTCAGGCTATGTCTGTCAACTGCAGCAAGCTGCTGCCGCTATATCCAAAAGTCTTGACTGGCTGGGAGAGCTATGTATCGGTGGCACCGCCGTCGGTACTGGACTCAACACCAAGCCCGGCTACGCCGAGATGATGGCTAAAGAAATTTCCGCCATGACCGGTAAAACCTTCCGCCCCGCCGCCAACAAATTCGCCGCTATGGCAGCGCACGATGCCGTCGTCGCCGCATCTGCTACCTTGCGGACCCTTGCCGCAGCACTGATGAAAATCGCCAACGATATCCGCTGGCTCGGTAGCGGTCCCCGCAGTGGCTTTGGTGAGCTCATCCTGCCCGCCAATGAGCCGGGGAGCTCCATCATGCCGGGCAAGGTCAACCCCACTCAGTGCGAAATGTTGACGATGATCGTCTGTCAGGTATATGGCAATGACGCTGCCATCGGCTTCGCGGGCGCGCAAGGCAATTTTGAACTCAATGTGTACAAGCCATTACTCGGCTATGCCCTGATCAATTCAATCAACCTTCTGGCTGATGGCTGCCGTTCCTTTCGCGACAACTGTGTCGCTGGCATTGAAGCCGACGAGCAGCGCATCAACGCCCACCTCAACAACTCGCTGATGCTGGTGACCGCGCTGAACCGGCATATCGGCTACGACAAGGCGGCGCAGATTGCATCCAAGGCATGGCGAGAAGGTCTGACCCTCAAGGAATCGGCGCTGGCACTTGGATATGTCACGCAAAAAGAGTTCACCAAATGGGTGCGCCCGGAGGAGATGGTCAAGCCGCATTGAGGGGTCTATCCAAGTGCCTGACGGCGCCTTGGTTGGTAAAGAGCATTTTGTTTCTGATTTTAATCCTGGCAGTCGCCCAGGACGACGGCATGATTGGGTAAGCAGGGTGACTTTGATGAAGCGACAAGCTACAACACCAAAACCCACAACACCTGGCGAGGTGAGGCATACGAAACTTTTGCCTCGCTTCTTCATAGTGTTATTTTTTTCTGCTCTGCTTGGTGTTGTACCAAGCGTCATGCCAGAAATGGTGCCAGAAATGGTGGCAGACAGGGCGGCAGACAGGGCGGCGGAACAGGCACCCAATATGGTTCTGGTTCTGGTTGATGATGCTGGGTTGATGGATTTTGGCAGCTATGGTGGAGAGGCGAGAACTCCCACCATTGACCAGCTGGCTGACCAGGGTGTCCAGTTTAGTAACTATCATACATCGCCTCTCTGTGCGCCATCGCGCGCCATGCTACTCACCGGGCTTGACAACCATCTGACTGGCGTAGCGACGATTCCTGAGATACTGACGCCGGACCAGGCTACCCAACCAGGCTACTCCATGCACCTTGAATCTGGCGTGCAGACGGTGGCATCCATACTGAGCCGAGCAGGTTATCGCACTTACATGACCGGGAAGTGGCATCTAGGTAGCGGCGAGGGCGATCTGCCTAATGCCCACGGCTTTGATCGTTCCTTCGCACTTGACGCCTCGGGCGCGGATAACTGGGAGCAGAAGTCCTACCTGCCTTACTATGATCATGCGCCCTGGTTTGAGGATGGTGAGCCCGGGCACCTGCCAGAAGATTTCTATTCATCAGCCTTCATGGTTGATCAGATGATTGAGTACCTGGAAAAGGATAGCCAGGATGACCGCCCCTTCTTTTCCTACATTGCATTCCAGGCGGTGCACATTCCTGTTCAGGCTCCCCGGGAATTTACCGATCACTATGAAGGCGTTTATAAAGACGGTTGGCAGGCATTACAGGCGGATCGATTCCGCCGCGCTCAAGCGATAGGACTGGTGCCTAGGGGCGCACCCCCGCCCCTGATGCACCCTTCACTGCGTCCTTGGAAGAGTCTGAGCGATGCAGATAAAGCCTTTTACGAGCGTAGCATGATGGTCAATGCGGGTATGTTGGAGGCGATGGACTTTCATCTTGGCAGGTTCGTGACCTGGCTCAAAGACAAGGGACATTTTGACAATACGATCTTTATCATCACTTCTGACAATGGGCCTGAATTTAATGATCCTGCGGCGCTGAAGAGCATCAAGTTTTGGATGCAGTATAACGGTTATCATTTTGACACTGAGCGGCTGGGTGAGCGGGGCAGTATGGGTGCGATCGGGCCGGAGTGGGCGAGTGCCGCCGCCACGCCGGGCAGTTTGTTTAAGTTTTATGCCTCGGAGGGAGGCATGCGGGTGCCTTTGATAGTGTCCGGGCCCGGGGTTGCCAGGGGCGGGCTGAGCAGTGCCTTGTCTTTCGTGGTGGATGTCACGCCGACGATGCTGGACTATGCGGGCATCATGCTGGCGGCGGAAGATGTGGCAGGGATGACGGGTACTAGTCTGCGTCCAGTGCTGGAGTTGCAGGCGCCTCGCATATACCCGGAGGATGCCGCTATAGGGATGGAGGTGTCGGGCAATGCGGCACTCTTCAAAGGAGATTACAAATTGACTCGGAATGGCTTGCCGCATGGCGATGGCAACTGGCGACTTTATCAGGTCACACTAGACCCAGCCGAGATGAATGACCTTGCCGCCGAAGCACCGGCGCTGATGCAGACGATGCTTGAGGACTACAGACAATATGCCGAAGCGGTGGGTTTGGTGACCATGCCTGCAGAATTTAACATCCTTGCTCAGCTGCAAACGAACACGGTGCGGAAACTGTTGGAGCACAATCTAGGGACTCTGCTGATTATCCTGACGCTTCTGGTTACCCTGTTTGCGGCAACTGGCTGGTGGCTGATTTCGCGGAGAAATACCTCGCGGCGCCCGGCACCATGAAATCATTGCTGCAAAGTTTTCCCTTGTCCGGCCCTGATGGCTACGCACTTGCCTGCTACTCTTGGATACCTGAATCTGTCTCTGCCGTGATACACATTGCTCATGGTATGGGCGAGCATGCGCAACGTTACGATTGGTTAGCGGGGGCGTTCAATGCGGCGGGGTATGCTGTCTTCGCCCAGGATCATCGCGGGCATGGGCTAAGCAGTGCCAGCAATCTGGGCAGTATGGGCGAGGATGGCTGGAATCGGCATGCTATAGCGAAGATTCCCCAGGACCTGCCGATATACATTGTTTCTGGCGCAGAAGATCCTGTGCATGGTAAACAAAAAGACCTGCAGCGGATGATGCAGGCTTATCGTAAACATGGCATCAACAATCTAGCGTCTAAGCTCTACCCTGGCGGGAGGCATGAAATGTTCAACGAGGTGAATCGGGATGAAGTCGTGAAAGATTTGCTGGGCTGGTTGAAGGCGCAGGTTTTGGAACCCGGTACATGAACCGGGTTGCCATACTGGGGCTAGGTAATTTCGGTACCGCACTTGCCTGTAACTGGCTTGGCGCAGGCCTTGAAGTGCGCGGCTGGACGATTGAGCAGGAAGTGTTCGACAGTGTTGAAGCCCGGGGTCTGAATGAAAAATATCTGAATGATGTATCTCTGGAGGGCATAGTCGTCTCAATGGACCTCGCCACCGCTGTTGATGGGGCTGATATTGTCGTGCTAGCGCTTCCCTCAGGCGTGGTGCTAGATGTGGTTGATGCACTCTTGCCGCATCTCAACAATGCGCAGATGTTGCTGGATCTGGCGAAGGGATTGGCACCGGATGATCGTTTGATTTCGGAGGTCATAGCAGAAAAATTGTCATCTGCGGACCTGACCTGCCCCCTCTGCGTCATGATGGGTCCGACCATTGCCCCGGAACTTGCCCGAGGGGTTTACACCACGGCACTGGTGACCGGCAGTGATGTGAACCAGGCAGCACAAATAGCAAGCCATTTGACGACCTCAACCCTGAGGCTCGCTGCGGCAACTGACTCCCTGGGCGCGGAATACTGGGGCGCCTTCAAGAATGTGATTGCCCTGGCCTGTGGCTTGGTTGACGGTCTGAGGCAAGATGGCAGGGGCGGTGATAATTTGAAGGCGGCGGTCTTTGCGACCGGATATAGGGAAGCTGTGGAGTTATTGCCGCACCTGGGTGCAGACCCAGCCACGGCGCTGTCCGCCGCTGGTATAGGGGATCTCTTCGTCACCGCCACATCCAGGCATGGTCGTAACCGGGAGATGGGTGAGCGTTTGGGCAGGGGTCAGACGCTTGCCCAGGCAGAAGCTGAGATGGTGATGGTGACTGAGGGAGTCCGGGCAGCGCGTATGTTTAGCCGGTTGTTTGCCAGCAGGCAATTGGCTGCGCCCTTCGTTGCGGCGGTCTGCGCGCTACTTGATGGCGCCGCCGGCATTGACGAATTCCTTGATAGGGTGATGGCGTAAATTACAAGCCCAATAGCCAGGCGGACATTGCTAACTCATCCTCGTCATTGAACAGAACCGGCGGCATGGGCGGTGTGGGCGCATTGTAATATTTAGCCAGAGAGTCCACCGTATATTTGCGGGCGATGCTTTTCAGCGGTTTCAATCCGGTGCCCTCAGTACCAAGGGTATGACAGGCTGGGCAACCCCGGGTCATGTACAGTTCTTCTCCTCTTTGTTTAAGCATCGCCAGCCGGGACGGCTCAATGCCATCAAGTCCGGTCGCGGCGGTCGCCTTGGTGGTCTTGCCAATGGGCATGGCTTGGGTGGACAGTGCTTCCTGACCGTAGCAGACACGGTAGATGGCACCCGCATAGTCGTCACTAATATAGGCGCAGTTGTCCAGACCTATGGCTATATCCACCGGGCGACCAATGACATCACCTGCCAATTCAAAACCCGTGAAAAAGTCACGTTCATCAAAACTGCCGTCATCGCGACGATGCAGGGACACCACCTTGTATCCGTCATGGGTGGAACGATTCCAACTGCCGTGTAGGGCAACCAGGGCGGCATCCTTATAATCATCCTGCCAGGCGAGATGATTGATGAAGCGAATCCCCAGAGGGGCGTTGTGAGGACGGAACTCATGGACCGGTGATGTCGCCGTCAGCAGTTTTGTTGCATCACCAAAGTCCGGGTCCAGATCACCCGAAGCATTCACATAGGGCCAACCATAGAAACCGCCCATTTCAATCCGGTTCAACTCGCAGGGCGGATAGTCGTCACCTAGCAGGTCGCGCCCGTTGTCGGTGGCGTAGAGTTGCTGGTCAAAGGGTGCCCAGTCCATGCCCACACTGTTGCGTAGTCCGGTGGCGACCCTCTCCTTGCCGCTGCCGTCAGGCTGGTAGCGGGTGATGGTGGCTCGCTCGGCATCTTCTTCAAGACAGACATTGCAGCTTGACCCGACACTCAGATACAGCATCCCGTCCGGGCCGAAGCGAATGGTCTTTGACCAATGGTTTCCCTTGTCGCTTAGTCCAGTGATGACAGGTTCGTATCTGCCTGCCGTTCTGCCCTCTTCATGGTTGAATTTGATCCTGCCGATGGCGTTTGATTCTGCGATGTATAACCAGTCATCGTGGAAGTCTATGCTGTGCGGGCGGGTCAGCCCGTCTATCAGAGTCTCTATACTGTTTGCGACCCCGTCGCCCTCAGGGTCCCGAAGTAGCGTGACTTCGCCGTCCCTGGGTCTGGCAACAAGCAGGTCGCCGTTTCTTGAGAAGGCCATGAAACGTACCCCGGGCAGGTCCCGGGCATAGAGGCCGAGGTTAAACCCCGGAGGAAGTTGAAACCTTGCCTGCCGGGTCATTTCTGCCGGTGTATCAATACCCATGCCGAAGATAGAATTGGACAGGATGCCCAGGGTCATCGGCACCTTGAACAGGAGTATCAGGATGCCGACGAGAAGGAGGGCGGGGATGGCAAGAAGCAGTTTCCACATGTGTTTGGCTCCTTCTGTTGCAATCTCAGTTGGAGAGGATGGTATTTGAAGTCTCTGAGCGCATCAGAATTGTTCTGAGACTCAAGGCTTGCCGATGCCGACTAAAAGATTTTGTCATCATATCACGGCATGTCTAAATAGATGATGAAAGTAGTATGCTTGCGCCTCGCAAAATAGAAGGAGAGTAATGTCAAACAATCTGAGCGACTCTCAGCCGGAGCTTAGCAAGGAGGCACGGGAGCTTGATAAGCCGCCTCTCTTAGGCGGCGCCTATGCCCATTATGTGTTGCTGGTGCTGGTCATCGTTTATATTTTCAACTTTATTGACCGCAACATACTCTCCATCCTGTCGCAGAATATACAGGCTGATCTGGGGATTACCGATGCCGAGATGGGCTTCCTCTACGGCACGGTATTTGCGGTCTTTTATGCGGTCTTTGGGATTCCGCTGGCACGATTTGCCGATGTCTGGGTCAGGCGCAGTCTGATTTCCATTGGCTTGATGTTCTGGAGTGTCATGACCACCCTGTCCGGTTTTGCGCGTTCGTTTACGATGCTTGCCGGCTTCCGTATTGGTGTCGGGATAGGTGAGGCGAGTGCTTCCCCCGCCGCCTATTCTATGCTGTCTGATTATTACTCACCAAAACTAAGGGCGACGGTAATAGCCATCTATTCTTCAGGGGTTTACATAGGTGGCGGGATTGGTCTCTTCCTGGGCGGCTTCGTGATGGAGACCTGGAATACCACATTTCCTGAGCCCTTGAATTCACCCTTCCATCTGAAGGGCTGGCATGTCGCTTTTATGGCTGTGGGCATCCCGGGCATGTTGATGGCATTTTGGGTTCGTACCCTGCGAGAGCCTATCAGAGGCATCAGCGAAGGGTTGGTGACTAAAAATCATCCCGCACCATTTTCTGTTTTGAAAACCGAACTCAAGGCAATGCTGCCATTGCTGAACCTGATAGATTTGAAACGGTCCGGTGCTTCTATTCCGATCAACCTGACGGCGGCGGCGGTGATTTTGTTGGTATCAACTCTTCTGGTTTTCATAACGGACAATCTGCCTCAATGGCTCGCACTGGGCACGGGGGTGTATGTGACTTTTTCTTGGGCACAGTCCCTGAAAGCCCGGGACCCTGCCACCTACCAGATGATCTTCAAGTCAAAAGCCATGGTATATACGATGATCGCTTTCCCGACGGTGTCATTCGTTACCTACGGTGTTGGTTTCTGGACAGCGCCCCTGCTACTGCGTTTGCACGATACCAACCCCGGTGAAGTAGGCATGTATATTGGTTTGGGCGGCGCATTGGGCGGAATGATAGGCGTTACCCTGGGCGGTATTCTTGCGGATCGCTTCAAGCGACGCCATCCTGCTGGCAGATTGGTAATAGGTTATCTAGCGGTGTTTGGCACCGTGCCGCTTGTCTTGTGGATGATCTATACCGACAATCTGATGACCGCCTTCATCCTGAACTTTGTACATCATCTGTTCAGCGCGGCATGGCCGGGCATCCCGCCATCAACGGCGGCAGATCTGGTGTTGCCACGCATGCGGGCAGTGGCGGGTGCCTACTATATTCTTGTGAACACCATGATCGGACTGGCGATGGGACCCTACATGATGGGCCGACTCTCCGATTTCTTTGTGGGGAAGGGTATGAATACGGCAGAGTCATTGCAAACGGCGATTGCCTGCTCCATGTTGATATTTGTTATTACCCTGCTGTTCCTAACTCTTGCCTGGAAACATCTGCCCAAGGATGAAGCATCAAGACTTGACCGGGCACGCGCCCAGGGTGAGGTCATTGAGCAGTTGTAGCAGATATTTTGTCTCCCGCCATGCCGGGCTTAGGAATAACATAGAGCGGGAGTGTTGGCATCATACATGTTGCACTTTCTGGCTTGAGTTTTAGAATAGACCTGTTGCGTTACGGATCCGCCATGCACTTGGTACAACACTTGGTACAACTCTTTGTACAAGAAGGAGATGTCAATGAAAACACTAAGACACTACTTTATCAGTAACGACCTTGATGATCTGGAATTATTTGAGGAGCAATTGGAGTCAGCCGGAGTCACGACGCCTCAAATCCATGTTTTGACCGATGATGATACAGGCGCGGCAAATCATCATCGTCTCCATGAAGTACAATCCCTGATGAAAAAGGATATTGTCCATGCTGCGGAAGTGGGCGCGCTCATCGGGCTTGTTGCAGCATTGTCAGTTCTCTTGTTTGGCTTTTACAGCGGCTTGGCGGATCAGGTCACCGGTATGTGGCCCTTTATCTTCCTTGCCATTATTGCGTTTGGCTTTTGCACCTGGGAAGGCGGACTCTTTGGCATTCAGGCAACCAATGTTCGTTTTAAGCGGTTTGAAGATGCAGTTGCCGAAGGCAAGCATGTATTTTTCGTGGATCTGCGTGCCGACCAGGAATCAATTTTGAAATCAATAGTGGTGCAACATCCCGGCCTAGAAGAGGGCGGTACCGAAGCGGGCACGCCCGAATGGATTCATAAGTTCAGAAAATGGTTTCTCTGGTTTATTGACCGAAACTTTTTGAGCCAATCGCAGATTAACCGGCGTGATCTCTGAGTCGGGACAACAAAAGTCTCACTTCATCCTGAATTGATTGCATGCCTCAGTAGCAACGGAAAGATGCCTTCGTTGCCGAACCGGAATGATTCGAAATCATTTGACGGGGCAATCGCGGTCGCAGGATGCACAGGAGCGACCGCCGCCGCCCCAGGCCCGTCATTCCGTGCTTGACACGGAATCCAGTCAATCATCCGTCCCGCGCAGCGGGAC
>DKIG01000008.1 GCA_002454165.1 Gammaproteobacteria bacterium UBA6724
CCAGCGTCGTCGTGGTCGCTGGCATCGTCGCCGTCAAGTTTCCCGCGCTCATTGTCACGCCGCCAGCGTCGTCGCGGTCACCGGCACGCCACCGCCATCGCGGTCGCCATCACCGTCGTCACGCCTAGGCGCCGTCTTAGGTTTCACTCTGGATTCCAGCCTGCGCTGGAATGACGGGGTAGGGGTGGAATGACGGGGCGGGGGTGACACCACCGTCGCCACCCCGTCACCATCACGCCGTCACGGTCACCGTCACGCCGCCACCATCACGCCGCCACCTCGGCCACCACTCCCGCCGTCGTGGTCACCGGCACGTCGTCACCGCCGTCGTGGTCACCGGCACGTCGTCACCGACGTCGTGGACCTGTCGCCACCATCACGCCGCCGCCGCCGTCGCGGTCACTCGGCGCCCGTCGTCACGCCGGCGTCGGTGGAGTCATTTAAATACTTGTCTTTACTTTGCCAACTATCATGTAACCAGGTTTTCACATCCTCTTCTTCAGACGCATTGAAAATTTTTAGTCGGACATGGATGGTCTTGGTTGCCCGGTGCATACAGCGCCAGAAGTGACTATCCCCGCCGTCATATCTAATCGTCACATCAACCAGCGGGGTGTTTGGCGGTACCAGGTCCCGGATGATTCGCAATCCGCCTGGTCTGGGTCGCAACAAAGACTTATAGGGCGATCTTTGTGCTGCATGTTTGTCCGGTGTGAATCGGGTACCTTCCGGGAACACCAGAAGCGCACCGGAGTTGGCGTCCGCGGATGCCAGCATATTCTGTATGGCGACGAGGTCTTTCGTTCCCGCGCTCTTGCCTTGCCCGCGTCTCAGCCTCGGGAAATTGAGGACGAGGCAAATCCAGCCAATCACTGGCACCCAGATCAACCGCTGTTTAACCATGAATTTGACGATGGGTCCGTGGTCGGTAACCACATGTTGCACCAGAGGAATATCAAACCAGGACTGATGATTACACACGACGATAGGCGCGGGATGCTGAGGCAGTTCACCTTCAATGATGATCTCAATGCCAGCAACATTAATCATCCAAAAACTATTGACACGGACGGCGCCGTGATAGCAGAAATTAATGCACCTATTGCATGCTCGCGTCACCAGTTTGACCGGAAGGAGCAACTTGATACAACCGGCGAGCGCCATGGGTAGGATCCAGAACATCAGATTCAGGATGACCCACAAGCAAGATACCAGACTGAGGAGGTGCAGGAAGGGAGTGAGGATAATTTTCTTCATAGGATGCTGGCAAGGCTGAGCCTTTTGTTAGGTACAGGGCGGGGAAGGTTGGGAAGTTTAATTCTCATTTTTATGAATTTCCAATCGCAACATCTGGTGCCAGACATCATAGTGCTATTTGCTTCTCATGCTGTGCATCATCCAGGAAGATGGCGCTTGCTTTAACGGCGGTCTGCTGCAACATCTGGTGCCAGACATCATAGTGCTATTTGTATCTCATGCTGTGCATCATCCAGGAAGATGGCGCTTGCTTTAACGGCGGTCTGCTGCAACATCTGGTGCCAAATCTCTTCTGAGCCGTAGATGATAAGGGATGCTCTGGTACGGGTGACGGCGGTGTATAAAAGTTCTCTGGTGAACAGACTGCTGGATTCAGGCGACGGCTGGTCTGATAACAGCAGGGTAACCTGAGCGAACTCGGAACCCTGAGACTTATGTACCGACATGGCAAAACAGCTTTCATGTGCCGGTAATCGCGATGCCGGGAAGTATTTAATCCGCTCCTCTGTGGCGGGAAAATCCGTATCAGGGAAGGCGACCATTTCTGCACCATTATCCATCAGCACACAAATACCTGTGTCCCCATTAAACAAACGCAGGTTGTAGTTGTTCTCGGTGACCATCACCGGGCGACCGGGATAGTAAGACTGTCCCTGTGTCTTGATGCCTCGTTTCTCCAACTCCTGTTCAATAATGTGATTGATCGACACCAGGCCAGGGAAACCGAGTCGGTTGCCGCACAGGACCCTTGCCTGGTCAAATGCTCTCAGCAGTCGGGACGGGTTAATTTCTTTTTCCGCCAGCAGTTTTTCCGCCAGCAGATTAAAATAGTCCTGCCAGGCTTCCAGCAATAGGGTGCCGCAGTTTTCCCGGGTCACCTCCGCCAATGGGCGGAAGGTTACGGCGCCGTCATCACTACTAAGAAAGGGTGCATCGCCGGATTTGATGCCCGCCGCCAACTGCCCTATAGCACTGTCCTTCTTGAATCTATAGTTTGTTTCCAGTTGACAGATGGCATTGGCGAGCCTGTTGTTGCCGGCACTACACAGGTCAGCCAGGGTGTTGCCCGCGCCAACAGGCGGTAATTGATGTGGGTCGCCAATCAATACCAGACGACTAGCCTGTGGCAGGGCGTCGAGCAGCCTGTGCATCAGCGCCAGGTCAATCATGGATACTTCGTCAACAATCAGCAGGTCGGTTCTAATAGGGTTCTCTTGCCCGTGCCGCCAACTATGCCCATCTTTTCTCATACCCAGGAGGCGGTGCAGGGTAGTGACTTCCAGCTCCTGGATGCTGGGATCGGAGGCTTCCTGGCGAATGGATTCCGTTAGCCGTGCTGCTGCCTTCCCGGTGGGTGTCGCCAGGTTAATTTTCAGTTCTGGTTGCAGTTTTAAGATGATCGCCAGGAGTTTGATGACGAGACTAGTTTTCCCTGTACCCGGTCCGCCAGTGATGATGGCAAGTTGACGGCTAGCAACCAGTTGCGCCGCGGCCCGTTGCAGATCAATCTCAGGCGACTGAGCAATCTGTTGCCCAAACTGTTCATCAAGCAATTCGCGAAGCAGGTCTGCATCAGGCAGGGAAAGAGGCTGGTTGAGCGCGGTGATGCGTTCCCCGACCTCCCGCTCAAAATGATAATAGCGGTGCAGGAAGAGTTTGTTGTGCACCAGCAGGAGCGGTTCGTCTCCGGTTGGACCGCCCACAAACGGTAGTGCTGCCAGCTTGGCGATGGTGTCGGCGGGTTGCTCCGCCAGGTCAAGACAAGCATGTTGCAGGCGCGTTATCTGGCAGAGTTGCATGATGATATTCTTTGATTCCTGCTCAATCTCACCCCAGTGTCGGCTCAGGAAGTCAACAAAATAGCGATCAAAATATTCTTTGTTAGTTGCCTGTTGCGATGCGGGAGCCGTCACGAGCCGCCACCCATGAGTCCGTCAAGTTGCTGGATTAACGCCGCTTCCGGCTTGTTAAAATAGATACCTGAACCGTTGCTTTTGCCGTCCATGCCTCTCAGGAACAGATAGAAAACGCCGCCGAAATCCCGTTCATAATTATAGTCTGCCAAGCGGAACTTCAGAAAGCGGTTGAGGGCAAGGGTGTAAATAAGATATTGCAAGTCATAGCGCGCCACCATGATTGCCTCTTCAAGTGCCTGGTTGGTGTATGCAGCGAAGGCGTAGCCCAGGTGATTTGATTTGTAGTCCGCCAGGTAATACTTCCCGTCGTGCCGAAACACCAGATCAATAAAACCGGTCATCATACCTTCTAAATAGATGTCGTCAGGCAGGGCCCTGGCACCGGGGTATTGGTTTGACTTCAGCAGTGCCGTGATGCCGCCTCGGCAAGCCACGGGGAAGTGAAACTCAAGTTCATTCAGGCGGTCGGTATCAGTCAGGCTGGACAGGCTGAACGCAATATCGTCATTGAGGGGCGTGCGCAGAATGTCTTGTAGCCATTCTTGCAGTAGTCCGGACCAACTAGTTTTGTTTTGTTCAATGCCGATTCTATCCAGGGTTTGCTGGCAGAGTTTGGCGTGTTGCGACTCGTCCTGGAAGTCAGCATGTTCCAGCAGGTAATGGAGGGCAACGCCGATTCTTGCCCCGACGGGAAAGGTGAATCGGGAAGGTTGGTCGGATGGTGTTTGGATTTCGTCTTCTTGGAGTTCATCATCCAGATAGCCGCCTTTGTGGCTTGTCATGTCGGCACCATCATCCACTAGATTCTCGTCCGATGCCGCGCGCTTGACTGACGGCTGAAGGGAACCCGTATCGGCTGAAGTATCCGGTGCAATTTTTTTTATATGTTTGCTGCGACTATGGACTATTCTGCTGTAGCTGTGCATTCGCCAGCGATCTCGTTCGGCAATATCCTCAGGCAAGGGCAGGGCAGGTTGCAACTGCTCCTGGTTAATGTCTGCCGGGAGCCTGGTGATGCCTAAAGATTCCTTGTCAAGGGGGACGACTTCAAACAGATCCTCTGGCAACTTCTCCCTGAGGATGTCTATGATCTCGCGTTCATTATTGGTCTCTGTTTGCAGTCGCATCAGTTGTCCGAAAGGACTGTCGGTTAACTTATTTGCTTGAGATTTCTGAGCAAAGGTCGGCGCGCCCAGATAACAACGATATTTTGCCCGGGTCATGGCGACATAACATAAACGCATCGCCTCGTTTCTTTCTTCGTATTCGGCTTGCTTGCGATTATTTGGGTCATCACCCAGTTCAACAAAAACCTGATAGCGATGATCCTTTTCTTTATGGAATAGGACTGGCGACTTCTTGCCGGAGTTTGGTAGGGGTGGGTAGGGAATCATCACCAGGTCGTACTCCAGACCCTTGGCGGAATGCATGGTGACAATCTTGACCAGGTTTTCATCACTCTCCAGTCTGATTTGATACTGGTCCATATCGGTAGTTTCTGCGGCGGCTTGTTGTTGTTCCCGAACAAACCAGGCAAGCAGTTGATGGCAACCAGGCGCCGTCGCCGCGCCGCTTTGCAACACTTCTGTGAGATGTCGTAAATCTGTCAGTTGTCGTTTGCCATCTGGCAGAGGGAGCCACTTTTCTCCCAATTTCCTGGTGATGAGCAAGTCGTTAATCATGGCACCGACATTCTTTTTCACCCAGGTGTCGTGATACTGCCAAAACTCCTGGGCGACTTTTTGTTCTAGTGCCAGGTCATGATTCAGCCGGTCAATCTCAGCTGAGTTGCACTGCATCAGTTTGGTACCGAGTGCCGCTCTGATTGCCCGATAGTTGGTTGGCTCGGCTACTGCTTGGAGAATGAGCGTCAGGTCCTTGGCAGTGTCCTGCTGCAAGACGCTATTCTTCGTCAGATAGACACTATGTATCCCCCGCTTCTCCAAGGCTTTTTTGGCGAAGGGGGCTTCTGCATGACTGCGTATAAGAAAGGCAATCTCGCCCGCTTTCAGGGGCTTGTCATCGACAAGTACAGACCCATGCTTCGCGCCCTGTAGTAGCCGGGCTGTTTCTTCGGCAGCATATTCCATCCCGGCTTCTCGTGCCTGATCGGCACTCAAGGGTGAATCTTTGCTACCTGGGCAGAAGACCTTGTAGGGCGTCTGGGGCTTGCCATCAATGAATAATGCTGTCCTGCCATGGTCTGCGGGACGCGCCTTGGTAAAGGTTATTTCATCTTCGCTACCGAAGGCGCCCGGTAGCTGGAAGAGGTAGTTGTTGGCATTCACCATATCTTTGGTGGAACGCCAGTTGTGGATCAGGGGCGGCGGCTCGTTGGCAGATGTATTAGCCGCCAATCTGCGGGCGTTGAGATAGGTATAAACATCCGCGCCTCGGAACTGGTAAATGGCTTGCTTGGGGTCACCAATCATCATGAGCGTTGGCTGATTTTGACTATCCTTGCGATGGTAGATATGTTCAAAAATTCTGCTCTGTATATCGTCCGTGTCCTGATATTCGTCCACCATGGCGACGGGCCAGCGCGCTGCCAGGGTATCTCCCAGGGTTGAGCCCTTTCTTGTCAGGGCATCAGCCAGGTTTGTCAGGAGGTCACTCAGTGTTATTAATTGTTCTTCTTCTCTGGTGCGACGGATGCGGTCCCGGACCTTGTCTATCATCTCGTGCCAGAGATTGATTTTGATCTGGGATATCTTGTCCGCTTCACGGTGGATGTCATCAATAAGATTGAGTACAGGGTGTTCTGGTCTGCTGCTTGCCTTCTTCATTGCCTCTTCAAGGCTGGACTTGCTGTAGGTTTTCCAGTGCTCGGATTGCAAGTCAATGTCTGGTGATTGGCAGTAACTTGTCATCTTTATAAGTCGGTTCATGGGCACGGAGTTTTTAGTCAAATTACATTGTGTAATGACTGATGCCAGGTCATCTTCCAACCAACCCGCCTTGGCTTGCTGAATCTTTTCATTCACTGCTTCTATATCAAACTCAAGTGGCTGGAAGGGTGGTAGCAGTGTCAATCTGCCGCGATATAGTAAGGTGTTCAGTGCCTTCGCCAGGGCGGAAGGTGTTGCCCAGTTGCTGAGCGCAATGTTTCTGATGCTCGGGCCAAGGCTTAGCAAATCACTACGGAAGCAGTCCTCAGATGCCAGTTTCAATATCCGTACCTGGTCGCCATTCACGCTATCGTCAAGCTGCTGGTCAAACAGGGTGCCGGTTTCAAAGGACTGGTCACTTAGCACCCTGGCGCAGAAGCTGTGGATCGTAAATATAGCTGCTTCATCCATTAGTTGAATGGCGGCGGTGAGTAGCTTGCGATCCCGGTCCTGGTCGGTGCTTTTTGCCAGGAGTTCATTTAGATCATCGTCTTTACCACCGTCATTCTTTTGGAAGGCTCTCTGCGCTGCCTGAATTCGCTCTGTCACCCTGCGTCTCAATTCCTGGGCGGCGGCTCTGGTAAAAGTAAGCACCAGCAGTTCATCCACCTTAAAAGAGCGTTCGCAGCCTATGCCTAGCAATAGTTGCACATAAAGGTTGGTGATAGTGTGCGTCTTGCCGGTCCCTGCGCTGGCTTCAATCAGTTGCAGTTCACCCAAAGAAATTTTGCGTAGCCTAGTCATTTTCTATCCTGGGAACTAGTCTTCCCCAGATGCCTTCTGCCATCTCTTGAAATTTTCCCCCCATATCCTCCGGCACATCAAACAGCCTGTCCCAGTATCTGTCGTATTTTGTTTCGCCTTGCCATGCTTCAAGAACCTTTTCCATGGCGGTGGATTGCGTCTCGGGGGCTGGGTTATTTTCGTACCAGGCGCGGGATGTGTCAGGCGCTAGTAGGAGGGGACGGGCGATTCCCTCTTGGTAAATGTCCAGCAAATATTCAAGATGCTGGATGCTGTCATCACGACCAACTGGCAAGAGACTGGTAGTTTGCGCTTTCTGCTTGTTGTTTTTCAGGGATATGTAATGACTGGTCACCTTATGCCCGGCGGCGCAAGCAAACAGATGTTGTATCCAAGTGGCGAGTAGATCTCGGTTACGATCTCTCCCGACATGACAACGTAGCAGATTATTCTCCCAGGACCCGTCTATCTCGTAGTGAATTTGTCGTCCCTTGATGTCAATGGAGCCGGCAAGGACTCTTTTTGGTTCTTGTCCCAGGAATTTTTCCCGCTCTTGGTAGATCAATTCCGCCTGCTGGATTGCTGTTTCCAGTTGCTTCTTGCCCAGGTCTCCCGGCATGATGCGCCCGCTTGCCAAGACACTGCGTTGCCAAGTATCAGTCTCTTGGCGACACAGACTCTTAAATGCATCGTTTCCCAGAGCCCACTTTTCTATGCTGTCCAGGACAAAGGGCTCCGACTCCCTGAGGGCTACTTCATCCTCTTCAATGTAAACGTTCAATCTTTCTTGCAGAAAATATTTACCGCTGTGGCGGAAAAATTTTTCAAGTTGTTTTTGAGAAACACAGTCAAGTGAGTCATTCGGTGGCAGAGGCTTGGGCGCGAAGCGTTGTGCGGTGCTTGCCGCCTGTTCCTGGCGAGACGATTGCAGTGCCTTGGACCAGGTTTCGGAAAAAGATTGCAACTCACCTCCTTTGTAATGGAGCGGACTGAAGGGTTGCAAGGGATATTCCTGAGGGCTGAAATCAGTGAAGATTGATTCCAGATAACTCCTCCACTCCGTCACTAGGACCGATGGGGGGCGTGGTTGATTGTCCCTAATGCCGCGACTGACATAACTCAGATAAAAGATATCCTGGGCGGACAAGAGGGCTTCAAGAAACAAATACTGGTCATCTAGTTTTCCTGAGCGGTCACCCTTCCTTCTTTTTGTTATAGCCATGCAGTCATAGGATCTGTCGCCCTTGCCGCTACGGGGATAGTCGCCGTCATTCATGCCGAGCAGGCATACGACACGGAAGGGGATACTTCGCATCGGTTCCAGGGTGGCGAAGGTGATGCCACCGGCGATAAAACCCGCATACCTGGACCGGTCGGTGAGGGCTTTGCTCAGGAGGTACCGCACCAGGTCCAGCGAGACCTTATCCGTGTACCGGCTGTCGGTCGCTTCCTGAACTGTCTGTTCAAGGCATTCGTGTATTGTGTTGACATCCAGTATCTCCTCGTCCCGGGGTAGGAAAAATTCTTCCACCATCTCTGCCAGCAAATTACGCCAGGCTTCAAGATTTCTGCGGGTCTTAAACTCGCGTCGGTAGTGATTTAATCTCTCTATGACATGGCAGAGGATGCCTACCAGATGTTCCTTCCCGGGCCTTATGTCAAAGGGCAGGAGACCCTGCCAGACACCCGAGGCTTCCGATTTTGCAAACCCTGCCAGCAGACGATCAAGACCAAAGCGCCAGGTATTGTGATTGTCCGATGGTAGGTCCCAGTATTCTGCTTTGGATTCCCCGTCCGTTTCCCAACCTATTCTGGTGTCCATGATCCAGCGGCGGATAAGTTCCAGGTCTTCCCGACTGAGGGAAAACTTTCTTGATATGGCAGGGTTTGTCAGTAGGTCCAGAATGTCTGCCCCGGTGAATCTGGAGAAGGGCAGTTTCAGCAGTTGCGTGAAGGTCGTCAGAAGTGCCGACTGCTCGGTGTGCTTCTGGTCAACTATACGGCAGGTCAGAGGCGCACCGAAGAGGGTCTTCACCAGAGGGGCATAGTCGTTTATGTCTGGCACCATAACGATGATGTCATTTAACTTGATATCGGGATTCTCGCGGATGATATGCAGGATACGGTCATGCAGAACTTCCACTTCCCTCTGTCTGCTATGACAGCCATGTAATTGAATAGATTGATCGGTCAAATCAGCACGCGGTGTCGGGAGGCAATTGCTGCCAAATTCACCGCCATACTCAAGCTCCAGGATATCCCGCTTGACGAAGTTGAGCCTGGTGTTGCCGGTCGGTGTGACAAAATGCTCGTGGGTCTGGAGTTGATCCTTCTCCAGCAACATTTCAAAGAATTCTCTGCCCTGCTTACCGAATGAGGACAGTATGGGGTTGCCGATTTCCAGATAGTCGTCATCTTCCAGTTCGGTGGTCGTCTCCTCAGATTTTTGTACTAAGCCCCTGATAGAGCGTCGCGCCAGATCCTTGGGTGAGATGATGTCGCCCCAGTAACACTGGCAGGGGTTGAGGAAGAAGATATCAATCTCCTGGGAGCCGCCGGCACGGGCGAGGGCACTTAGGGTGTCAAGTTGTAGGGGCGGCATGCTGGACAATCCGAATACCGCAAGCCTGTCTGGCAACTGGCTATTTTTTTGTGCCTTGCTGGCATTAAACATATCCCCGTTAAGTAGCGTCATCAGCTGGGTGTGCAGAGCAGCCCGGTGTAACTTTTCCGGTGCGTCTTTTTTGTGGGCATGATCCTGGGCGATATCCGCTAAGAGAAGTTGCCAGAGCCGTTGCTGCCATTGTTCGGGTTGGTGAGATGGTGTATTGGCTAGCGTATCGGCTTGTGCCTCCTGCCATTTGAGCATCCAGTCCGGGCGATACATCAGGTATTGATCAAACAGGTCAGCGATTTCGTTACCCAGTTGGAAGGCACGCAAATCCTTATCGCCGGGATGAGCAAGATAATTACTGATGGGGTCGGACAGCTCCCGTTCTTCTTTCAGGATTCTCATCATGCGCCATGCCATGTGGGCCCGGGCGAATGGAGATTCTTTGAAAGGCGTGGCCGTCGTCAAGAATCGACGATAAAGCTGCCACAGAAAAGCGGCCGGCAATATACAGTTTATATTGGCGGATATGCCGTGATGTTCAGCAACTCTGAGCTTTAGCCACTGTCCCATGCCCATGTTCTGGACGATGACCGGCAAGGGATGGAAGGGGTCCTGGTCAGGCAGGTGGCGGTCGCAGAAGAGCCTCGCAAGTACCGTTAACTCATTTGATTGATAAAGATTTAGCATGGTGATGAATTATGAATGGTGTGGCCTGTTTTGGCTCGCCAGCACCGGCAATGTCTTGTTTAACTCCGTATCCAAGAGAGCACGCACCTCAAGTCGCAGAGCCTCACTCCCATAGGGTTTTGTAATCAACACCATCCTCTCGTCCCGAACAAATCTGGTATGGATGCTGTCCGCCGAATAACCCGAAGTAAAAGCTAGCTTCACATCCGGCCTATAGTCGCGTATTTGTGTAGCGGCATCCCTGGCACCCAGGCCTGGCATCATCACGTCCATCAACACCAGATCAATTGAGTCAGCCATGGTTTTGAATTTTTCCACAGCCTCCCTGCCACTGCTGACCGGAAGCACCTGGTATCCAGCACCAACAAGAATCAATCTCGCCACTTCGCGGACCCTCTGGTCGTCTTCAACCAACAGAAGCGTTTCCGTGCCTTTGGTATCAAGCGCGGCGGCTTCATGCCGTTGCACAGTTTGTGGTGGTTTCTTCTTCGGCAGATAGATGCTGAACCGGGTCCCTTCACCGGGGCTGGACTCCACCTCAATAGACCCCGCATGTTGCTCAATGATGCCAAGTACAACCGCCAAACCAAGCCCGGTGCCCTTGCCCTCCGGTTTGGTCGTGTAGAAGGGCTCAAAAATCTTTTGTCGCACCTCCTCGGTCATACCGGAACCCGTATCACTAACTTCAATCAGGAGTTGATCCTCCTTGCGGTGGTTATGAATACTCTGTTGCCTTGACTCCCGTTCCAGGCGGTCCTTCAGCCTGATAGTCAATTCTCCGCCATCTGGCATGGCATCCCGCGCATTGAGTGCGAGATTGAGCAACACCTGTTCCAACTGTGTTGGGTCGGCACTCAGCCAGGCGCTTTCGGTGGGAAAATGGAAACCGGCAAGAATGTTGGCAGGCAGGAGCCGGGTGATCATGCCTCTGATTCCGAGGATGAGTTCAGTGGCATCAATCAACTTGGGTTCCATAGCCTCGGGTCTGCTGAAAGCGAGTAACTTGCGGGTCATATCGGTGCCCATCTGTCCTGCTTTCTTAATTTCTTCCAGATGGCTCAACAACTTGTCGGGAGATGTGGATTGCAACGCCAGGTCAGCGTAACCACGAATCGCGACCAGCAGATTGTTAAAATCATGGGCGATTTCACTGGACAACTGCCCCAGGGAGTTCAGTTTCTGGGACGCTTGAAGTTGCTGTTCAAGGGCGGTGGTTTTGCTGAGATCGTGAATGATGCAGGTCTGATAACTCTTCCCGTCACTCTGATAACTGACGAAGGACACCTCAAGCGGCAGGATGGAATGATCCTTGCGTAACCCTCTTATTTTCACCTGGTTGGCGGAATGATTGAAGGCAGACTGGTAGAGGGTCCACCAACGGGTTTCACCCAGGGGCAGGGGCATGATGGTTTTGATGTCGGTGCCAATTAACTCCTGGGGGTGATAGCCGAACAGCCTGAAGCTGGCAGGGTTGGCGCTGGTAATCTGATGCTCGGTGTTGAATGTAATGATGGCGTCGGGGGCAGCGTCGGTGATGATTTGGTGACTACTGGTGTGTTCGCCCAGTGTATGTTCAAGTTGTTTGCTTCTGGATATGTTGGTTGCAACACACAGGATTGATGGCTGAGACCTGCCATCCGACTGGCACCATGCTTTTAGGTCAAACCAGACAGGAGTACCATCCTTGGCGAGCATTTCCGTTTCAAGATGCAGCCTTGAGGCAAGGGCACTCGTGTCGCCTTCAAGCAATTCGTTGAACAGTCTGTTGATGTCGGAGTGGACCCAGGAAGGAAAATAATCCTGGAAAGAAGTTGTCTCACAATCTTCTCCTATGTAACCGAGTACCGCATACACAGATGGACTGACATAGCAAACCCTACCGGCTTCATCCAGTAACCAGATAATATCCGTGACCCTGTTGTTGATGAATTGATAGCGGTCTTCAATATAAGATTGCCTTGCCCGGGATTGACCGAGCATCTCAAGCGTTGCTTGGTACTCTTTTTCTCTTTGCTCATGGGCTTCTGTGAGGCGGGCATCTTTCTGCTTGAATAGACGGGACCATGACAAGCCTTTGAGCAGTCTCCCAAACCAGGACGAAACAGCTTTTTCTGCCGGCAGTTCAACGAGATAGGTCGCCCCGTTTTTGTGCAGGCTGAGGGTGACGCCGGCGCGTTTCTTACCCAGGATGCTTGGTAGAGTTTCCATTTGTCCTGCCAGGTGAATGAATAAAGGGATGCAGGGCTGGTGAGCTACTTTCATGCTGAGCTTGATGGTCAGTTGCGATGGTGCTGACTGCTGTATGTCGGTGTGGAAGGGGTACTGCTGAGTGCAAAATCCATTGATACCGAAACTAGCGAAATACTGGTCCCAGACACTGGACACGTTGCTACCAGCATCCTTCTGGGCGAGCAGGGGGAGCTCCTTCCATCTATTCCTGCCGCTGTTACGCAGCTCCTCGGCGTCAACATATCGGGCGACTCTTGCCACCAGATTCGCAAAACTGTGCCAGGTAATAAAACGTGATTTGTTGCTCAGGTGGGCATGAGGGTAGGGCGAGTCCTTGATGATCTTGTCAAGGTTGATCTTGTGCCGATTGCAACATTCAAACAACCAACTCAGCTGAGTGCAGGAGATACTGTGTTCAGGTACCGACATGTATTTTAATTACGGATGATGGGTGAAGGTGATGAATGCTGAGGGATTGAATTCTAAAGAGGGTGGGAAGAATAAGCCAGCTTGCGATGCCTTTCATTACTTTTCATTCAGATGCCACCGCGCCACAGGCGAGACTGTGTCCTGCATAGCATGAGATGGAGCCGGGGGTCTTGAGAGTGGTCAGGTTACAGCTTTGGCAAGGATGGTTTCACGCAAACCATTCATCAACCCTTATAGATGTGTCATGCGCTCTTTGTGATCAGTGCTCTCTGCACGGATGCTGGCGATATCTGCATGGATGCCGGCGATTTCGGCGTGTAGTTCCGTTCGTAACTCCCTGATTTCGGCACGCACATTTCTCCACAGGGACCGATTCATAATCCATATCGCCAGCAGAATGGTGACGGTCATGCCGAACATTGTGATCATTTCAGGTGACATCTTTATGCGACATCTTCAGGTGGCATCATGCCTCTGGGAGATTAGTACCAGCCAGTATATGTATAGTTTCTTGATGCACAAGGCACAGACGCGGGATATGAGACCAACGCCATCAAAAACAGGATAGGCGGAGTCCCTCAGTGGTGGTGTTGCGATAAAACTCTACTGCCAGGGTGTCTCTATTGGCGCAATCGTCATCAGCGCAAGCCGCTATGAATTGGCAGTCGGTATCTCATTGAAAGGGATGCCCTTGTCCACTCGAATGTCCTGAGGTAGTCCCAGCACCCGTTCGGCAATAATATTTGCCATGATTTCATCGGTACCGCCCGCAATTCTGATGCCGGGTGAATTCATGTAAGCCGCCTGGAAGCGCCCTGCGTCCTCTGAAAGTTCCGGGTCCCAGATGGCGCCGCTTGCCTCAAGCAGGTCCAATGCAAAGGACGCCATGTCCTGTAACTTTGGCGCACCCACCAGTTTGCTGATTGAGTTTTCAGGTCCTGGAAGTTCTCCCCGGGAGAGGGCGGTCATGGACCGATATCCGGTAAATTTCAAGCCAGATTCCTGAACATACCAGTTGGCGAGTTTTGCCCTGACAGACCTGTCATTGATTGCTGGTTGATCGTCGATATTGACCTTGCTGGCAAGATTGAACATCGTATTGAAATTGATCCCGCCACCGCCATCGCCAATTGATGCCCGCTCGTTCATCAGAGTCGTCAGCGCGACTTTCCAACCCTGACCCACCGCACCCAGCCGCTGGGCATCTGCTACCCGGACATCCGTAAAGTACACCTCGCTAAAATTGGCGCCACCTGATATTTGTCTGATGGGTTTGATTTCAATGCCAGGAGACTTCATATCAATAAAAAAGTAGGTGAGCCCTTGGTGTTTCGGGACCCTGGGATCAGTTCTGAGCACCAGCACGCCATAATCAGAAAAATGAGCACCGGAAGTCCAAATTTTCTGACCATTGATAATCCAATCATCGCCATCTTTTACAGCCCGTGTTCTCAATGCAGCAAGATCGGAGCCGCTTGCCGGTTCGCTGAACATCTGACACCAAATTTCTTCGCCACTTGCCAGTTTCGGCAGGTAACGTTTGTTCTGCTCATCTGTTGCCCAGGCCATCATGGTGGGCGCACACATGCCTTGGCCTATACCAAAAACGCCGTCCGGTCTATCGCATCTGGCTTCTTCCTGATTCCAGATGACCTGTTCAATCGCGCTGGCATCCTGGCCTCCATGCGCCTTTGGCCAACGTATACACGCCCATCCAGCATCGTATTTTTTCTTTTGCCAGAGTTTGGCGCGACCGATGTAATCCAAATCTGCTAATTCGTCAGAGGAAGGCAGGTTTGCTGCAAGCCATTGTTTGGCTTTTTTGCGGAATCTTGCTTCCTCTGGGGTATCGTTAAAATCCATGCTGACCTCCTTAAGCTAGCTGTCTATTTTCTATTGCTGTAATCAACTTTTCCTGCCAGAGGGCTTCGCTGCCAATGTTGGTGGCGAGCAACTTTGACCGTCGGTAAGGGAGCTGACAATCAAATTCCCAGGTAAAACCCATCCCGCCGTGGGTCTGAATATTTTCCTTGGCGGCGAAATAATAGGCCTGGATAGCCGACACCCTGGCGGTAGCCGCCGCTACGGGCAGTTCGTCGGCGTTGGTTGATAATGCCCAGGCACCGTAGTAGCAGTTTGATCTTGCGAGAGTATTTTTGACATAAATGGTCGTTAACTTGTGTTTAATGGCTTGGTAGGTAGCGATGGGACGCCCAAATGCAAACCGACCCATGGCATATTCTTTTGCCATGTTAAGCGCGGTATCAGCACCGCCGACCTGTTCCCAGGCGAAGAGAACAGCCGCCCGGTCGGCAATCTTCTGGAGTAGCGACCAGCCCTCGCCTGGGACGCCAAGTAATTCAGCGTCGCTCTCGTCAAATTGGATGCGTGCATGGGACCGGGAAGGATCAATGGTCGGCACCCCCTCTCTGGTGACCGACGACTGATGCAGGTCCACCAGGTAAGCCGAGACGCCGTCCCCCGTAGCATGCGAAGTAGCACGGGCAAGGACGATGGCGAAATCAGCTAGGTCACCATCGGCAACGGGTATCTTCTCGCCGGTAATATTCATGCCTGAAACGGTCGTACTAAGGCTGTTTGGGCTGAGCCGTCCTGCGGATTCGGCGACGGCGTAACATCCAATGGCAGTTCCAGATGCCAACTTCGGCAACCAGTGTTGTTTCTGTGCCTCAGAACCAGCCAGGAGTAGTGCCTCGGTGGCGAGGTAAACGGACGATGAAAATGGCACCGGTGCCAAGGCGCGCCCCAGTTCTTCAGCGATAATCGACAACTCAAGGTAAGACAAGCCAAGACCGCCGTAGTCTTCCGGTATAGTCGTGGCGGTCCAGCCCATGGCGATTATCTTCTTCCAGAGTTCAGCGTCACAGGGGGCATCTGACTCAAGCACCCTTCTGACAAGAGTCGTCGGGCAGTTATCCGCGAGAAACCCCTGAGCCTGTTCCCGCAGTAGATTCTGTTCCTCTGAAAATTCAAAGTTCATGGTCTGCTTCTAGCATGAATGATGCGAAGGTGGTGAATTATGAATGAAAATCTTGCGTCTCTACAGTAAAATTTACCATCTTGTGGGATAGGTGAGAAATAAAAAACAGGTCCAGTATGCAGAATAATATAGGACATATCTTAACGAAACGGGCGCAGTTAAACGGTCCGCAGGAAGTTTATGCTGACAGTCAACGCGGCATACGACTCACTTTTACCGAGTTGAATGAGCGTGTGAATCAGGTGGCGGCGGTGCTGGCAGGGCAGGGACTAGAGGTTGGTGACCGCGTGGCTATTATGATGATGAACAGTGCCGAGTTTATTGAGAGCTACTTCGCCATCGCTAAGCTTGGCGGCATTGTCGTTCCCCTGAACTGGCGTCTGGTGGCGGATGAATTGGAATACATTCTCAAGGATAGCGGTGCCAAGATTCTGATATTCGGGGATGAGTTTGTTGACCTCGCTACGGAACTCCAGAGTCGAGGCGACCGGACTGACTTGTCAATCTGGCTACATTCAGTAGCGTCCGATGCAAATCCTGTTCCGACAAAAAACCGTGCTTTCCAATGCTATGAAGCATTACGAAACAGCGCGCCACCAGATGAACCGAAAATCGGTGCTGCCGATGACGAGCTGCTTTATATCATGTACACATCCGGCACCATGGGATTACCCAAGGGCGTGGTACACACTCACAACACCATGCTCTGGGCTCTGCTGACTGTTGCCATGACGGCCGACATTCGTCATGGCGACCGATACCTTGCCGCTCTGCCGATGTTCCATGTGGGTGCGCTAATGCCGGTCACCTTAAATATTTATATGGGTGTGACCAGCATTGTGATGCGGGAGTTTGATCCGACCCAGGCATGGGAATTGATTGATAAAGAGTGGATCACCACAGCCTTGCTTGTCCCGGCCATGCTGAACTTCATGATTCAGGTACCGAACCTTGGATCTGTTGACTACTCAAGACTGCGATGGATTCAAAGCGGTGCGGCACCCTTGCCCGTTAGTCTGATTGAGCAGTATGCCAAATTGGGCATTGATGTTCACCAGATATACGGTCTGACGGAAGTCTGTGGTCCGGCCTGCCTGATTACCAGGGAGGACAGTGTCCGTAAAATTGGTTCAACGGGCAGAGCATTTTTCCACACAGAAGTCCGGGTCGTGAATGCAGATGGTGTTGATTGTGAACCTGATGTTCAGGGTGAAGTCTGGGTCAAGGGTCGGCATGTTATGAAAGAGTATTGGCATCAACCTGAGGCGACCCGGGATACCATCACGGTGGATGGCTGGGTGAAAACAGGAGACCTCGCCATTTTGGACCAGGATGGTTTCGTGTATATCCAGGACCGGATCAAGGACATGATTATTTCCGGTGGTGAGAATGTGTATCCTGCAGAAATAGAAAATGTAATCTTGACTCACCCTCAGGTCACCGAGGTTGCTGTGATAGGACAGCCGAGTGAAACCTGGGGCGAATCGCCCTTTGCGGTGGTCGTGAGGAAGGAGGATGACCTCGGCGAAGCCGATATCCTGAAATTTTGTGAAGGCAAACTTGCCAGGTTCAAACTACCGAAAGGAGTCGCTTTTGTTGATGTCATTCCTCGCAATGCCAATGGCAAAGTATTAAAGCGACTGCTACGGGAGGACTACCCAGGACCAGCACCTGCCTGATGATACAGGCGGCAGATCAGGCAAGCCGCTTCCGGTACGGATCCTGTGTCTGTTTTGTATTGGTGCTTCTCTTTACCGCTGGCACTTTTGCAAGGGATGCAGGAGTTGTTGTTGACCTGGACCCGGATGACACCATTGTTCTGGAAGATCACGAAAACCATCATGTAAAAATAGATGGTTATCTGGACGAAGCTGTTTGGAGCAAACTTGTCGCATACGACGAATTTGTCGTCATTGATCCGGACACCCTCGCGGATACCCCTTATGCGACCAGGGTGCGATTTTTCTACGATCAAACAGGGCTCTATATCGGCGTTGATATGGAGCAGCCGCACGAGACTTTGATTTCCAGATTGTCAGGTAGGGATCTGAGACAACTGAACCGGGACACTATCAGCATCACTCTGGATACCTCTGGCGAAGGTCGCTATGGCTACTGGTTTGGTTTGGGCCTTGGCGACTCGCTGATGGATGGCACCCTGTTGCCGGAACGCCAGTTCTCCAGTGATTGGGACGGCGCATGGCGTGCTGCTAGCCAGGTGACGCCGACGGGTTGGTCTGGTGAGTTTCATATTCCCTGGGGTTTGGTTGCCATGCCAAAGGTGGTGGACAAACGGCGACTTGGGCTCTATATGTCCCGCAAGGTGGCGCATGTTGATGAACGCTGGGGTTGGCCCGGGTTGCCGTCAACAGTCCCCAAATTTATATCGGTGCTACAAAGCCTGGAAGTTGTCGGCATTGATCCGCGACAAGAATTCAGTATTTATCCCTTCACTGCTGTAACGGACAACAAAATTGACGATCAGGTGCGCTATCGGTCTGGCGCGGATTTCTTTTGGCGACCATCAACCAATTTCCAACTCTCCGCGACGGTTAATCCTGACTTTGGTGCGGTGGAATCTGACGATGTAGTGATTAACCTGAGTGCGACAGAGACATTCTTCCCCGAAAAACGACTCTTCTTCCTGGAAGGTCAGGAGGTGTTTGTCGCCACTCCCCGGGCAAATACCCGAGGCTCAGGCCTGGGGCGCCGAGGTGCGCCGACGACTCTGATTAACACCCGGCGGATTGGCGGTCAGCCGGTGGAACCGCCCCTAGGGTCCGGTGTCGTCATCCCTGATAGGGAATTGATTATACCCGTGGACCTACTTGGCGCGGTGAAATTGACCGGACAGTATGGTCGTTTTCGCTATGGTGTCCTGGGTGCCTTTGAAGATGATGTCAAGTTTAATGCAATGCACCAGGGACCGGTACGGGTTGAGGGTTATTCAAGTGACTATGGCGTGGCGCGGATACTCTATGAAGATGAGCCGGGTGGTGCTTATCGGTCTTTTGGCATCATGACAACAGCGACCCTGAATCATCTGGGAAATGCGATGACTCATGGCTTGGATGGGCACTATCTCAGGGACGACGGGGCATTAAAAATTGACGGGCAGATTTTCATGTCTGACCTTGAGGATGAGGAGACGGGCTACGGCGGTTTTCTAGATTTTGAGTACACCTTTCGGAAGGGGCTATCGCAGCGGTTGGGTATAGAGTATTTCGACAGACATCTTGATATTAACGATCTCGGCTATCAGCAACGCAAAGATAACTTCCGAATCAGAACTTCCCATATCAGGACTTCGTCAAATTTAAGTTGGGCGCGTAACAATGAGTTTGATGTGCGCGCTTTTGTGCAGAAAAACGCAGATAATCTGTTCACATCGGGCGCGCTGCTGATCTCCAATCGCGTGACCTTTAACAATCTTTCCCGGCTATCAATCCGCGCCGGTTTCCTGCCAAAAAGCTATGACGATCTCAACAGTTTTGGCAATGGCAGTTATCGCATTGAGGAGCGTCAAAACTTCTCATTCTGGTGGAGTTCCGATACATCAAAAGAACGTAGCTATGGTCTTGGCGTCGGCTGGCTGAATGAGCGCCTGGGCGGTAACACTTGGTACGCCAGCTTTGATGTGTCCTGGCGACCGGGTGAGCGGTTTGGACTGTCTGGCTCAGTGGACTACTGGGTGCGTGATGGTTGGTTGCTACATCAGGAAGATGACAACTTCACTACCTTCCAAGCGGAGCAATGGATACCGAGAATCAGCGCTGATTATTTTATCAACGCCCATCAGCAGTTCAGATTTTCATTTCACTGGGTAGGCATCAAAGCAATGGAAGATGAGTTCTATAAGATTCCCGTTAGGCCTGGTTCTCTGATCCCAGTAGCAAAGCCTGCCGGGACAACGGACAGCTTCAGCCTGTCCCAAATGAGTTTGCAACTGCGATACCGCTGGGAGATTGCTCCCCTGTCCGATTTGTTTTTTGTTTACACCCGGTTGGTTGATGAGGGTACCAGGCTAAAGAGTTTTCGAGACACCTTCTCGGACGGTTACGACAGACCTCTAGTGGATATTCTTGTATTGAAAATTAGATACAGGTTTGGTTCTTAAATGAATGTTTAACCGCATCATTCTTTGGATTCCAGTTCAATCAGATAACTCATCACCTCTAACATTCTTTTAAGCCCGATGGTTGAAGAGGTTCGGACGCGATACTTCCCCTGAACAACAACCGTGGGCACTGCGGAAATTTGCAGTCGCCGCGCCATCCGGTTGGCAATGTCCATCTCGCCAGTAATCTCAGGGGAGCGGTAGGTCCGGGAATAGTCTTGGGTATTTACCAATCCCGCGGGGAAAAAATCAACAAGTTGTTCGGGCGATTTGAAGGACTTTTGATTCTCGTGAATGGCGCGGAAAAACAGCATGTGATAATCGTCAAGCAAGTCAAGGTTTGCCATGGTGTAATAGTGTCGCCCGAGCAATTGCGCATTGCCAGATACTGCGAGAGGCATACGAAGAAATCGGATCTTGTCTCCCTGTTGTTCAACCCAGTCGGCAAGGTCTGGATCAAAGTTGTAACAATGGACACAGACATAACTGAAGAACTCTATGATCTCAATCTTATCGCCTCTAATGCGGCGGGGAGAGTCAATCACCTGATAATGTTCACCCGCAACGAAGCCGTCAATCGGCACGTCATCTATCAGCATGGTTGACAGGAAGACGAGGATGGCGACGGCGACTAGGGCGAAAACGCCAACCGCTATTTTTTGTTGCACAAGAAACCGGGTGCCTTTTCTGGCTCTTTTCCTTGCCATGTGTCTTGCCTATTGATTCAATCTGGCGGCTTCTTCTCTTGCGGCACGGACCTTTTCGTTGGTCTGGTTGAACAAAATATCCCTCCTTACTTTCTCTTCTTCCTCTGTCCACTCCTGCTTGCCGAGCTCCCTGCCGACCCTATAGCCCTTGTCCACCGCTGGTCGCCTACCCACCTCATCAACCCATCGTTTCAGGTTTGGGAAGCCGTCCCAGATATTCTCGTCAATCAAACGGTCCAGCAGATATGCCCAGGGCCAGGTAATGATATCCGCGATGGAATACTCGTCCCCCGCAAGATATGGATTCACGAACAGCTGTGTGTCAATCACACCGGCAAGCCGGTCCACCTCGCCGACAAATCGCTTCGTGCCATAGTCCAGTTGTGCGAGATCATCAGTAATACTTTTAGCGTAGTTTTTGAAGTGATTGGCGTTACCCATCATAGGTCCCAGGTTTGCCATCTGCCAGTGCACCCATTGCAATACCTGATATTTTTGTCGCGGTTCTGAAGGCAGGAATTGCCCGGTCTTCTCCGCCAGGTATGTCAGGATGGCGCCCGATTCAAATATGCTGAGAGGAGCCCCGCCATCTGTGGGGTCATGGTCAACAATTGCTGGCATGCGATTGTTTGGGCTGAGTCTTAAAAATTCCGTTTTGAACTGCTCGCCACCGCCTATGTCCACGGGTTTGATAGTGTAGGGCAGGGCACACTCTTCCAACATAATGGTGACCTTCCACCCGTTTGGCGTGGGCCAGTAGTGTACATCTATCATTGATTTTACCTGATTGGTGCTCGGATGCTCAGCATACCGAAAGAGACAATGAATACCAAATGCCCCGCGTCTCTGCATGAAACTTCCCCCGGGACAAGGGCATTGCTACATCGTTTAGAAGAGCATCGTTTAGAAGAGCACCTGTTGCGCCATAATTCGATCATAAAACTCGCTATCCAGACGGCTATATGAAGTATCCCCGGGTCGCAACACAAACAGATCATCAGTCACCTGTGCTAGATGAAATGCCTGATCCCGCAGTTCGTTTTTTTGCAGTTTGTGGGTTGAGGTGGTGGGGAGGTTTTCAAGCAATCGGATAAACAAAGGGCGGGCATAACCGGGGAGATTGTCGACAATATGTTGAGAGATGCTACCAAGATTCATGTCAGATGATTCCTTGAGCACAAGTGCCGCCATCCCAGCCCTGCCGTCCGTGCCGGGAATCATGACGCCATACACATTGGTAAATATGATGTCGTCGTGTTGATTGATAATCTCTCCTACCTCATTGGTCGCAATGTTTTCGCCCTTCCATCTGAAGGTGTCCCCGACGCGGTCAACAAATTGATAGTGTGTCTGACCAAAGGAGAAACCCACATCAACTGTTTTCATCAAATCGCCAGTGTCAAAATAACTGTCACCCTCAACAAAAACATTGTTGAGGATCTTTTTTTCCGATGCTTCCTGGCTGGTGTAACCTTCAAACTGCGATTCGCTGGTAATTTCAATCAACAGTAGCCCCGGCTCGCCCAAGGGTTTTTCTATACAGTAGCCATTTTCATCTTTCACCAGTTGGTCCCTGGCAACATCCCAGGCGGCTATTTTGGCTGGTGCTGTACCTAGCCCGACTGTACATGCCTTGTTGAAGACATTGGCAAACCCGCCGTTGCCTTCGCTGGCGCCGTAGAATTCGCCAATTCTTTCAATTTCAAATCTCTCCTTGAAGTCCAGCCAGATGTCTGGCCGCAAGCCATTGCCGATGATGGTGCGGATAGTGTTTTGTTTGTCCAGGGGAGATTCAGGCTGGTTCAGGAGGTAACGCAGTAATTCACCGATATAAACAAAGCAGGTGCAGTTGTATTTTCTGATGTCGCTCCAGAAGGCACCGACGGACAACCGACGCCGGATTACCGTTGACGCACCCACTGTGAAGGCGGCTGTCAGTCCGGCCATGAGTCCGGTGCCATGATACAGAGGCAGGCAGTTGTACATCCGATCCGACTGTTTGATTCGGAGTAGCATATTGGCAGCCATCTCGGCTGTAGGGAGGAGCCGCCTGTGGGACACCACCGCCGCCTTAGGCAGCCCCGTCGTCCCCGATGTGAAGATGAAAAACGCTCTAGTGCCGCTTTCCAGTTGCTCCGTCTCGGGCGGGTTTCCCTGATCCAGGGTCGGGTCCTTGCTGTCCAGCGACACCGCCCAGTTGGGTGCCGGCTCGGCAATTCTATCCTCTACCCAGAGATAATCTTTACCATCCCGGAGTCTGAGTTCAGCGCGTACTTCGTTGAGTGGAGCAGTCAATTCCGCGCCGAAAATACATTTTTTTGAACCGGTCAGGTTGATGCAATGGATCAGTTGCTGACGGGTCAGGTTGGTATTGATGAGGCTAGCAGTAGCCCCCAGTTTGCAGACCGCTAGGCTCTGGACTACGAATTCAATCCGGTTCTGCATGAAAAGGGAAATGCAATTACCCTTGACGATACCCTGGGATTTCAGAAGATTTGCCACTCGATTGGCACGCTCATTCAGCCCCTGCCAGGTCTCAATTTCATCCTCGCAAAGAAGTGCCGCCGCATCCGGTATCCGGGCGGCATTTGATTCCACCAGCAAGGAGAAGGAGGCTATGTCATCGGCTCTGAGTACCCTGGCGGTTGCCGCCTTCCAAAGAACCCTGAGATTGCCGAAAAAATCTTTAATAGTAGCCATAACTTTTAATGGTGACCGGCGAGTCGTAAATTATGAATAAAATCATGCTGGTGACGCAAGAGTTAGCGGTTCTTTATCTAGGGTTCTTGCACTCACCAGATATACGCACCCAGATTCGTGAGAATTAACCCTAAAGGTATGTAAGAATTCCTTGAAAAACAAAGGATAATTTCACAATCGGGCGAGGTTGGCTTGCGATATTTTTATACTGGGAAGGTCTTTTGTAGTGAATTTTCAATGTAAAACCGCAATATGTCGCTTGAGTTATTCACATTTTTGAGGGTCAGTTCGTATTGACCCTGAGCATTAAGGCGCATTATTATGAGTTTGTTAATTTCATCCTAACCCTTTGTTTTTTATCAATTTTTTCTATATTGTATCAAATTTAACCAGTCCGCTTGATGATAGGTTTACTGGCTTTTGAGGCAGGGCGCTATGACTTATCACCAGACTTATCCACAGAAAATGTGGATAACTGCGAAATCTCGCACAGGGTCTGAAATAACGGACTCAACCCCAGAGGCGCAAAAACATCGTTCACAATTTACACCGCATAATTCATAATCCGCACACCATGTCAAAAGAGCTCAAATCAGTCGCCATCCTCGGCGGTACCGGTGCCCTCGGTGGCGGCCTTGCCAGACAGTGGTCCAGAGCCGGGTATCAAATTCTGATCGGTTCCAGAACCCTGGAGAAGGGGCAGGCGGCGGCGGCAGCACTGCTTGATGAATTCCCTGAGCTTAATGTCACAGGGCATGAGAATCTGGAGGCTGCCAGTCGCGCCGATCTTGTCGTGCTGACAGTCCCGTTTGAACATCAACTCAGTACGCTCAAAACAGTCAAGCCGGGGTTGATAGGGAAGATATTGATAGATGTCACCGTGCCCCTGATACCACCAGTCGGTACTGTCCAACTGCCGGAAAAAGGCTCTGCCGCCGTCCAGGCGCAGGACTTTCTGGGTGCCGGAGTGCAGGTTGTATCAGCCTTCCAGAATTTAGGGGCTATGCATTTGCGGGAAGATCATGCCATCGCCTGTGATGTGCTGGTCACCGGCAACAAGCACTCGGCAAGGGCTCTGGTGATTAAACTCGTTGAAGCCCTGGGACTGAAAGGCTGGCACGCTGGGCCCCTGGCAAACGCCGCCGCCGCTGAAGCCCTGACCTCAGTATTGATTACCATCAATCGCCATCACGACATTGAAGGCAGTGGTATTATGATTACAGGGGATCAAAATCACAGCTAGCCCACCATTTTTACCATGAATCTCACCTTCACAAGCATTGATAATATGCCGATGATTGAGCCGGGAGATGACCTGGTGGCACTGGCATTTGACCGACTTGCAGACATGGGTGAACGGCTTGAGGACGATGATGTGCTGGTGTTTGCCCAGAAGATTATTTCCAAAGCTGAGAATCGGTATCTAGATCTGGCGACTGTTGAGCCGACAGAGGAAGCTATTCGCATAGCTCAGGAGATAGACAAGGATCCGAGAAAAGTACAGGCAATTCTCAATGAGTCTAACGAGATTGTCAGACAAGCGCCCGGCCTATTAATCGTGGAGCAAAAACGCGGTTTTGTTCAGGCGAATGCTGGCATTGATCAATCAAATATCAAACCGCGGGATGGCAACCTGGATGACCTGTGTCTTTTGCTCCCTCTTGATCCTGATGCAAGCGCCCACAAGATTCATTCCGAAATAGCGTCCCGTTATGGTTGCAAGGTCGGAGTGATTATCAATGACAGCCTCGGACGTGCCTGGCGCATGGGTACCCTGGGCCTCGCTATTGGTGTGGCAGGGTTTACCGCGCTGGAAGACTATGTCGGGCAGAGGGATATCTATGAACGGGAACTGCTGGTGACTCAAGTAGCAGCCGCAGACGAAATGGCTGCCGCCGCCTCCCTGGTGATGGGACAAACGACAGAGAGGACTCCCGTGGTCTTGGTACGCGGTTATCAGCCGCAAGAACCTGCCGACCCGGCCCTGCGAGGCGTGGCACCTCTGCTTCGTCCCAGGTCCATGGATCTGTTTCGCTAATACGAATGATGTTGTCACACCCTGGCATCAGTATTCATTGCACCCTGGATTGCTACCAATGAGTTATTCAAAACCCCCAGGTTATCTTGCCCTATCGGGCGGCGTTGGTGGTGCCAGGCTGGTGTTGGGCTTGGCACAACTGCTGCCACCAGAACAACTGACGGTCGTTGCCAATACCGGAGACGACTTTCGGCATCTCGGGCTGGTTATCTGTCCTGACCTTGACACTCTCCTGTACACCCTGGCTGGCTGGAATAATCCACAGACAGGCTGGGGGCAGAGCGATGAAAGTTGGAACTTCCTGGATGGGCTTGCCAAGCTGGGCGGGGAAACTTGGTTCCGCCTTGGCGATAGGGACATGGCAACACACTTGATGCGAACGCAACTGCTCGCTGAGGGTAGGTCCTTGTCTGAAGTCACGGCGCAGCTCAGTGTCAGGATGGGGGTAAAGCATTCGGTAGTGCCCATGACAGATGATCCAGTGCAAACCTTTGTATGTACTAGAGAAGTTCGTACTAGAGATACTTCTGCTGAGCAGAGGACCCGGCTTGCCTTCCAGCATTATTTTGTCCGAGACGCCTGCGAACCCCAGGTAGAGAGATTTGAATTTGAGGGCATAGCTGCCGCCGCGCCGAGTCCGGGTTTCATGGCGGCATTGGAAGCTCGCCCTGCTGCTGTGATTATTTGTCCATCAAATCCCTTCGTCTCGGTTGATCCTGTGTTGAATATCCCCGGCGTGCAGGCAGGCATTAAAGCGACGGCGGCGCCGCTTATTGCTGTCTCGCCCATCGTTGGCGGACAGGCAATCAGAGGGCCTGCCGCGAAGATGATGGCAGAACTGGGCATGCCCCAGACGGCACTCGGTGTTGCCCAATACTATGTGGAATCCTACGGCGATCTGCTGAGCGGATTTGTTCTGGATCAACAGGACGAGTCGCTGCAGGACGAGATTGCCGCCTTGGGCTTGGCGACCAGTGTCACCAACACGGTCATGTCCGGGTTGCGTGACAAGACCAACCTGGCGGCTCATCTGCTTGATTTTGCAGCAAGGCTTTGAAGGATGACCACCACCGCCATCATCCCCATCAAACAACTGGAAAATGCCAAGCAACGACTTGGCTGTTTGTTGACAGCAGAAGAGCGGCAGTTACTGTTCACCGCTATGGTTAAGGATGTGCTCAGGGTTGCCGAAGCCTGTGTGCAGATTGATCAAATCATGGTGGTGACCAACGATGTAGCCGTGACGGAATTGGCTTTGGGCTATGGTGCTGAGACGCACCCGGAACCTGAGACACCGGGTTTGATTGAGGCGGTCACCCGCTCCGGGGAACTGCTCGCCGCCGCCCAGGTAACGACGATGCTGTTTTTACCCGGCGATGTGCCTTTGGTGACCTTGGAAGAAATTGAGACGGTGCTTGAAGGTTTTGGCAGGACAGAAGTAGCAGAGTTTCTGATTGTGCCGGCGCGTGACCTTGGTGGGTCTAACTGCGTCGCCTGTTCTCCCCCTGACTGTATGAAGTTCGGGTTTGGTACGGACAGTTTCAGACGCCACCTGGAGTTTGCCAGAAGTCTTGATATTGAACCTGTGGTACTCAAATTACCGGGACTGGGGCTTGATATTGATACCCCAGATGACCTGAGGGAGTTGATAAAAAGATTCAGGCAAGATCAGTGGGGCAAGTATGAGCATTGTCATACAATAGGTTGCCTGATTGAGGAGGGCATCTTGGACAAGATAGAAATGAGTGCTGAGTGATAGAATGGGCTCAGCCCGATTAGAAAATCGGAATTGTTTGGAGTTGGTTTATGTCCCATCAAGCAAGGATTGAACATCTGCTCTCTGAGGCTTACAAGCGTCGGCTGGATGATGTGGAGTTGGCTCTGTTGGCGGAGTCAGATGACACCCGAGCCTTGACAAGCCTTGCGGCTGAGTTGCGAGATCAGGGGCATCTGAACCGGGTTTCATACTCGCCTAAGGTCTTCATCCCCCTGACGCACCTGTGTCGCGATGTGTGTCACTACTGCACCTTTGCGCAGGTCCCCCGGAAACTGAAAGCACCCTATCTGACACCTGAGGAGGTATTAAAAATTGCTCAGGACGGTGCCCAGGCTGGTTGTAAAGAAGCGCTCTTCACGCTGGGCGACAAGCCAGAACTCCGATACAAGGCGGCAAGAGACGGCTTGAAGGAGTTGCGGCAGGATTCAACCCTTGCCTATTTGCGGGACATGGCAAAATTGGTGTTTGAGGAGACCGGGCTTTTCCCGCATCTCAACCCAGGGTTGATGAACGCCGCCGAGTTGGCGGAATTGCGGACTGTCTCTATTTCCATGGGAATCATGCTGGAAACCGCCTCTGATCGACTGGCTGAAAAGGGCATGCCACACCATGGGTCTCCCGACAAGATACCTGCCAGGAGACTGGAAACAATAAGGCTGGCGGGCGAGGCAAGGGTGCCCTTTACCTCGGGCATTTTGATTGGCATTGGTGAAACGAGAAGGGAACGAATTGAAGCCCTGCTTGCGTTGCGGAATAGCCACGAATCTCATGGGCATATTCAGGAAATTATCATCCAGAACTTTCGGGCAAAACCGGACACCCTGATGGCAAATGCGCCAGAACCGGATCTGAATGAACTGCTGTGGACCCTGGCGCTTGCCCGGATCATCTTTGGCTCAAATATGAACATTCAGGCACCGCCTAACTTAAGCCCCGGCCTGCTTGAGCAGATCCTTGATGCTGGCATAAACGACTGGGGAGGAGTCTCGCCGGTCACGCCCGACTATGTTAATCCAGAAGCACCCTGGCCCCACCTGACCCAGTTAACGGATGAAACTGCTAAATCTGGCAAGTTGCTGATGGAAAGGCTTGCCCTCTACCCGGAGTATGTGACTGATCTCTACTCTTGGGTTGACCCGGCTCTGGCGTCCCATGTCTTGCGCGCGGTTGATGGCGCCGGTTACCCGAGGACGGAAAGCTGGGCACCTGGCATGGTGGGGGAGCCGCCATCCCTGGACCTTGCCAGGGTCATCGGTATACCCGGGCGCAAGGTAAGAGAAAGTTTGGAAACTGTGTTGACGAAAGCCAAATCGGGCGCAGGGTTGGATGAGGCGGAGCTTGTCCAGCTGCTGGGTGCGCGCGGTGATGATTTCAGTTATGTCTGCCAGGCAGCCGATCAACTTCGCAGGGAAGTGGTGGGCGATGAAGTAACCTACTGTGTGAATCGCAACATTAATTACACCAATATCTGTTATTTCAAATGTCAGTTCTGTGCATTTTCAAAAGGCAAGATGAGTGAAAATCTTCGAGGCAGGCCCTATGACTTGACCCATGAAGAAATCATGCGCCGGACCAGGGAAGCATGGGAGAGAGGGGCGAGCGAGGTTTGTTTGCAAGGCGGGATACACCCGGAGTACACCGGGCAGACCTACCTGGACATCTGCCGTGCGATTAAGCAGGCGGCGCCAGATATGCACATCCATGCCTTCTCACCTTTGGAAGTCTGGCAGGGTGCCAAAACACTGGACATGAACCTGAATGAATTTCTTGGGCAACTCAAGGTGGCCGGCCTGGGCACCCTGCCCGGGACGGCGGCCGAGATACTTGACGACGAGGTCAGGGCAAGACTCTGCCCGGACAAGATCAACACTGCCCAATGGCTGGAAGTGATGGAAACCGCCCATGACCAGGGGTTCAATACAACGGCGACCATCATGTGCGGTCATATTGAGCAATACCAGCATGTCGCCCGGCATCTGTTACGAATAAGAGATTTGCAGGCAAGGACAGGCGGGTTTACTGAGTTTGTCATTCTGCCCTTCGTCCACATGGAAGCACCCATTTATTTGAAAGGGAAAGCCAGACCTGGTCCCAGCTTTCGGGAAGCGGTTTTGATCCATGCCGTGGCGAGACTCGCTCTGCACCCACATTTTAGAAATATCCAGGCTTCCTGGACCAAACTGGGGCATGACGGCGTCCGCGCCTGTTTGCAATCTGGTGTGAATGATCTGGGCGGCACGCTGATGAACGAGACGATTACCAGAGCCGCCGGTGCCAGCCACGGTCAGGAGACGTCAGCGGTGGAAATGGAGCAGATCATAAGCAGTATTGGCAGGACAGCCCGGCAGCGTTCCACGACCTATGGCGAGGTGTCTGCCTTGCAGAAACAACGCTCATTTAGTGCAGTTGAATTGCAACCCTTGATATATACAGCTGCCAAAAAATATGACAGAACAAAACCCAAGCGGGTACTTGTTCGTCCCGGCTTGGAAGCAGAGGAAAAGCTAGGTAGCCAGGACATTATTTAATTGTTTTTGATCAAGAAAAAAGCCACGCAAAATACCGCGCTCCCAGGGTTTACCAGAGAGAGGAGAGATTGATGGCGGTGGAAGAAGTCACAGAAATCAGCAAAAACAAATTATATGTCAACGACAATCTTTCCATCTTGCTGGGCATGAACAGCGACTCTGTAGATTTGATTTATCTTGATCCACCGTTCAATTCCAAGCGAATTTATCGCGCACCCATTGGCACGGCGGCTGGCAAAAAAGAGGCGGGCTTCCAGGATATATGGAAATGGAGCGAGGATGTTGATATACGCTTGGAAGCGTTTCTGGAGAAATATTCGAATCTCTTCGGTTTCATCAGCATGGCAGGGAATATTCACGGCTTGGCGATGAAGGCGTATCTGACCTTTATGGCACAGCGAATTATTGAAATGCACCGAGTGTTGAAAGATACCGGCAGTGTATATCTGCATTGCGATCCGACCGCATCGCACTATCTGAAGATTATTTTGGACGAGGTTTTTGGCAAGCATAATTTCAGGAATGAAATTGTGTGGACTTACCGGACCGGAGGCGCAAGCAAAACGCGA
>DKIG01000030.1 GCA_002454165.1 Gammaproteobacteria bacterium UBA6724
GCGCATCACTTCGGGCGCCACTATCTCGGCATTGACTGCTCGGCTGAGTATTGCAAAACTGCCGAGCAGAGGATTATAGATAGCGGTGGTACCCCAACGGAAGACATGCGGTCTTTTCTATAAGTGCCTTCTTTTCTATAAGCGCCCTCTTTTCTATAAATGCCCTCTTTTCTATAAAGGCACTGTATCTCTTGTCAAGAGTGTTACTTGTCAAAAACCTCGTTGCAGGTATATCTCTTATTGAATCTGCATTAGAATGAATACCCGTCCAGGGAGCAATCTGCTTGAATAGAGAGTGAATGATGGCAACAATCACAACAAGCATCTGCTCAGACCGCATGCCATCATGCTGATACTGCAAAGCCTGGTTGGAATGGCGGCGATTATTTTCGTTGGCTATCTGCTCTCGTCTTCCCGAAGCAGGATCAGTTGGCGCACTGTGGGCGGTGCCTTCGCCATTCAAATTTCCATCGGCTTTCTGGTCTTGTATTTCCCTCTCGGGCAAGATCTGTTGCGGGCTGTCGCCGGGCTGGTGGTGAATCTGCTCAGTTACGCCCAGGAAGGCACGCGCTTCATGTTCGGTAATCTGGCTTCCGATAGCCAGGGTTTTATATTTGCCTTGCAGGTCTTGCCAATCATTGTTTTTTTTGCCTCCCTGGTATCGGTCCTCTATCACCTTGGGATAATGGAACGCCTGGTCAATGTGATCGGCGGATTTATTCGTCTGGTCATTAAGACCAGCAAAGCGGAATCCATGTCTGCCGCCACCAATATTTTTATCGGACAATCAGAAGCACCCATTGCCATCCGACCCTTTCTGTCGAAGCTATCAACCTCTGAACTCTTTGCGGTGATGGTTGGCGGCATGGCAACTGTCTCTGGTGCCGTCCTGGGAGGCTACGCTGCGGCGGGAGTGGAGATGAGATATCTGATAGCAGCAAGTTTTATGGCAGCACCCGCTGGATTGATGATGGCGAAGTTGATTCGTCCCCACACAGACACATCATCCGATGATGTGGACATCCATGAGGAAATCGCGGCGCATAGAGCATCCAATGTCATAGATGCTGCCGCCACTGGTGCCTTGCAGGGGATGCAACTTGCCATGGCTATAGGTGCCTTGTTGCTGGCGTTTATCGCGCTGATAGCACTGATGAACGGCCTGCTCGGTTGGTTCGGCGGCCTTGTTGGTATGCCGGACCTGACATTACAAGGAATACTGGGATATTTGTTTCAACCGGTCGCTTTCTTGATTGGCATTCCCTGGGAGGAGGCGCAGCAGGTAGGCAGTCTCCTGGGTCAAAAACTCATGTTGAATGAGTTTGTAGCCTTCCTTGATTTTATTGCCAACCATCAAAACCTGAGTCCCAGATCCCAAGCCATCACCACCTTTGCCTTGTGCGGCTTTGCTTGCCTGACATCTATTGCCATCCTGGTGGGCGGGATTGGTCTCATGGCACCTGAGCGCAGGGAAGAGTTGACACAACTCGGACTGATGGCGGTGATCGCTGCGAATCTGGCAAATCTGATGAGTGCCACCATTGCAGGTTTCATGCTGTCGCTCAGCGACCTGGAACTAGGTCTGTAACCCTGCCTCCAGATTACCATCCTTATTGCATCGCCTATCTATTGGGATTGATCAAATACTTCTCGCCGGTTGCCTGCTTGCCGTAAACACCGATAGCATCAAGTGACAGTGCTTCCGCCAGTGATATTTCTCTGGTGTAGTGGCTGGCGAAGGTGGTGGTGATTTCAGCAGCGACTCTTTGTTTCAGCCGATTTGTTTCCTCAGGACCTATCTTTTGCAGGAAGGGCGTGAGGAGCCAACCCCCAAGTCCCCAAGCCATGCCAAAGTTACGGCTCAGTATTGTCGGCGTCCGGTCAAGTCCGCCGTAGATATACACCTGTTTGTGTTGGGTCGATCCGTAACGGCTATAGTCCGGACTAGTCTTGACGGCGGCGGCTTCCATGCAACTGAGGATCTGTCCGGCAAGCTTACCGCCCCCGGTGGCGTCAAAGCCGATATAGGCACTGGTCGCCACCAGCATCCCGGTCAGAACCTCCATAAAAGAGTCCTTGCTTGAATTACAGACATACTTAGCACCCTTCTTTTCAAGCAGCGCAACCTGCTCCTCTTTACGCACTATATTCACCAGATCAATACCATCCGCGATACATATCTTCTGTAGCATCTGCCCGAGGTTGGAGGCGGCGGCGGTATGCACCAGTGCTCTGCTACCTTCCAGTCTCATGGTCGTCACCATCCCAAGGGCAGTGAGTGGATTCACAAAGCAGGACCCACTCTCCGCCGGGGTGACTCCTTCCCGCATGGCAAGGCATTGATTTACCTTGATAGCCCGGTATTGGGTGTACATGGCACCACCCAGGATGCCAACTGTTTTACCCAGGAGAGATTGGGCTTCGTCCGAGTTGCCAGCCTCAATCACGGTGCCGCCACCCTCGTTACCGACCGGTAGAGCCTGCCCCATTCGTCCAGCTAGAGCCGGGCGCAGTTTTTCAGGGATCTCGGCGGTGATCACCGGTGCTTCCTGGGTGCCTGATGCCAGGGCGCTGGTCATGTCCGCCATGCCGAACAACAGACCCAGATCAGAAGGGTTAATGGGTGCTGCTTCGACCTTCACCAGAACTTCATCTGCCGCGGGAACAGGCACGGGTATCTGCGCCAGTGCAAGCTCAAGCCTGCCTTCCCTCGTTACCAGCGATTGGAGTTGCAGTTGATTCTTCATGATGATATCTCCTGTTTTGTGTGAGGTTTTTGTTTCTTTGCAAAAAGACAACCGACTTGACAGGCTTATTCTGCCATCCGGTTGGTTTCAATTTGCAAGGTCCGCAGTTCGTCCCCGACGAAAATTTCCTGTAGCTGCTCTATCCTGTCGGCAGCTTCCTTCTGCCGTCGCCACATGTCCGCATAGACTCCCTGGTTCTTGACTAGCCAGGTATGGGTACCGCGTTCAATGATCTCACCCTTGTCCAGCACTAGAATTTCATCCGCATTGACGACGGTTGATAACCTGTGTGCGATGACTAGACTGGTCCTGTGCTTGGCAATCTCAAGCAGCGCGTCCTGAATGTCCCGCTCGGTCTTGATATCAAGTGCGGAGGTTGCCTCATCCAGCACTAGAATCTTGGGATTTTTCAATACAGTCCGGGCAATGGCGACGCGTTGTTTTTCACCGCCAGAAAGTTTTAGTCCCCTTTCCCCGACCCTGGTGTCGTAGCCCATGGGCAGGGAGATAATAAAGTTGTGAATGCTGGCGTGGCGGGCAGCCTCCTCAACCTCGGCATCGCTGGACCCCGGTTTGCCGTAACGGATGTTGTATCGGATGGTGTCGTTAAAGAGAACCGTGTCTTGCGGCACAATGCCAACGGCTTCTCTCAGACTTGCCTGGGTCACCTGGCTGATGTCCTGACCATCAATCAATATCTGCCCCTGCTGAACATCATAAAATCGGTACACAAGGCGGGCGAGGGTGGACTTCCCGGCACCGCTGGGACCAACCACAGCAAGGGTCTTACCATGCTCAATGGAGAAGGTGATACCTTTTAAGATGTCGCGCGGCTTCTCATATTGCGTGTCATAACTGAAGTGAACTTGCTGAAAACTGACTTTGCCCTTGTCTATCCTGAGCTGAGTCGCATCAGTCGCATCCTTGACATCCGGTTCATAGTCAAGAAGTTGAAACATAAATTCCATATCAACCAGCGACTGACGAATCATGCGATAGGATGAGCCTAGGAAACCGAGCGGGATAAAGAGTTGCAGCATGAAAGTGTTCAGCATTACCACCTCGCCCATGGTTAGACTTCCTGCGGCATAGTCCTGGACCGCCAGGATGAGAATGGCGACCTGGCAGATGACCCGGGCGGCGAGCTGACCGCCGTTCAACATACCGAGGGTGTTTTGGCTTTTCACCGCCGCTACCATGTAACGGGACAAGGCATGGTTGTAGCGGTCTGCTTCCCAGGCTTCATTACCAAAATACTTCACGGTTTCAAAATTCAACAGGCTGTCCACACCAATCGCCGTTGCCCGGGATTCTTGGGCGACCATCTCCCGCCGGAAATGGGTGCGCCATTCGGTAAACAGTAGGGTAAAGGCAATGTATCCCGCCAGTGCAAGGAGGATGACCAGGACATATTTGCCCGGATAGGAAACCGCCAGATAGATACACACCATCCCTATCTCAAAGAGGGTGGGCGCGATGTTGAATGCGAAGATGCCGATAATTTGTTGGAGGGCACGAGTGCCCCGTTCTATGGCTCTGGAGAGTCCGCCAGTATGCCGCTCCAGATGAAAGCGCATACTGAGATCGTGCAGATGACGGAATGTTTTGAGACCGATAATCCTTTGTGCGAATTCCGACACCGGCGTGAAGACGGCGACTCTGATTTCTGTCATGGCACCCGGTAGTAGCACCATCAGGCCATAGAGAAGCGTCAAGCCAATCAACCCTGCAACACTCGCCGATGATGCAACCGATGCCCCGGGGAAGAGACTGTTTAGTCCGTCAATCAGGTCTTTGAGCAGGATGGGTCCATAGACATTGGCACTCCGTCCTGCCAGCAGACAGGCGACCGCGATGAGGACTCGGCAGCGCATGCCATAATGATTTTCTGGCCAGAGGAAGGGCAAGAGCGCCCTCGTGGTCTGCCAGGGTGTACGGTGAGATGCGTCCCGGCCCGTATCTGTATCAGCACTCGCAGTAGATAAGGGGTCGGGGAAGGGGCTGTGGCGAAAATATTCCATGCTTGGCTAATCCTATTCAGTGTCGCCGCTTGGCTAGTTGGTTGCAACCGATTCAGGTAAATTGTCAATGCTTGGTTGAGGGTTGCTTGTCATCCACTCGGCACTCTGGAACCGTGGGTGGGGAAGTTTTGATTGTGCGCCGCCATCCTGAGGAATTCGTCCAGGTTTTGGTACTGGTTACATTGGCTGAGTTGCTGGATTGTCACCGTCATTAATTGAAATTCGTCCCGCTTCTCTTGTTCCAGTGCCGCCGCAGGGGAAATCCAGAGACTGTCAACAGTCTCTAGCCCATCGTGCAATCCGGTTTGAGAGGCGGGCGCCCGAGTGATGAAAAATCTGGTGTCAAATCTCCTGGGTCCACCAGGCGGCGTGATCCAGCGATTGAAGAAGTATATCAAGTCAAGCGCCAAGCGCAGCCTTTCCCGGCGGCAAATTTCCGCCAATGTTATTTCCCTTGCATGTAACAGACGCCTATACCTGGCAAAACGATCATGAGACTCAGCGTCAAAAGTGACTATCTTGCCATCCACCCCGTAGGCAAGCATAAAGCCTGATTCCTCAAAGGTTTCTCTTATCCCCGCCAGCCAGTATTGTTGCCAGTCATGCCCCAGGGCAATCTTCTGCTTCTGCTGCTGGTCCGCTGGGCCAACGACCAGTCCCGCATAGTCACCGCTACGGTCATCAGGATCTACCCGGCCACCGGGGAAGACATACATGCCGCCAGCGAAGACCGATGTATGATGCCGCCGTAGCATGAATATCTCAAATTGCGGCTTGGCATCCCTGGCAATAATGATAGTGGCGGCGGGGTGAATAGGCGCCCCCTCAGTTTTGAGCATGGTTGATCCTTTTGTGCATAGATTTTTGAGAAGTGCCCTTTGAGAAGTGCTCCTCAAGAAGTGCCTCTTGTGAAGTGCCCCGAGGCTTGGCTTCAGGCAGCGGTTTTGATTTTGAGCAGTGCCGTGATTTCTGCTCCCGAGTAGCCCAGGTCTGTCAGTATCTGCCGGGTATGTTCGCCTTGCCCGGGTGCCGGGGTGCTCGGCAGAATATCAAGGGTGTGGAAATTCATAGGGATGCGGATAGTGCGGTAATCGCCCAGACCGGGCGCGGTCATAGGTGGGAAGAGGTTGATCGCCTCGGCTTGGGGATCCGCGATCACTTCATGCAAGCCTAGGACAGGAGCCCATATAATGCCATGCTCATCAAAAATCTGTCCCCACTCATCGCGGAACTTCTGTGCCATGATAGCATCAATGGCAGAGACCAGCTCCGCCATGTGCTGGTATCTGTCCTTGGCGCTGGCGAAACGTTCATCCTCCACCCATTCGGGTCTATTCAATGCCTGGCAGAAGCCTTGCCACCAGGAAGGCTCTGGCATGTTGAATACAATCCACCGTCCATCGCCGCAGGGATAGCGGTTAATCAGGGGGGATAACTGCTCTTCCCTTGAACGTTTACGCACCGGACGCTGATCCACCAGGGTGACTGCGTAATCAGTTGCCAGGGTCCAAACAGCTGTCTCGTAGAGTGAAGTTTCCACAACCTGACCCTCACCCGTCCGGTCAACCTGTCGAATGGCGGCGAGGATGGCACCGACGAGGGCGAGTCCCGTCACATGATCTCCTTGGGCGGGACGCGCCATGGGCACCAGTCCATCCTCGCCTTCCCGCATCGCATCATGCAGTCCCGACCGACCAAAGAAGGCGGTCGCATCATAGCCGGGCCGCCAGGCATCGGGACCTCTGGTGCCGTAGCCGGTCAGTGTGGCATGTACCAGTTTTGAGTTGACTGCCAGCAAAGATGCCGGGTCAAGTCCATACTTTTGCTGTCGTCTGGCAAGCAGATTACACATAAACACATCCGCCTTCTGGCAGAGTTTGGTCACTATGTCAATGGCGTCTTGCCGAGTCAGGTCCAGGCAGATGGATTGCTTGCCACGATTATCAATATCAAACTGAAAATCATAGTCTCGAATGTTGGTATCAATCTTGGCGGGGCGCCCCATGCCACGCATGGGGTCACCATTGAGGGGTTCAATCTTGATGACATTGGCACCGAGGTCGGCAAGAATTACACCAGCACTCGGCGCCGCCATCCAGCTATCAAGTTCTATAATGGTGATGTCATCCAAGGGTCTGGTCACTCTGTCCTCCTGTAGGGTGTTGCTCTGTTTGGATGATAGAGACTCAGCGGCTTAGCTTGATCCTGGCTGCCTGCTGCTTGTCCTTCATCAGATGTTTATAGAGTTGTCGGTCATGTCGCCCAGTGGCGGACAGTCTGCCAATGTTGATCCAGGGTTGCCATCTGGGCGGCTCGGTGGCTTCTACCTGGTCGCCGACAATGGTGACTCGCTGAATCACCCTTTCCCCTTCAAAATCATTCAGCACACAATGTTGCGTACACCGGTTGTCCCACATGGCGATGCACCCGGGTGTCCAACGATAGCGCACGGTGAATTGCGGATGACCGACCCAGGCGGTGAGATAACCGAGCAGGGCATCGCTTTCGGGGGCGCTCATTTCTACGATACGGCGGGTGAAGTGCTCATTCACATAGAGTGCCTTTTTGCCGGTGATAGGATGCACTCTAACCACGGGATGAATAGCTGTCTGGTCGGGATGATTGTGAGGTTGGGCATCGTGTAGGGCGCTTAGCCCGTCGCAGAGCTGTTGCATGGGTGCCGAGAGCCTATCGTATGCGGCGTACAAATTAGTCCATAGAGTATCTCCGCCCATGTTCGGGGTCTGTATCATGTGCAGAATGGACATGATGGCCGGTTTCTTCTGGAAGGTCAGGTCGGTATGCCATTCATCGGCGACCCCGCCCTTCGTGGCTTTCAATTCGAAAATTTCCGGTGGTAGCGAGGAATCATTGGCAAGATTGGGATGAGCTTCCATCACCCCGTCCAGTGCATCGCAGAAGTGTCTGCCCAGAGCGAGGTGTTCCTCCAGGCCTAGTGATTGGTTAGGAAAGAAAATCACCAAATGTTCATGCAACAGCTGGGTGATGCTACTGACATCAGCAGGTTCCAGGTCGGCAAGTCTGGGTCCCTTAATCTCCGCACCGAGGGCACCAGCAAGCCGTGACACTTTATATGAGGTTGAGGGCATGTTTATCTTTTAAGATATTTTCCGTTGCGGGCAATAGGGATAAGAATGTTTCAGGCGAACAGACCCTTGAATGCGATCAGGGTGGCGGCCGCCGCCACATTGATTGAATCAACCCCCCTGCTCATGGGTATGCGGGCGAGTATATCGCAACGCCGCCGAATCTGCTGGCTCATGCCATCAGTCTCATTTCCCAGCACATAGGCACGATGTCTGGTAGCAGGGGCAAGACGATGGAAGGAGCGAGTAGTTTCATCCGCCGCATCGTTTGTCATGCCAATGATCTCAAATCCCTGGTGCTGCAGACACTCTAACCCCGCCTCAATATGCGGACAGTGAAAGATATTTGCCCTGAGGAGGGTGCCTGCACTTGCCTTGTGTACCAGAGGATCAATCCTGGCGCATCCCTTGCGAGGTAGCACCAGCCCGGTCATGGGCGAAGCGGTGACGGAGCGAATTATCAGCCCAAGATTCTGCGGGTTGGTCACGCCGTCCAACACGATAACTTCCTTGAATCCATTGTCGGCATTTGTCGTACCCGATCCGGACACCTCGGCAAGCTCTTCAACCCTTTGATAGCCTATTGTCTGAACATCAATCGCCACACCCTGGTCCTGTCTGGCGTTTTTGGAAATCCGCGCCAGCTCTTGACGGCTATGTCGGTGTATTTCCACCTGCCGCTCTCGGGCGAGATTTTCAATTCGTTCCATGATATCCGAACTGGCATTGCTGTCCGCAAGATGCAGCCTGAAGATGGAGACACGGGAGTCTTCCAGCAGTGCCAAGATGGTCCTGCGGCCATAGAGGGTAATCATCCCGTCAAAAAATCGTTTCTTTTCCTGATAACTGTGATGCAAGGGCGGGTGTGAGAAGCTTGTCCAGTTTGTTAGAGGTAGTTATCTAACTGGGCGGCTATTTCTTCTGGCGTGACCTGGGGCTCAAATCTGGCAACCACTGCACCGTTTTTATTCACCAGGAACTTGGTGAAATTCCAACTGATGTCTGGCTTGCCGTCCGGGTTTGCCTGGTGGGATTTGAGCCATTGGAATAGTTCGCAACTCTTATCTCCATTGACTTCTATCTTGGAGAAGAGGGGGAAGTTGACCTGGTATTTGCTGGTTGCAAATTCTTGTATCTCCTCGTCGGTGCCGGGCTCCTGAGCACCGAATTGATTACAGGGGAAGCCAAGCACCAGCAAGTCATCCCTGGCATTTTGAAGTGTACACAGACCTGTGTACTGTGGCGTCAAGCCTCATTGGCTTGCCAGGTTGACGATCAGCAATGCCTGATTTCGATATTCGGAAAAGGACCGGGTATCGCCGTTAATTAAGGTCATCTTAAGAGCATAGAAATCAGACATATCGTATTCCTCCTGCAGTCACTCCTGTTGTCATCATGCGTGCTTATTGGTGTGGTTGGTGGAGCCAGGCGGGATCGAACCGCCGACCTCGTGACTGCCAGTCACGCGCTCTCCCGGCTGAGCTATGGCCCCCCCGAATGGAAAGAGAAGAATACTAGCGGAAGCGGCAATCCTATTCAACCTGAGTCCCGCTCACCTGGTCATGGTGCGGCTCAGGAGGCATCTCTTTTAACATCCGCCGCAACGCAAAGTGCCGATAACTCTCTCTCACCAATACCTCAATTTCCCGCCAGTTCGGTTGCCCCGACAAATCAAAGCTGACCCAGCCATTGTGACCAATATAGGCAGGGATGCGGTATCGCTTGTCAAAAGAGGTAAGAGATGCCTGGCGGTCAATACCGACCCAGGCTTGCAGTTCAACTTTCCCCTGATGGATATGCAGGTTACAAAATGTCTTTTTACCTGCCTTGAAGCAGGGACTACCGAATTGCAACGCCTGCTGAGTTTCCGGTAGGACAAGGCAAATTTGCTGTAACTTTTTTAAGACCTGTTGATTTTCTTTGGAGAGAAAGGGGTCAATATCCGCTGGTTTCATTTTCTGGGTTGGTGGTTTGACCGGCATCGTCCTGGCAGACTTGGCAAGCCTGACGGGTGCCACGCTGGCGTAAGCATCACAAGTCATCTGTGCGACCCGGTCCCAGGCAAGACCAGTATTCAGCTGTACACCTACCCAGCCTTGGGGGCCGCTATAGGGTGGGATGTAAAAATGTTTTGGCGCACTGCTGACCAGCATCTTCTGCATCTCAAGGGACATTTTGAGTAGCAGGGCGACCCGTTTGTCGCCATGATGGTTGACAGAATAAATAGCAAAGGACTTGCCGCCGCTCACCCGGAAGCATGGGAAGCCATGGGACACAAATTCTTCAGTCTCTGGCAAGCCGAGACAAATTTCCCGCACCACATCACTGACACTAGACATAGAGTATCTGCTCAGGCTGGTTGGTCATAAGATATACTTTTAACATACAATGAATCTCACATCCTATTAGCACTATAACTGGAATTCACGATGGAATACTCACTTGATATTGAAATCAACCTTCCCCGAGACCAGGTAGTAGCATTGTTTCGCGATCAGGAAAAGCTGTCCAAGTGGCAGCCTGGTCTCATCAGCATCGCGCCTCTGAGTGGCGAGCCAGAAGAAGTTGGCGCCAAGACCAGACTGATACATAAAATGGGTACTAGAAAGATTGAGATGGTGGAAACGGTTGAGGTCGCGAATCTACCGGATGAGATGATTTTGGTTTATGAAGCCAAGGGCGTGTGGAACCGTTGTATCAACCGATTTGTGGTGCTGAGTGCCGAACAGACGCTATGGAATTTTGAAACGGAATTCCGCTGTAACGGGTGGATGCGGGTGATGGTTTTTCTCATGCCGGGTCTGTTCAAAAAACAATCCCGTGCCGACCTGCAACATTTCAAGGAGTTTGTAGAAGGTACTTCCTAGCCGGTATTACGCATACTCGCAGCAATGCCGGCAATGGTGACCAGCAAGGCCTTGTTGATTTGTTGTCGTTGCTCAGTGCCAGTATCCCGGCACCGCTTGAGTAGCTCAATCTGCAGGAGATGTAGCGGGTCAGTATAGGGTATCCGCAAATCCAGGGTGTGTTGGATCTCAGGATTCTGCTCCAGAAGTTTGGTCTGCCCCTTGATTTTGTTCACACTAGCGATGAGGCGAGTCAGCCGTTCACGGAATCCGTCGCCAAGGTGTTTCAGCCTGGGTGATACCAGGCTGGCATCATAGAGTTGGGAAATTTCCGCATCAGTCTTGCTGAGAACCATCTCCAGCATGTTGATCTGGGTCTGGAAAAAGGGCCATTCAAGGATCATTTCTTGCAGTAGCGTCCAGTCCTGGTCAGTCAGTCCCTCCTCAAAAGCCGCATCGGTACCCAACCAAGCGGGTAACATCAGACGCTTTTGCGTCCAGGCAAAGACCCAGGGGATAGCCCGCAGTTTTTTGATGACATCTTCCCTGACCGGTTGATAGGCCCCAGGCTCATTGCTACTGCTCCTTCTCGTCGGTCTGCTACCTAGTGCCAGTAACGCCAGTTCCCGCTCTGGCGTACCCTCAACAAAGTAGTCAACAAAATCCGGGTTGGATTGCACCAGGCTACGATAGCTGTCCTTAGCTATATCCGCCATCTGTTGCATGATGAACCGCCATTCTTCCTTGGGTTTTGGCGGCGGTAACAGACATGCCTCTATAGTCGCGCTCAGTATCAGGTCAAGGTTAATCAGTGCCAGGGAAGAGGAGCCGTATTTGAAACGGATCATCTCCCCTTGCTCGGTGACGCGCATACTATGAGTGACGGAACCTGGCGGCTGGGAGAGGATCGCTTGGCGTGCCGGGGCACCGCCCCGGCCAGGCGCACCACCCCGGCCGTGGAAGAGGGCAAGTTTGATCTTGTATTTCTTTGCGACTGCCACCAGTTCTTCTTGGGCCCGGTACTGTGCCCAGGCAGCCGCCATTTGACCGACATCCTTTGCCGAATCTGAATAGCCAATCATCACCTGCTGGGTGCCATTGATATGTTGGTTGTACCAGTTGTTTCGCAGTAGCCGTTCCACCGTCCAGTTGGCGTTTTCCAGGTCATCAAGCGTTTCAAACAGTGGTGCGACGGGCAGAGATCTGCTCAGCCCACATTTACGCAATAGCAGAACCACGGCAAGCACATCGGAAGGATGTTTTGCCATGGAGATGATATAGCTGGCGATACCCGTGCCGTCGTTCTCGGCAATCAAGCGAAAGGTTTTCAGAGTCTCATCGGCATCACCGTCCGGGTGCCAACCGTCAGGAACCAGTGGTCGTTTGTTTTTCAGTTCCGCCATGATGAAATCTGAACGTGCCTTTTCAGACCAGTCTGCATAGCTGCCAATTCCCAGGTATTGGGTAATAGCATCCAACAGCTCAGTATGTCGGTCCGCACACTGACGGATATCAAGCGTCACCAGGGTCACGCCAAAGGTATGGGCGCGGAGCAGGGTGTGTCTTAGCAGACCGTCAGCAATCATGCCCATGCCACTGTCACGCAGTGAGTCGTAGCAGAGCTGGAGAGGCTCAATGATCTGGCTCTTCTGCAATATCACATCGGCGGGTGCGGGGTTTTCCGTCTCCGCCCAGCTTCTGGTGAGCGTCAGTCTTTCCCGCAGGTCACGCAGTATGACGCGGTAGGGTTCATTGGTGGTGGTGTTATCAGTCGTGCCATACCTTTTCAGTAGGGCTTCTGACAACTTTGCGTTGCAGTTTGACATGGAAAGCTGTGCCAGCAACTCGTCCAAGTCTCGGAGATAGAGATCTGCCGCCATCCATCGTGCCAGTCGTAGAACATCTTTGGTAACTTCCGCCGTGACCGAGGGGTTCCCGTCCCGGTCACCGCCCATCCAGGAAGATAAACGTATCTGCGTGGTATCCAGTGTCAGATGCTTGTCGGTGAATTCAAATACCAGTTCGTCAAGGTGACACCAGAGGGCTGGCACGGCATGCCAGAAAGAATGTTCAATGACGGCGTAGCCCCATTTGGCTTCGTCCTGAGGACTCGGGCGCTCGGTACGGATTTCATCAGTGTGCCAAATTTCTGCCACCAGCCTTTCTAACTCAACACGGCTAGCGGTGTCCAGTTCTTGATCATCGGCGGCCTCATCTAGGACCTTAGAGATGCGGTTGTATTTCTGGATCAGGGTGCGTCGGGTGATTTCCGTCGGATGCGCCGTTAGCACCAGATCGCAATGGATGTCCCGTATTGCGTCATAAATCTGCTCCTTTTCCAGACCATGTGCCATCAGTTGCTGGAGCCGCAGGAAGAGTTCTCTCAGGTGGGATGCCGCCTGGACATCTTCCTGCCCAGTGAACTCCGCCTGGCTGGTGAACTCGGACTGTTCAGCGATATTGGTTAGATTAAGGAACTGGTTAAAGGCTCTTGCCACGGAAAGGAGATAGTCATCATCCAGTTCCGTCAGGAGGGCTTTCAATTGCTCGTGGTTCCTGCCTTTTTCATCCGGGGTGGCATTTGTTTCAGGCGTCGTGTCATCTTTGCGTCTGGATTTGGCGAGATATCGTATTTCTTCAACCTTGTCCAGGAATGCTTCGCCTTGCTGCTGCGCCATGGTCTCGCCCAGAATTTCTCCCAGGGTTCTGACCCGGTTTCTAAGGCGTCGTGAGATAAGTTCGTCCATGATGTGTCTATCTAAAAAACTGCTACGCTACAACTGCTACACAACAACTGCTACACAACAACTGCTACACAACAACTGCTACACAACAACTAGTGACTTGAAAGCCGCTACAAAATTGGTCCTGGAGATTTTATTTTTTTCTAATTAGCATGATGAAGTCGCGGAAATAATCCATCAGGGTTTCATACTTGTAGTCGGTAAATTCACCGGCATCAAAATACATTCCATGGTCGTGGCAGGCTTCATACTGGAGATGTATCTGTACCGGGTCAGCCAACTGCTCCATCTTTCTGCCGCAGCGCGGACAATTAATGTCCCTGACTCGGTTCTGCTGCCTGCCTACTTTCGGGTCGCCACTGTCTATGTAGTCCGACATCCATTTGTCTTTTAATGTCTCTGCCTCACCTATGTCAAACCAGATACCGGCACAGCCAGTACAACGATCCACGACGACATCACCGCTCAGGGTACTCAGCCTGATCTCTTCCATGGTGGTGTTGCATTTGGGGCAATTCATTCATTAGTCTCCAGTATTGTTTAAGATGTAAGTATGCACTTTTCAGAGAAATTCGCTATTCCGGTCTGTCCTATTGATAATGAATATCCGATAGAATAATTATTCATAAAACAATGTATTACATAACAAAATTAAAGTTTTTTCTATTACTGGATCTACTTCCCGACAGTCACAACCAAGTATTCCGTTAGAGGTTAAATGGTAGAATACTGTCCAGCGCCTGGAATCGGACAAGGCGCCTCACACAAGGATTGCACAACAAAGTTTATCATAGCATAGGAGCAGGCACATGGCGCTGCATCTGAACAGCACACAAACAGGGCACTTCCCCATGTCAGATTTGCGGGATCTGCCAGAAGATATTGCCTCACGAATTCTCGGTATCCAGGAAAAGACTGGTTTTATTCCCAATATATTTTTAATGCTGGCAAGGAGACCGGAGGAATTCCGAGCCTTCTTCGCATATCACGATGCACTGATGGAGAAGGAGTCCGGTCTGACCAAGGCGGAGCGGGAAATGATAGTTGTTGCGACTTCTGCGACGAATAACTGTCAATATTGTGTCGTCGCCCATGGTGCGATTCTCAGGATCAGAGCGAAAAATCCGCTGCTGGCGGATCAGGTGGCTATCAACTATCGGAAAGCAGATATATCAGACAAACAAAAGGCGATGCTGGACTTCGCCCTTAAAGTGACAAGGGCTTCCGCGCAGATTGAAAGCAGGGACCTGGACAGGCTTCGTGCCCTTGGTTTCAGCGATGAGGATATTTGGGATATTGGTGCCATAGCCGCCTTTTTTGCCCAGAGTAACCGCATGGCAAACCTGACCGGTACGAGACCCAATCCCGAGTTTTATGGCATGGCGCGGGAATAATCATCTTGCCTGGTTACTTCCTATGCTAGGCATCATAAAATCATCTCCCATTCTGGTGCTTGGCACGACCGTCCTGACGCTCTTTAGCATCATGTCCGATGCCCATGCCTACGAGTCCGACCAATACACTAACCGCACCAATTCCGTTGCTGATTCGCTGATACCCATAGACGACCAGGTCAATCTTGCAATCCAAAAGATATTGCACCAGAAGCGGGTACCTCAAACTGAAAAGGCTTTCGCCCAAGCAGTCTATCGTGAATTGGGAGGCATCTACTGGGCGGACAAGATAGAGCGCTGGGCAGCCCGATCTCCCACCGTGGACAAGTATCCTCAGACCAGGCACAAGAGCATTTATCGCTCCATGCCTGTTTGGGCGACGCGGGTTAATTATGTGTTTGGCGTGGGCAGAACTATTCGGGTCAATGGGGTGCTGGTCGGCTCGGACAAACTGGGGCATTTCTTTTCTCAGGGATATAAATACTTCCTCAGAGAATTGCGTGCCTGGTCGGAAGAAAAAGTGCTGCAACGAGGTGCCTTCGTTGAGAACTGGTTGTTTGGCAAGTTTACTACCGGCGTTTATTCAAATGCCGACCTGGTCGCCAACTATGAAGGCTGGCGTTTTTACCAGAGTCTGTTCCGGGATCAGGTGACCCCTGGAAAGTCCGCCATACTGACCAGGCAGGATGCCAGGCTGATGCAGCAGCGACCCTTTACCCTGGCGGATCACATCAATGACTACTGGGACGAGGGGCTGAATCCTTCTTACAATACCAAGTCACTAAACAAACGACTCAGGCAAGCCATCCTGGCATTATGCGATGAATATTATGAACAACCCGCATTTTTTATTATTAGCGATGATGCTGGGCTCTGGAAAAAATATCAGCATATTGGATTAAAGGATGCTCGGGAAAATCGGTTTGAGACGATTTGCGACAAGCCGACAATGAGCGGTGGGATGACGCCACCCTGAGGACACTAAGCAGACCCTTCCCCGTCTATTGACGCGGTGCGCTTGCGATACTCATCCCTGATGGTAAGCTCAGTCGCCTGGTCTGGATTCGTTACGGAGGATATGTGCAATGCCTGCTCAAAACACTATAACTGACCTGATTCAACTCTTGGCATCTGGAACTATCAGGGTGGTTGATTTGACCCGAACCCTGGAAGCCGAGACGCCAATTTTGCAATTGCCTGAGGAGATGGGTTGGGGCAAGTCCTTGCCCTTTTCTCTGGAAGAAATTTCCCGTTACGACGACCGTGGCCCAGCCTGGTACTGGAATAATCTGAGCTGCGGTGAACATACCGGTACGCATTTTGATGCGCCTATCCATTGGGTGACGGGGCAGGAGCATGAGCATCACGCCACGGATAGTCTTCCCATTGAGAAATTTGTCGCGCCGGCATTTGTGATTGATGCTGTCGCCGAAGCGGCAGCAGACCCAGATTTTTTAATGACGGTGGATTTCGTCAAGGCTTGGGAAGCTCAGCATGGGAAAATTACCCCGGGTGCCTGGGTCCTGTATCGCACCGACTGGTCGAAAAAGACCAGCAATGAAGATTACTTGAATATGGGTGAGGATGGCGGGCACACACCGGGTTGGGATCCGGAAACGGTGAAATTTCTGAGCCAGGAACGCGATGTGATTGGCGTCGGTGTTGAGACAGTGGGTACGGATGCCGGCATAGGTCCAACTCAGGAGCCTATGTTTCCATGCCACAATCTGATGCACGGGGCGAACAGGTGTGGTCTGGCGAGCCTGTGTAATTTGGATCAACTGCCGCCCGCCGGTGCCTTGCTAATTGCCGCGCCTTTGAAAATTAAAAACGGTTCCGGTAGTCCGCTACGCGTGCTGGCACTGGTACCGGAGCAATAGGCAAGGGAACTGACTGGTAATGGCCGAGCGATCATTCAAGAAAGAAGTTGAAGCCTTACGCCGCGGTGCGGGCGAAGAGTTGCGTTGCGAGGGTATCCTCGGCGTGACCAAAGCCCTCCTGCAATCTGGCGTTGCTTATGTTGGTGGTTATCAGGGTGCGCCTATCTCTCACTTAATGGATGTGCTGGGCGATGCCCAGGACATTCTTGAGGAACTGGATGTGCACTTTGAGTCCAGTGGTAGCGAAGCAACGGCCGCTGCCATGTTGGCTGCGTCAGTGAATTATCCGCTGCGCGGTGCCGTGACCTGGAAGTCCACAGCAGGCACCAATGTGGCATCGGACGCTCTTGCCAACCTGGCTTCCAGCGGCGTCACTGGCGGTGCGTTGGTCATTGTAGGTGAAGACTATGGTGAAGGCTCCAGCATTATGCAGGAGCGGTCCCACGCCTTTGCTATGAAGTCTCAAATCTGGCTACTGGATCCCCGCCCCAATTTACCCATGATTACCGACATGGTGGAAACGGGTTTTGATTTGTCCGAAGCAAGTAACACGCCGGTGATGCTGGAACTGCGTATTCGCGCCTGTCATCTGCACGGCAGTTTTGTGGCAAAGGATAACCGGCGCCCGAAGATGACCGTCAGGCAAGCGAAGGCAAGCCCGACCCGGGATACCAGTCGCGTCGTCTTACCACCATTCAACTTTCTACATGAAAAGGAAAAAATTGAAGCCAGGTTGCCCGCCGCCATCCAGTTCATCAAAGAGCGGCAGCTGAATGAATTTTTTGATGGTGATGTCGGGGATATTGGTTTGATCATGCAGGGCGGCCTCTACAATACTGTCATTCGCGCGCTCAATGTCCTGGGTCTGGCGGACAGCTTTGGTAACTGCCGCCTACCTATCTATGTGATGAATGTGACCTATCCTTACATTGATGAAGAAATTCTGCGTTTCTGCGCCGACAAAAAAGCCGTGCTGATGATTGAGGAAGGCCAGCCTGAATATATTGAGCAGGCAATCAGTCATATATTGCGTCGGGCTGAGCTGCCGACCAAACTCTATGGTAAGGACATCCTACCCATCTACGGAGAGTATCAGGGTGATGTCATCAAGACGGCGATGGAGAAGTTTATTGTGACGGTTGCGCCCAGTGTGTTAGAGGGCCTGTCACAGAGTGCGGCACAGAAAAAAACATCGGGCGAAACTCAAGTCCTAAACATCTATGAACCCGCCGTTGAGACTAAATCTGTTGAGAGCATAGCCGTTACCCTTCTGGAAGGAGAAATCCCGCCCCGCCCGGCAGGCTTTTGTGTGGGCTGCCCGGAACGCCCTATTTTCAGCGCGGTAAAACAGGTGCAACAGGCAATCGGCGATATTCACATGAGTTGTGATATTGGCTGTCATCTGTTTTCCATTTTGCCGCCCTTTGATCTGGGCAACACCACCATGGGTTATGGTCTGGGTGCGGCGGGCGGTTCGGCATTTAATGTACCCTCCGAGCGACGCAACATCAGCGTCATGGGTGACGGTGGTTTTTGGCACAATGGCTTGACCAGCAGTATCAGCAACGCCGTGTTCAATCAAAGCGATGATGTTGTGATGATAGTTGACAACAACTATTCAGCGGCGACCGGCGGTCAGGACATCATGTCTTCCCGGGTGGAACTTGATAATCGCTCTACCCAACATTCAATTGAGAAGGCGGTCAAAGGCGTAGGGGTCACCTGGGTGCGGCAGGTGGATACCTATGATGTCGCTACCATGAAAAAGACCCTGCATGAAGCAATGACCAGCCCTCAGCCCGGTCCCAAAGTCATCATTGCCCAGAATGAGTGCATGCTGAATAAGCAGCGACGCGAAAAACCTCTGGTGCGTGACAAAATAAAATCTGGCAAACGGCTGGTGCGTGAGCGCTTTTTTGTAGATGCTGACACCTGCACGGGTGATCATGCTTGTATCCGACTCTCTGGTTGCCCGTCCTTGACGGTGAAAGAAAACCCCAATCCTTTGAAATCTGATCCGGTGGCATGGGTGGACAATGAGTGCGTGGGCTGTGGTCTCTGCGGTGAAAACGCTCATACGGCGGTTCTGTGTCCATCATTTGCGAGGACTGATATTATTTTTAATCCCACCCGCCGGGATCGTTTTATCGGCGGCATCCGACAAGCGGTAATTGGCTTTTTGCAAAACCGCATTGATCGGCGGCTGGAAAAATATGCTCTCTAGCCGATGCCAGGAAAGATTATCCGGCGACTCTTTTAGAATCTCTATTTGAATAGCCATGTTTGAGTCAAGGGAGCAACCTGTCAAGATCGCCATCTCGGCAATGGGTGGGCAGGGCGGTGGGGTGCTTGCTAGTTGGATTCGGGACCTGGCAGAAGCCCAGGGATATCTTGCCCAGTCAACTTCCGTGCCCGGCGTAGCCCAACGTACCGGCGCCACCGTGTATTACCTTGAAATTTTCCCCGGCGCCGAGACAGAGCGAGTAGGCAGAAAGCCCGTCCTGGGTATGACGCCCATCATCGGCGATGTGGATATTTTGATTGCCGCTGAACTGGTGGAGGCAGGACGCGCGGTGCAGAAGGGACTCGTCACCCCAGACAAGACTACCCTCATCACCACGACACACCGTGCCTACACCGTGGCTGAAAAACAACATCTGGGTGATGGCTTGTCGGACAGCACCAAGATTCTGGATGGGATTCGGCAGGTGGCGAAACGCTGTGTCGCTTTTGATATGGAGAAGTTGGCGAATGAACACGACTCGGTGATCAGTTCTGCATTATTTGGTGCTCTTGCCGGCGCTGAGGTTCTGCCATTTGGCAAGGCTGATTACGAACAAGCAATTCGTGCCGGCGGCGTCGCTGTGGAGACCAACCTGGCGGCGTTTAATGCGGCTTACCATCTGGCAGGACAGGGTGGGCTGGAGCCTGCCGTGCCAGAGAAGTCCGATCGGTTGTCGGTGCCGGAAGCCGCGCGAACCCGGACTGGTAAAATGTTACTGGACAGGGTGCTAACGGAATTTCCCCCCAGCTGCCAAGGAATGATCTGTGAGGGCATGGCGCAGCTGATTGATTACCAGGATTTTCGATATGCTGAGTTATATCTTGAACGGTTGCGAAGTCTGGTGGCGCAGGAGGCTAGCGAAGACCATGAACTGACCAGAGAAGTGGCTCGTTATCTTGCCCTCTGGATGGCTTTCCCAGATACCATTCGTGTGGCTGACCAGAAGACCCGCTCTAGCCGCTTCCAGAAAATCCGTGCCGAGGTGAGAGCCATGGACGAGCAATTGGTTTACCCGGTGGAATATATGCACCCGCGTATTGAAGAATTTTGTGACCTGCTACCGCGGCGGCTGGGCGCGTTTGTGCTGAGATCCAAAAGATTACGCCGCTTCCTGTCGGTATTTTTTACCAAGGGGCGCAAAATCAAGACGGCGACTATCAGCGGCTACTGTTTGTTATATCTCATTGCCAGCCTGCGTTTTATGCGTCGCGCCAGTTATAGATATGCTGTGGAAAATAGTGCGATAGAAGTCTGGCTGGAGCGGATTCATAGCCAGGCAGGGAAGAATCCTTCCCTCGCCTTGGGGTTGGCGGAGACGGCCTGTTTAATCAAGGGTTATGGTGCCACTCGCGACCGCGGCAGACAGAGATACGAAGCTATCATGGCCGCCCTGGCAGAGTCGCGCACCCGCCCGACCCGGGAAGATGTCAGGCGCTTGTGGGAGGCGGCCCTGGTGGGAGAGGAGGGGCGTGAATTTGCGCTCGCCCTGGCCGAGTTTTCATCAGATGCCTCTTTAAAAGATTCCTTAGAAGATTCCTCAGAAGACTCCTTAGAAGGGAAGGGCGCCGATCCTAGGGTCTAATGGTCGGGACAATGGCAGTGGTTTCTATTTCGACCTTTGCGCGGTCTTCTATCAAGGCAACTACCTGAACCATAGCCATGACCGGGTAGTGAGCGCCGATGATTTCACGGTAAACCCGCCCCACCTCCTTTAAGGAACGCAGATACTCTTGCTTGTCGGTGATATACCAGGTCATGCGCGTGATATGGCTCGGCGAGGCACCAGCAGTCTGCAGGATAGTGATGATATTGAGCAACGTCTGTCGTACCTGAGCGACGAAGTCATCACTGCGGAACTTCCTCTGTTCGTCCCAGCCAACCTGGCCACCGACGAACACCATTTCCCCCTCAGCCTTGATGCCGTTGGCGTAGCCCTTTGGTGGCATCCAGCCCGCGGGTTGAATAATTTCCATCCTGAGTCTCCTCGGTGAATACAGCTGTGCGACCAGCGTCCAAACTACTCAGTCGCCTTCAAATATCGGCTCTTCCTTGTTCATAAAGGCGGCGAAGGCGCGTTCAAAATCAGCAGTTTGCATGCAGATTGCCTGGGCCTGGGCTTCGGCGTCAATCGCCTGATCAATGCTCAGGTTCCATTCCTGATGCAACATGGTTTTGGTGATTCTGTGGGCAAAGCTAGGCCCCTCAACCAGGCTCTGGGCGAGGGCCTGTGTTTGTTCCAGGAGGGATGCCGGAGCACACAAACGATTGAAGAATCCCCATCTCTCGCCTTCATCCGCTGACATGATGCGCCCCGTGTAGAGGAGGTCGGACGCGCGCCCCTGACCGATGAGCCGCGGCAGTATGGCGCAGGCACCCATATCGCAACCGGCAAGCCCGACCCGGGTAAAGAGAAACCCCACCTTGGTTTGCTTGGTGCCATAGCGCAGGTCGCTTGCCATGGCGATGATGGCACCGGCCCCGACGCAAACGCCGTCTATAGCGGCAAGTATAGGTTGCGGGCAGTGCCGCATCGCCTTGACCAGATCGCCAGTCATCTGGGTGAAGTCCAGCAGGTCGCGCATATTCATTTTTGTCAGGGGACCAATAATGTCCCGCACATCGCCACCAGAGCAAAAGTTGCCACCAGCACCAGTGATCACTACCGCCTTCACAGGGTCGGTGTACACCAGGTCGCGAAAGGTATCTCTAAGTTCAGCGTAAGATTCAAAAGTCAGAGGATTCTTGCGCTCTGGGATATTCAGGGTAATCAACGCCACCCCGCGGTCAAAGTGCCAGAGAAAATGCTTAGGTGAAAAGTCCTTGGGGTCCAATCCCTTTCCTGCTCCCATCATATTTCATTCCTGTTCATGGCGCGTGACATGAGCGTCACCAGAGCATCAGTTTACCGACAAATACATAACATATAGTATAACATCCCATCTATTCAGAGATGGTGTATCAATCTCTTTGAGATGAACCAGATGTCAGTCGCCTTAGCCGAACAACACATAGTGGTGACTGGTGCCAGCCAGGGCATAGGCGCGGCTATTGCTGATGCGCTGGCGGGGCAGGATGCCAGGCTCAGCCTGATGGCGCGCCGCCTGCCGCCCTTGCAGGAGAAGGCTTCGCAGTTGCCTCATGCCCAGGCAATATCTGTTGATGTCAGCCAGAGTGATAGCGTCGCCCAGGCATTCCAACAGGCACGTCAGGGCTTTGGTCCGGTGGATATCCTGGTGAATAGTGCGGGTCAGGTGCATAGCGCGCCGCTTCAGCGTATGAATGATGATGACTGGCATCGGATGATTGCGGTGAATCTTGATAGCCTGTTTTATTGTTGTCGCGAGGCGCTTGCTGACATGCGTAAGTCTGGGAGTGGGCGCATCGTGAACATTGCCAGTACCGCCGCTTTGAAAGGCTATAACTATGTTGCTGCCTACTGCGCCGCCAAGCACGGTGCCCTGGGTTTGACCCGCGCCCTGGCACTGGAAAATGTGACACAGAAGATTACCGTGAATGCGGTCTGTCCCGGCTACACGGAAACAGAGTTGATACAAAACGCCATACAGACCCTCATGGAAAAGACCGGTCGCGATGCGGCTTGCGCCCGGGCAGAGTTCACTCGGAGCAATCCCCAGGGGCGGTTGATAGACCCGGCAGAAGTCGCCGCTACTGTGGTTTGGCTATGTTCACCAGAGGCAGGCTCTATCACCGGTCAGGCTATTGCCGTGGCGGGTGGAGAGGTGATGCACTGAGCCGATGAACTAGAGGAAAGCACAGCATTGAAGCGCCCCTTAAAAATAACGATTATTGGCGGCGGTCCTGGTGGCCTCTACTTTGCGTTGCTGACCAAGAAGGCGCGTCCTGACTGGGAGATACAACTTTTTGAACAAAATCGTGCCGACGATACCTTTGGCTTCGGCGTGGTGTTTTCCGATGACACCCTGGATGAATTCTTGTCGCGCGACCAGGAATCCTACGAGCGGATTCGCGACAAGTTTGCCTACTGGGACGATATCGTCATTCATCGCAAGGGCGAGAAAATACGTTGTGAGGGCAATGGCTTCTGCGGTATTTCCCGCCTTGCGCTCCTGACCCTGTTGCAGGAACGTTGCCGTGAGGTCGGGGTGAAGATGACCTTTGAGACCCAGATAGAAGCGGCTGATCTGGAAACCAGATTTGCCGACTCGGATATTATTCTGGCGGCGGATGGCATCGCCTCAACAATTCGTGAGCATCACCAGGCGTCTTTTGCGCCGACCTGCGTAATGAAATCCAACCGCTTCTGCTGGATGGGTTCAACTCGTCCGCTCCAGGACTTCACCTACTTCTTCAAAGAGACGCCCCAGGGTTTGATCTGTGCGCACACCTATCAATATGAGCCGGGCAAATCCACCTGGGTGTTTGAGATGTCCGACGACTGTTGGCGAGGTTGGGGTTTTGAAGCATTAAATGAAGACCACTCCAAACAAAAACTGGAAGCTATCTTTGCCGATGAATTGCAAGGGCATTCGCTGAGCCTTAACCGCTCCCTGTGGCGGCAGTTCCCGCGTATCTTTTGTAACCATTGGTATCACAACAAGATTGTTATTCTGGGGGACGCCAAGGCATCGGCGCATTTTTCCATCGGCTCGGGCACGAAGCTGGCGATGGAGTGTGCCATAGGGTTGCACGATGCGGTGCTTGAACATGCGGAGCAGAGTGTGCAAAAGGCATTTCAAACCTACGATGACCTGCGCCGCACGCCGGTGCAAATCGTGCAGCACAATGCTGATGTGTCCCTTGCCTGGTTTGAGCACATGCAGCGCTCTTGGGATATGGACCCGATGCAGTTTGCGATGGTGGTGATGTGCCGCTCCAAATCCATTACCTATGACAAGTTGATCATGCGTGATCCTGCTTTTGTCGAGAAGGCTGACACGGAATGGTACCAACGTTATTTTGAGCAGACCGGCTACGACTACCGCCAGAGTCGACCAACACCCATGTTTACCAAATTCAGATTGCGCGACCTGGAGTTGCGTAACCGGGTGGTGATGTCGCCCATGGCCCAGTATTCCGCCGATGAACAGGGGAATCTGACGGATTGGCATTTTGTGCACTACGCCAGCCACGCAACAGGTGGTATGGCAATGCTCTACACCGAAATGACCTGTCCATCGCCCGAGGCAAGAATTAGCCTGGGGTGCGCCGGCATCTGGACCGACAAACAGGAAGCGGACTGGAAGCATATTGTGGATTTTGTCCACCAGCATACGGATACCAAAATATGTATGCAGATGGGGCACTCTGGACGCAAGGGTTCAACTCAGTTGGGCTGGGAGGAGATGGATTATCCCATTGCTGAATCCGGGAAGAATTGGCAAGTCTGTTCAGCCTCACCAATTCCCTATTTTGAGGGTAGCTCCCAGTTACCCCAGATGCTTGACCCTGCTGGCATGGACAGGGTGGTCACCGACTTTTGCGGTGCCACGGAACGCGCCTGCCGCGCTGGCTTTGATATGCTGGAACTTCACTGTGCCCACGGCTATCTGCTGGCGTCTTTCTTGTCGCCCCTGACCAATCAGCGACATGACGAATTCGGCGGCAGTGTTGACAATCGTTTACGCTTCCCCCTGAGAGTCTTTACAGAGATGCGTCGCATTTGGCCCCAGTCCCGGCCCATGTCGGTGCGTATTTCCGCCTGCGACTGGAAGCCGGACGGTATTACCGAAGCGGATATCCTTACCATCGCTAAAGCCTTTCATGACGCCGGTTGTGATTTGATTGATGTCTCGGCAGGGCAGACAGTCCCGGATCAGGCACCAGTCTATGGTCGCATGTTCCAGGTGCCTTTCTCCGAGATGATTCGCAACGCGCCGGCCAGTACTCTGGAGCATGTGCCAAGTATGGTCACCATGGCAGTGGGGAATATCACCGATGCCGGGCAGGTGAATACGATTTTACACACCCGCCGGGCAGACCTGGTAGCCATTGGACGCCCGCATCTGTGGAATCCATATTTTACCCGAAACGCTGCCGCCAGCTACGGTGTTACAGTGGAACAGGCATGGGAGAAACAATATCTTGCCGGTCAGCAGCAGGCATACACCGTCCTTGCCAGAGACCGGGAAGAGCAGTTGGAATTGCAGCGGAAGGCGAAGCCCAAGCGACATTACAAGGAGTCGCACTAGTCGTGATAGCATCGGCAGAAGTAGATGCCAACTGTTGTGAGCGGCATTGCCCGCACTAAAACCAATACCAACATTTAGAGAGGAGAGTAATGCTGAGGGGGACAACTAGTTTGAGAAAATATAACGCAATCTACTTGCAACAGGTTGCTCTTTTTGGTCTGAGCCTGCTGATGTCATCAACGATCCTGGCGGCGGTGCTGGAAGAGGTGGTGGTGACGGCGCACAAGCGAGAACAAAGTCAGCAGGATGTGGGCGTTGCCATTACTGCTTTCACTGGAAGTCAACTTGAGGCACTGGGGATAGAGGAAAGTTTTGATGTAGCGACCGTGACGCCCGGGGTACATATCAGTGGCAATCTAGCTGGGCAGAATGTGCAATTTTCCATACGGGGCGTGACCCAGAATGACTTCAATGATGTGATTGAAGCCCCGAACGCTGTGTATCTTGATGAGGGATATCTAGCCGTTGCCCAAGCCCAAACCTTTACTCTGTTTGATATTGAGCGGGTGGAGGTGTTGAAGGGTCCCCAAGGCACCCTCTTTGGTCGTAATGCTACGGGCGGGTTGGTGCATTACTTTTCCAGGAAACCAAATCCTAATGAGTTTGAAGGCTATGTTGATGTGACTTATGGCGAGTTTTCTAGCAAGGCAAATGCTGGCAAGGTAACCATTGAAGCCGCACTTAGTGGTCCCTTGTCGGACACATTTGCCGGACGTTTTGCCTTCAAAAGAAATGACCAAGACGGCTACTTGAAGAATCGGTATCCCGACAATGCTTTCGGTGGTCAGAGCCTTGGTCTCTCTGACAGTAACGCGCCCGGCAAAGAGGCGGGTGATGACCTGGGAAGTGATGAGACCATTGCCAGTCGGAGTAGCCTGTTGTTCCAGCCAAATGAGAAGTTGGAAATCCACCTGGCATACAACTACGCCAACTCCGAGGTTAGCACAGGACCCTATCAATCCATTTCCACCATAGCAGTGTTCAATGACCTGCAGACTGAGGGTGGTGAAGTCATTAATGTGATTGATACCCCGTCTGATGAGACCAGGGAAAGTATTGTTTCAGGTACCGCTCAGGATGGTGGCTCGGATAGAGGAGACAGCGGCACTTTTGCAAATGTGGCACCTCGTCCGGTGCCTGGCGGTGACTTTTTTGGTTATTTAGATCCGGACGGTGACGACTTTACATTTTCTGGTGACTTCGCGTTTGGCGATCAGGGGAAATTCAAGACCTGGGGCATCAATAGCCGGATTATCCTGGAACTGGCAAGCGGCAAGACGCTGACTGCTGTGACCGACTATAAGGAGTATGAAAAGCTGTTGTTTATTGATGTGGACTCAGCACCGGTCAATCAACTGGCGAATTATGCAGCGACTGATTCCAGCAGTTTTACCCAAGAGTTTCGATTAAACAGTGAAACTGAAACGACACGCTGGGTCCTCGGTATCTTTTATTTGAACATTGACAACGATTCCGACAATGGTCTCAAGGGTCCCGATAACAGTCTACCGCTGGTTTTTGGCGCCTTCCCGCCACATTTTACCAACGGAGGAGACATAGCGGTTGATGCCCAATTACAAACCGATTCCTGGTCTCTATTCGGACAGATGGAATGGGACCTGACGACCAGGCTGACCCTGCTCACCGGCTTGCGCTTCATCAGAGAAAAGAAAGATTACGACATGGCACAGGGGCTCTATGCATCCATCAGCCCCCACAAGATCCATCAGGGTGACCGAGTAACATTGAATGCCTACAAGGCTGATTCTTCTGACATTATCTGGACCGGAAAACTGCAACTGGACTATCACTTGAATGACGATTTATTCCTGTATGCCGGTGTGAACCGGGGTGTCAAGGCGGGCAGTTTTAACGCGCCCCTGGCGGGGACCTTCTTCAATTTGCCGAACGGCAATGCAGATATACCCTATGAGGAAGAAGTCCTAATCAATTATGAGGCGGGGTTCAAATCCACCCTGTTTGGTGGCACTACCCGCCTGAATGGTGCTATCTATTATTATGATTACAGGGACTATCAGAGCTTCCTCTTCACCGGTGTCGGGGGCGTGGTAATCAACAACGATGTGACCAACATGGGAGTGGAGATTGACTTGCAATCTACGCCTGTTGAAGGTCTGGATCTGTTATTCAGCGTCGCCCTCTTTGATGTAGAGGTAGAGGATGTTCCTCTGAGGGTAGGTTCTCTCATTACCAAGGATGTCCAACCCACCTATGCGCCCGAGTTGCAAGCCACAGCACTGGTACGTTATCAGTGGGCTGGTCTGGGGGGCATCCTGGCGGTCCAAGGGAATATCAGTTATTCCGATGAGTTTTATTACAATCTCCGTAACTTTGATGCCGATAAATTCGACAGTTATGTCCTGTCCAATGCCAGAGTGTCCTGGGCCAACACCCAGGATACCTGGGATGTTGCGTTGATGGTGCGCAACCTGACCGATGAGCGGGCTGGCGTTCAGGGTTTTGACCTGGCGACTCTGTGCGGCTGTAATGAAGTGGCTTACCGTGCCCCTCGCTGGTACGGGCTCAAGGTCAAGCGTAGATTTTAGTTTGATGTATGCGGGCTCATCATCCTTGCAGAAAATTTCAATATGATGACTAATCCGTCCCGGCGCCGTTTTATTGCCGCAGGCGGGGTTGGGCTCCTCAGCTTTGTGGTGGGCGACAGCTGTTTGCGCATCTCGCCCGCCGAGGCAAGGTACAAGAAACTTCCCTTGGGCAATCTGAATGCAACTCAGGCCAGCGCGCTTGAGCGGCTGGGTGATGCCCTGGTGCCGGGTGCTGCTGATAGCGGCTTGGTTTACTTTCTTGATCAGCAACTCTCGACATCAACGGAAGACTGCATGCTGATGATTCGTTATCTGGGCGTCGCGCCACCCTACAAGGATTTTTACATTCAATCATTGGCAGCCTTGGAGACGGCTTGCCTGAGACGCTATCAGAAAGACTCTGCTCAGTTGTCGGCAAGCCAGGTAGCGCAGCTGATTGACGCCCTGCTCAGTGGTAGCCTTCTTGACTGGCAACAGAGTTTACCGGCTGCCTTCTTTGCCTTTGTCCTGCGTAGTGACGCCAGCGATGTGGTGTATGGCACCGAGGCAGGTTTTGACCGTCTCGGCATACCCTACATGGCACATATCCCGCCGCCAGCACCCTGGTAATCTGCTCATGACAGGAGGCAGTGAAAAAATGGTGCTTCTGGCAGATGCTGGGCAGGCTCTGGATGTCGTCATAGTCGGTTCGGGTGCGGCGGCAAGCGTGATGGCGGCGCTGCTGGCGGAAGCTGGTAAGTCGGTGTTGCTACTTGAAACCGGCGCTGAGCGCCAGTCGGCGAATATGATTAGTTCGCAAATCTGGGGGCGACGGATGAAATGGGGCGGGGAGCCAGTGCTTGATGCGGGCCGGCACTCAGTTGCCTACAATTTCAATATGGGGCGAGGCACAGGTGGCAGTGCCATGCACCAATACGCGGTATGGCCAAGGCTCCATCCAGCAGACTTCACACTTGCCAGTGATCATGGTGTTGGCTTGGACTGGCCCCTGGCATACGACGATCTGCGTCTGCACTATGACCGGGTGCAGCAGGAAGTAGGTATTTCTGGCGATGCGGCGGCGGAACACTGGCGTCCGGAAGGTGCTCCCTATCCGATGGGACCGGTGCCGACCTTCCCTCAGGGACGCATCATTGCCAGGGGGTTTGAGCGGCTGAACCTATCCACCTCACCCTTGCCACTGGCTATTAACTCTCGGGTCTATCAGGGGCGAGCCGCCTGCTTGTGGGACGGCTGGTGTGATGCCGGTTGTCCGATTGGTGCCTTGGCAAATCCGCTGGCGGTCTATTTACCCCGCGCCCAACAGGCTGGTGCAGTGTTGCGCCACAATGCGACCGTCACCAGGGTCCTGACAGATAGGACCGACCGCCGTGCCCTAGGTGTTGAATATGTCCAGGCGAACGGAGAGGTTCGTCATCAATCTGCAGACCTGGTGGTGCTGGCAGCGAACCCGATCCAAAACCCGCGTATTTTATTTGCCTCAGGGACTCGTCGCTCCCCGACAGGTTTGGCGAACAGCAGTGGCAAGTTGGGTAACTATTTGATGTCCCATCCCACCGTTTCGACCTTTGGGTTGTTTGTTGAGGAAACCTATAGCTACTATGGCCCGAAAGGCGGGCAGTTGTTATGTCAAGATGGCTATCAGAAAGACCAGCATCAGGGTCATGCCTTTGGTAGTTACCAATGGATGATTGCCCAGGCATTAAAGCCCAACGATCTACTCGGGATTGCCAATAGCCGTCCTGAGCTGTACGGCACCAAACTCACTGAATTTATGGCACGCGCGGCACAACATATCGCCACCATGGCAACGGTCTGTGAGGGTCTGCCGATGCAGGAAAATCGGGTAGGCATCTCAGCTAAGAGCAAAGACAAATACGGCATGCCCCTGGCCGAGGTGACCCATAGCTTTGCGCCATCAAGCTTGGCACTGGTGGAAGAGGCTCGTCAGGAAGGTGAAGCGGTGTTTCGCGCGGCGGGTGCCACCGAGGTCTGGTCAAGCGGAGTCAACGCTATGCACATTATGGGTGGGACAGTAATGGGGACATCGCCAGATGCTAGTGTGACTAACAGCTATGGTCAGACGCACGACATTCCCAATTTGGTCATAGCGGGTGCAGGGTTGTTTCCCACATCCGGTGGTGTTAATCCTACCTTTACAATCCATGCCCTTGCCCGGCGCGCTGCCACCTATCTGCTAGACCACTGGCCCGGCTAAGGTTCACAGTAGTTGTCCAGACACTAATCAAGATCCCCTGATATGGCAGAAGAAAATATCATGACCGGAGTGGAACATTACGGGCTAGTTGGTGCAGGCGACGAAGCCGTGCGGCTCTGCTGGTTTGAATGGGGCGCCGAGTATCGGGCCTCGGGTACGACCCTGTTGGTGCATGCGACCGGTTTCCACGCCAGATGCTGGGACGAGATAATTCGGCACCTGGATGCTCGGCATGTGATTGCCGTTGACCTGAGAGGGCATGGACGAAGTGACAAGAAGGGTCCCTACGCCTGGGATCTATTCGGCAGAGATCTGACCTGTTTGGTTCAGGACCTGGCACTTGAGCAGTTGGTTGGTGTGGGGCATTCACTGGGTGGGCATCTGCTTAGCATAGTGGCAAGCAATCATCCAACGCGCTTCCAACGCCTACTGCTCCTTGACCCGGTGATTTATGACCCGGCTATCTACCAGTCTCAGCATCAAGCGACCTGGCGGGATGAGCTTGAGGAGCATCCGGTGGCAAAACGTAATAATGTCTTTCCAGATTCGGACACCATGTTCAGGCGTTTCTATCAGCGGGCTTCCTATGCTTCCTGGCAGGATCCCGTCCTGCGTGACTATTGCGACTTTGGACTCTTACCTAATCCAGACGGTGCTGGCTATGTGCTTGCCTGTCCGCCGGCGGTGGAGGCAGCAATATACCGAGAGAGTATCGGCACGGATGTTTATGACCGGGTCCGGCAGATTGAGACGCCTACACTGGTGCTCCGCGCCAAGGAGAGGGAGATGCCCCTGATGCAGACGGATTTCAATACTTCTCCCACCTGGCCAGGTCTGGCGGCATGTTTTCCCAACGGCAGGGATGTGTATATGCCTGAGCTCACGCATTTTATCCCCATGCAGGCACCCGGTCTGGTCGCTGACCTTCTTATCAACAAGAGTGTCAACAGGAGCGTCAACAGGAGCGTCAACAGGAGCAAGGTGTGAAACCCCGGAGCCGTCCGGGCCTGAGTTCAGGTGTTTATTGCCCGTAGCACTTTGGTAAGATAGCCGCTTTCAGCCTTAGCCAGATTAGAGGAATCATCCATGCCACTGGTATTAAACGAAGAGCAAAATATTCTCCAAGACACGGCGAAAGACTTCTGCGCCAGCAAGGTGCCTATTAGCCAACTGCGGCGACTGAGAGACGAGAAGGACACCCTGGGCTTTGACCCTGAGACCTGGCAGCAGATGGTGGACCTGGGTTGGGCGGGTATCACCATCCCAGAAGAATATGGCGGCAGTGGTTTTGGTTATATGGGCATGGGCGTGATTATGGAAGAGTGCGGTCGCACCCTCGCTGCCTCTCCCTTGCTGGCAACGGCGGTGCTTGGTTCGAGTGCTCTGCTGCTTGGTGGTAGCGAGGCGCAGAAGTCTGAATTACTGGGACAGATAACCAGGGGCGAACTTCTTTTGGCTATGGCATTGGAAGAAACCGCACATCACAGTCCTTACGGCATCGCTACCAAAGCGAAAAAATCCGGTGCCAACTATCAGGTGACTGGTAGCAAGAAGTTTGTTCTGGATGGTCATATCGCGGACAAGTTGGTGCTGGTAGCCCGCTCATCTGGTAAGGCTGGTGACCGGCAGGGACTGACCCTGCTACTAGTTGACCGGGAAGCAAAGGGGGTTGCGGTCACCCGAACCATCATGGCGGATAGCCGGAATGCGGCAAACATTGAATTTAACAAGGTTGATGCCAATCTGTTGGGTAAGGAAGGCGCGGCTGTCGAAATTCTCGACCGGGTCCTGGACACGGGTCGTATTTTGCTGGCGGCAGAGATGCTGGGCGGCATTCAGGAGTGTTTTGAGCGCACCGTTGAATATCTGAAGACCCGTGAGCAGTTTGGTGTCCCCATCGGCTCCTTCCAGGCTTTGAAGCATAGGGCGGCGGAGATGTTTTGCGAAATTGAACTGTCAAAGTCTGTCGTGCTGGAAGCCCTGTCCGCTCTGGACGATGACCCGGAGCAGGTGCCAGAGCTGGCAAGTCTGGCGAAGGCGCGTCTTAACGATACCTATCATCTGGTCAGCAGTGAGGGGATTCAGATGCATGGCGGCATAGGTATGACAGACGAATATGACATTGGTTTTTTTATCAAACGTTCCAGGGTGTGCGAGCATACCTTTGGTAGCAGTGCCTTCCACTGTGACCGTTACGGCACCATTCATCACTTCTGAACTTTTCTCAACCTCTTATCGGCGCCTGAGAGATTCAATAGCGATGCTGGTCATCCGGGGCGCCTAGTTTCATGCGACCCTTCTGCGTCATTTATCCGCTGCCTGAGTCAAAGAAATCGCGGATGACCGGCTGGAACCTGTCCATATCCACAAGAAAGGCGTCATGTCCCTGAAGGGACGGGAAGCCAAAGAACTGCACTTCCCGCTCATCCCTGAGGTTATCAGCGATGAGTTGCTGTTGTGCCAGGGGGAAGAGGAGGTCTGTTTGAATTCCTATGACTAGGACCCGGCGCGCCCCGACCTTGGCAAGCCCCGCTTCAACCGAGCCGCCGTGGTCGGCGACATCAAAGATGTCCATTGCCCGGGAAAGGTAGAGATAACAGTTGGCATCAAAGCCACCAACAAACTTGCTTGCCTGGGCTTGCAGATAAGACTCAACTTCAAAATCATGGTCAAACTGAGCCGCCGTCAGGCGATCTTCAGAGATCACCTCCCTGCCGAAACGCTGCTCAAGTTCGGCGGCACTGCGGTAGGTCAACATGCCTAGTTTCCTTGCCAGACGCATGCCGGTTATCGGCGCCTTGCCTTTTGCATAGTGACCCTGCTTCCAGGCCGGGTCACTGGTGATGATTTCGCGTTGTAGCGAGCGCAGGGCAATAGCAAAGGGCGCGGCGCGCGCCGAACCGGAGATGGTTACCAGGTTTGCCGCGATCTGGGGATAGAGGATGGAATAGGCTATAGAAGTCATGCCGCCCATGGATGCCCCTACTACAGCATGGAGCCTTGATAAGCCGAGGGATTCAACCACCGAGTGGCCGGCCCGAGCAATGTCTTCAATGCTCAGTCGGGGGAAGCTGAGGCGATAGAGGTCCTTGCTCAGAGGGTCAATACTTGCGGCTCCGGTTGAGCCGAAGCAACTGCCGAGGGAGCTGACACAGATGACGAAATATCTATCGGTGTCAATGGGTTTGCCCGGACCCAGCATCTGCTCCCACCAGCCGGGGGAGGGGTCATCCGGAGAGGCGGCGGCGTGTGCCGAAGGGGACAGACCGGTAAACATTAAGATCCCGTTGTCTTGGCGGCTGTTCAATCTTCCCCAGGTCTCATAGGCAACAGACGGATTCAGCAGATTGCCGTAGCGCATGCTGAAATTGCCTTCAATCTGGTGAATCTTTCTTGCTGAGGTCACGGGCACTATATTCCGTGCCCAGAGGTTCTGTGCCCAGATGTTTTGTAACCAGATGTTCTGTGACCAGATGTTCCGTGCCCAGATGTTCCGTGCCCAGACGGTTGGTGACAGACTGCCGCCCGATTGGAAATACTCACGCCCCGGCGACCCTGCCTAAGTGGATTTTGGTCATGGCCATTGGTGCAATATGCAAAACTGATACCCGAGGCCGGGTCAGCCCAGGCAATCTGCCCGCCCGCACCGGCATGCCCGAAAGCGGCAGGTGAATTAGTATGTCCAAAGCCGCGAAAATTACGATACTTGTCCCCGGAGATCACGACCCCGAGGGCACGATTGATAAGCTTACCGGTCATCATATCAATCAGGTCGGCAGTCCTCGGACGGCTAGCCTCGGCGATGGTTGCTTCCGTCCAGAGTTGTGGCTCGCTGTTGCCCATCAGTCCTTGATAGAAGAGAGCCAACTCGGCGGCGGACATAATGCCACCGCCGCCGGGAATGGGTATCCGCCGGGTATCGGGCTGATTAAAGTTAAGAATAGCGTCCGGGGTAACTTCCGTGACTGGCGGCACCGGTAGCCCTGCCGCTTCATACTCAGCCTCGGTCAAGGGCTCGCCGACCAGGGTGATGGTGGCGATGCGAGCATGATGTTCATCTGGCGTGCCCACCCACATATCGGGTAGACCAAGCGGCAGGGCGATACTTTCCCGGACAAAAGACTCGTAGGATACTCTGGTGATAACTTGAATGATCTCCGCTATCACCCACATGGATGAGGTAGGGTGATATTCATATCTTGAGCCAGGTTGCCAGTTTAGTTGCCAGTCGGCGAAGCGGCGTCGCTTCCTGGTCTCGTCCAACCAGTCAGTAGGTCTAAATGGCGCGTGAGGGAAGCCTGCAGTGTGAGTAAACAACTGCTCTATCCTGATATCCTGCTTGCCGTTGCTGACAAATTCAGGAACGAATTCAGACACCTTACGGGAAACATCCAGGCTGCCTTCCTGAATCAGTAGCCAGGCCGCCGCCGAGGTGATCGCCTTGGTGGCGGAAAAAATACAAAACAGGGAGTCGTTACTCGCCTCGCCCCAGGTCTCAAACAAGACCAGTTCGCCGGCCTTTGCCAGGGCAATCTGTGCAGCAGGTAGCAGACCCGCGTCCACCTCCTGCCTGCTTCTGGTGCGCAACTCATCCAGCCTCTGGGGGTTGATGCCAACTGTCTCTGGCTTGACCAGACATTTACTGCCCTGCATATCTCTGCCTCATGCGCTCCGTCGGGGAGGATGAATTATAAGCACAAATCTGCCCGAAATTGGAAAGGCATCAGCGACGACAGCGTGGTGACGGCGAGTGGAGACAATGAACGGACGGAATATATTGAAATAGGATACCAAAATCAGGTAATCTGTAATACATACAATGCGGTGGTATGAATAAGAATGATTCGGTTGAATTAAACTCATGGCAGCATTTTATGTACCTTAAAATGATTTATCAAGCATGAACAAATCTGATCTCAGCCAAACGATAGATTCCGAAGTTATTGATACATTGAAAAATAACACACGGGCTTTGCGTGAGTTTATTGCACGAGAAAATGATAGAAAAATAATTCATGTGTTACAAAAAATGGGGCGCTTGAAAAATGGAAACAGTAAATCTCCATTGAAACGTTTGCTGAATAGCCAGAATGAAAACATTCGTCAACTTGCGATTAAAAACCTGGCGAAGTTAGCAGATATTTCCTTACTGGTTATTTTTATGAAATATGCCAAAGAAGACTCAAGCACACAAGTCCGCAGGGAGTCGGTGTCAGCAATCGGTAGGCTACGACATCATGATGCCATCCCACATCTCGTGGAAATGCTTGATGACAAGGACCCGAAAGTTGTTATTCAAGCGATACGTGGTTTGTTGGTTTTTTCCAACGAAGACATTGTTAAGAATAAATTGAAAGAACTGAAAGATCATCCAAATGAACTAGTTCAACGGACTATTTCAAGAGAAGAAAACAAGTCAAAGCCGGATATTCTGGCGCAAAAAAATCATATATGTTCTCCTGCATATATGCACAATGTTGTTGTGCATGGGGATGTGGTGGATATTCTCGAATCTGTTCCGGATGAATCTATCCATCTTACTTTTACTTCACCGCCTTATTACAACGCGCGCGACTATTCTATTTACCAAAGTTATGCGG
>DKIG01000013.1 GCA_002454165.1 Gammaproteobacteria bacterium UBA6724
GTCCATTTTCCCCGGTATGACGGTAGAGGAAAACTTGTGGATGGGGGGATTCCTGAAAGGTAAGTCCAGTGACGCGAAGCAGGCAACGGAAATGGTGTTTGACAAATACCCGCGCCTGGCGGCAAGGCGTAAGCATCAGGCGAGGGTATTGTCCGGGGGCGAACGCCGCTTGCTTGAAATCTCCCGGGCCTTGGTGATGAACCCCGAGGTGTTGCTGGTTGACGAACCATCCATCGGCCTGGAGCCGAGATTCATTGATATGGTGTTTGAGATTCTGCATGATCTGCAACACAACGAAGGCAAGACCATTATCATGGTTGAGCAGAACGCGAAGAAAGGGCTGGAATTTGCCGACATCGGCTATGTTTTGGTGTCCGGTGAGATAGCCATCGCAGGAACCGGCGACGATTTATTGGCTAATCCAAAAGTGGGCGAGTTGTTTTTGGGCGGTTAAAAATACGCGCGTTTGAATTGACGGCGCCATGATGACGGCGGCGTGATGACGGCGACAATGGTCGCGATGGCGTGTGCTCGGTTGTTCAATTTGCTCGGGACATGCAAGCGGGGCAGTGGCAGTCATCCGCAGAATTTTTGCGGTGCACCAAACCGTGGATGGTGCCGCCCTCTTTTTCCATGGCGCAGTTTTTCCGTTCGCCATCACGCTACCATGCAACTCTACATCGTGCGGGTCACCGATGTTGAGAGCGGAGATGAAGTCATCGGTTTTGCGAATGAGGTGGAATATTTGGCGCTCAAACACAACCACGCCAGCCAAAATAAAATGACGTTCTTTCGGATTTTTCACCGACCCGGATCCGTCTAAATAGAGCAAATACATTTTAGCCAAAGGGGAAAATAAAAAACGCAGCCGGGTGGGTCACCTGGACCCAGCGGACCTTGTTACCAAAGCCCTCCCAACCGCGAGTTGTAAATATATTATAACTTGACAGGGGCGTCAAGCGAGTTATAAAAAAATAATCCTGGTGACGGCGCCATGATGACGATAGCGTGACGACGACTGCGTCCTTGTTCGGGCAAGGGCATCTTTGCATGGGCGGTTTGATGCTAGTGGTGCTGTGCGTCTCGGTGTCTGATGCCCATGAGATACAGGAGACTGTCCAATCCAAAATTTGAGATGGCTTGCCCGGCAGATTCACGAATCATCGGTTTGGCGTGGAAGGCAATACCCAGTCCAGCGGCGTCCAGCATGGCAAGATCATTAGCGCCATCGCCGACAGCAATGGTTTGTTGTAATGCAATCTTTTCCCGGTCTGCCAGTTCCCGGAGTAGCCCAGCCTTCCGCTCGGCATCCACAATAGGTTCCGTCACTCTGCCGGTCAATTTTCCGTCAACAATTTCCAAGCGATTGGCGAACATATAATCAATGCCAAGACGTTGCTGAAGTATTTCACCGAAATACTCAAATCCTCCAGACAGAATGGCAGTTTTGTAACCCAAATGATTCAATGTTCTGAACAGCCGTTCTGCGCCATCCATTAAAGGCAAGGCATCGGCGACCTTGACCAGCGCGGTTTCAGGAAGCCCTTTGAGTAGAGCGACTCGTTGTCGTAAACTTTCTCCGAAGTCCAGATGCTTGGACATGGTTTGCTCGGTGATACTTTTTACCTCGGCGCCCGCGCCTGCTAGTTCCGCCAATTCATCTATCACCTCGGTCTTGATCAGGGTTGAATCCATGTCAAAAGCAATCAACCTGCGATGCCGCCGATAAAGATTGTCCGCCTGTACGGCAACATCAATATCCAGTGCTGAGCAGAGTGCCAGCAACTTCTCCCGAAAATGCTCCTCCGGTTCCCCGCGCAAGGAAAATTCAACGCAGGCGTTGGTTGCTTCCCGTCCAGAATGTAGCGGTACCCGGCCCGAAAGCCGTGTGATGTGATCTATGTCAAGCCCCGCGCCAGTGATGACGCATGATACCTCGGCAATGTGAACTGCACGAATCCGGCGGGCAAGTAGGGTTAATATCAATCTTGATCTGCCTTCGCGCTCAACCCATGCTTGGTAACTTGCCTCGGAGACGGGTGAGAAGGTGATTTTGATATCAAGCGCAGTAGCTTTGGAAGTCAGTGCCTTGTAAACCTGCTCTGAACTCGGTGGCGGTTGCAATCCTGCTTCTGGTTCTGCAGGAAGACTGACAAGGATGCCCAGAGACAGATGGTTATGGATAACCGACTGCCCAATGTCGAGAATATCCACGGGATATTCATTTAACAATTCTGTGAGCCTGGCGGTCAGCTCAGCAATAATGCCGGGTTTGTTTTCTCCGAAAACACTGATTAGGATTAATTCGCTCATTTGTTTTACGGCTGGTTTGGAATTGTTGTTAAAAGGTTCTTGTTAAGATCTTCTTGTTAAGAGGTTCTTGCTAAGGGTGCTGACTGCGCTACTGATCCGAATCAGTAGTGAGCGGTCAGCTGGCACCGCGTTTGACAATCACCTTATCAACCTTCTGAAATCCTCGCGGCAACTTCAAACCGCGGCGGGCTCTTTCACCTCGGTAATGTTCCAGGTCCTCAACCCCCAGGTTCAAATTACGTTTACCTGACATGACAATCAACCTGTCAATTTCTGAAAACACACACAAGTGCGACATGAATTCAAGCCTGTCCACCAGCCTGGCTTTTGGAATGTTCATGATTTTAATGCCCTTGCCCTTGCCAAGCCGTGGCAGAGCCGCCACCGGGAAAGTCAGTAGCCTGCCTTCATTGCTGAATGCAGCGATGAATTCATGTTGTTCATCAGTGATGGCTGAGGGCTGATTGGTTATGCCACCCTGGGGCACCGACAGGAGAGATTTTCCGGCTTTGTTTTTGGTTATCATGTCGCCGAGGGTGACGATGAATCCGTAGCCCGCATCGCTTGATACGACAAATTTGTCCTCCTGGTCACCCAGGGCAAGACCAGTGAAGAAGGTGTCAGGAGGAGGATTAAATCTTCCGGAAAGCGGTTCCCCCTGACTTCTGGCAGATGCCAGGGTGTGGGTGGCTACCGTGTAGGCGCGCCCGGAAGAATCCAGGAAAACAGCATTCTGATTCGTCTTGCCGCGAACAGCCTGGAGGAAGGTGTCTCCAGATCTATAACTCAGCTCCTCAACCTTGACTTCGTGCCCCCTTGCCGCACGAATCCAGCCATTCTCTGACAATACCACCGTGATGGCTTCCGTTGATATCAGATCTTCTTCTTTGAAAGCGCAGGCTTCCTCTCTGGTGACGATGGATGACAGTCGCGCATCGCCGAATTTCTTTGCATCGTTAATCAGTTCTTTTTTGACCAGCGTCTTTAATCTGTCCCGGGATTTAAGTTGCTTCTCAATAATGACTTTTTCTGCGTTGAGTTCATCTATTTCACCTTTGATTCGGGTTTCTTCCAGTTTTGCTAACTGCCGAAGTCGCAGGTCAAGGATTGCATCGGTCTGCCTGTCGGAAAGTTTGTATTTTTTGATGAGTGCCTGCTTCGGGTGGTCTTCGGTACGGATAATTTTGATGATCGCGTCAATATTTAGATACACGATCATCAAACCTTCAAGAATATGTAAACGGTCGAGAATTTTGTCCAGTCTGAATTCCAGCCTGCGAGTGACCCTGCTGAGCCGGAATTTGAGCCATTCCTTGAGCAGTTCCAGCAGGGGCCGGACACCCGGTCTGCCGTTTATGCCTATCATGTTGAAATTTACCCTGTGGCTACGCTCCAGGTCGGTGCTGGCAAACAAATGGGACATCAACGCATCAATATCAACTCTATTTGACCTGGGTATGATCACAATACGGGTTGGATTTTCATGGTCTGACTCATCGCGAAGATCAACCACCATGGGAAGGGACTTCGCTTGCATCTGAGTTGCAATCTGTTCCAGCACCTTGGCACCGGAGACTTGATAGGGTAAAGCAGTAATCACAATATTCGTATTTTCTTTTGAGTAGATGGCGCGGGTGCGAATGCTTCCTTTACCTGTCTGATATATCTGATTGATTTCTTCGTCCGTTGAAATGATTTCCGCGCCTGTCGGAAAGTCGGGTCCCTTAATGTGTTCGCGGATGTCATTAAGCGTTGATTTAGGTTTTTCCAGTAGCAGTACACAGGCGGAGACCAGTTCGCGCAAATTATGTGGCGGAATATCGGTCGCCATGCCAACGGCGATGCCACTGCCTCCGTTGAGCAAGATGTTCGGTACTCGTGCTGGCAGGATTAGGGGTTCATCCATTGTGCCGTCAAAGTTGGTCACCCAGTCCACAGTGCCCCGCTTCAATTCTTCCAGCAGCAGTTCCGAGTAGCGAGTCAACCTTGATTCTGTATAGCGCATGGCGGCGTATGACTTGGGGTCGTCGGGGGAACCCCAGTTACCCTGACCGTCCACCAGTGGGTAACGATAGGTGAAGGACTGCGCCATCAACACCATGGCTTCGTAGCAAGCCGCATCACCATGTGGATGAAATTTCCCTATCACATCCCCGATGGTCCGTGCTGACTTGGTAAACTTCGCATCAGCCGCCAGGCGCAACTCGGACATGGCGTAGATAATCCTTCGCTGCACCGGCTTCAAACCATCGCCAATATGCGGCAGGGCACGGTCATGGATGACATACATGGCATAATTCAGATACGCATCTTCAGTGAATTTGGTCAGAGAAATCTTTTCAATTTCCCCGTTTGAAATCATTTCAACCATGTCCAGTCTCTCTAATTTTGTTTAATCAGATCTGTCAGGCTACCCTTTTCTTCCAGCCAATTTTTACGGTCTGCTGCCCGCTTCCTGGACAGCAACATGTCCAGCAGTTCATCAACATTTTCAGCATTACCCGGTGTCAATTGCACCAGGCGGCGTGTATCCGGTGCCATGGCAGTTTCCCTGAGTTGCACCGGATTCATTTCCCCCAGACCCTTAAATCGTTGCACGACTATTTTGCCGGGGATTTTCTCTGCGAAGATTCGGTCCTCAATGCCTTGTCGTTCACTTTCATCCAGGGCGTAAAATACTTCCTTACCAACATCAATCCGATACAGGGGCGGCATGGCGACATAGACATGCCCTTCCTCAACCAGGATCCGAAAATGTTTCACAAAGAGCGCGATAAGCAGACTGGCAATGTGCAAGCCGTCGGAATCTGCATCAGCCAGAATGCACACCTTGCCGTAGCGGAGGTTGGTCAAATCATCAGAACCCGGGTCAATCCCGAGTGCGACAGAAATATCATGAACTTCTTGTGAGGCAAGTATTTCCCCCGGTCCGACTTCCCAGGTGTTCAGAATTTTCCCCCGTAGTGGCATGATTGCCTGGTTTTCCCGGTTGCGTGCCTGCTTGGCACTGCCGCCGGCTGAGTCACCCTCAACCAAAAACAATTCTCCCATGCTGACATCTTGGCAGGAGCAGTCCGCCAGTTTGCCGGGCAGAGCAGGTCCGGCGGTGAGCTTTTTTCGCGCTACCTGCTTGCCAGCACGCAGGCGAGCCTGGGCACTGTTAATGGCAAGTTCGGCAATGGCTTCGCCTTCTGCGATGTGCTGGTTGAGCCAGAGACTGAAACTGTCTTTCAATATGCCGGAAATAAAGGAGACAGCCTGTCTTGAATTGAGTCGCTCTTTGGTCTGTCCAGCAAACTGTGGCTCCATCATCCTGGCGGATAGCACATAATTGCACTTGTCCCATATATCCTCGGCACTTATTTTGACGCCACGAGGCATCAGGTTTCGGAACTCGCAAAACTCTCTTAGTGCTTCCAGCAGACCTGCCCGGAGACCATTGACATGCGTCCCACCCTGAGTGGTGGGTATGAGGTTCACATAGCTTTCGGTAATCAAGTCACCGCTCTCTGTCTGCCACTGCACCGCCCAGTCAACGGCTTCGTCCTTACCTGCCATGGAGCCGGTGAAGGGCGTCTCCGGTAGAACTTCGGCGGCGCCCAGTTCTGTCGTCAAATAATCCTGAAGCCCCTGCTCATATAACCATTCAAACTTTTGTTCATCCTTTTTATTGGTGGTTTCATCCTTGAACACGACTTTGAGTCCGGGGCAAAGCACTGCCTTGGCTCTCAGCAGATGTTTTAGTTTGGGTACAGAAAATTTTGGAGAATCAAAATAGCCCGGGTCGGGTTTGAAGTTGACGAGGGTGCCGGTGTTCCGCTTGCCAATCTTGTCTATGACGGTCAGCTCAGTGATCTTCTCGCCGCCTTTGAAGGTCATTTGATATAACTTCCCGTCCCGCCGGATGAATACTTCAAAATATTCTGAGAGAGCGTTCACCACGGAAACACCAACGCCGTGGAGACCGCCGGCAAATTTGTAATTCTCGTTGTTGAACTTGGCGCCGGAATGCAGGCGAGTCAGAATCAACTCTACCCCTGGTAGATTTTCCTTCTTGTGTATATCAACGGGCATGCCGCGACCGTTATCGGCGATGGAAATTGACCCGTCCTTGCGCAGTGTGACCTCAATCTTTGTTGCGAAACCTGCCAGTGCTTCGTCCACGCTGTTATCAATCACCTCATGGACGAGATGATTGGGGCGAGTGGTGTCGGTGTACATCCCCGGGCGTCGCCTGACCGGGTCAAGGCCTTTCAGTACCTCAATAGAATCTGCTGCGTAGTTACTGCTTGCCATCTGTGTCGGGTTGGAATAACAATTTTTGGGGACAAGCAGTTGCTCTTAGGGAAAGATGGGAGTGGGCGGGTGTTATGAGGGGATATCGCCTCATCAGTGGGTAATTTGCTCCTTTATTACGACTACTTTATTACGAGACTAATCTTGATTGTAGGCAGGGAATTATAACGCCGTGCCGATGTAAATGCTTAAATTTTTTCTGGAGGTGATACAAAAAGATGACGAATAGAATCCACCTGAAGGCAGTTTCTACTGTCGCTAAAAAGTAGCATCAACAGGCATGGATGAATAATCCTGCGATAGACAATGAGTCAGCAACTCACCGAGAAAACGATTAAGTTGAGACTTTTCATCCGGTTGAAACATATTGGCATTGGGGACCGGATATCTGAACCGAAAGTTACGGTGTTGTTGAAATTTGACGACCTCTGCGGACTGCACATCATGGTAAACGCGCAGTTCCATGCTGGGCCAACGAATAAAGGGTTTACCTTCATCGGAGAGAAGGCGGATTGAGAGGACGGTGGTAAAAGGGCAACGTTGTTTGATTTTAATGGTGACTGTTGCGGCTTGCTGATTAAGACGAGTGTCAAGACCAGTACCCTTAGGTGTCCGATTCCATAGATGATATTCAACACCGTCTTCGGATGCCATATTGGGGAAGACCTGGCGCAACCGGATGTAGTTGGCATCACACTCGGCGATGTCTGCTATCAGGTCTGGAACATAGCGGCGTTTTTTCATCATTCCAGGTAAATTTTCCATGATGTTGGTAAAAGATTATCACAATAATCAATCAATAAACCTCTGGACAAATGATGATTTTTAGGGTGGGCGTTTGATGACAAGCATGCAGAGATTGGCGCTCCGGTTGTTTTATTCCAGCGCATCAATCAGCAGAGCATGTACTTTTTGCAGGGCACCGCTGGACGATGCAAGCACTGCTTTTGCTGCTTGCGCCATGCGGTGAGCTTTATCCTCATGCTGCATCAGGTCAAGTATCTGGTCTTTGAGTTCCAGTTCGTTCGTGACGACAAGCATGGCTTTGTTATCAAGAAACTGCTGGGCTATGTCTTCAATATTTTCAAGGTGCGGACCCATGATCACGGCGGCACCAGCGCGCACCGCTTCAAGCAGATTATGACCGCCAACCGGGACAAGGCTGCCGCCGATAAATGCGACGCGAGTGATGCCGAGAAAAGTTTCCAGTTCACCCATCAGGTCTAGCAGGAGCACTTGGCGGCTCTGGTCAATAACCCGCTTGTCACTAATGAAGTCATTGCTGGAGCCACTGCCGAGGTCACTGAAGCGAATGACTTCATATCCCAGGGAGCCGATCAGTTGCGCCACACTGTCGCTACGACGGGGGTGTCTGGGTGCCAGTACCAGCAAGGCGTCGGGCACAGCGGACTGTAGCACCGGCAGAATTCTGAGCAGACTCGCCTCCTCACCCTCATGGGTGCTGGCAGCCGTCACCAGAGGTCTGGATGCGGTTAGCCGCCGCGCAGATTCCAGCCTGGCTTGATGTTCTCTCGGATGCACAGCGTCGGACTTGATACTGCCAGTCACCACCAGGCGCTCTGCGGGCACACCCAATTCAATGAACCGGCTTGCGTGTTGCTGCGTTTGCGTGGCGACCCGGCTAAGGGTTGCCATCATAGGCCGGGATAATGGCGCAATCCGTTTGTACCCTCTGGCTGAACTTGCAGACATCCGACCATTGACCAGGATAACCTTGACCCCGTTTTTTTGGCACTGTCGGATCGTGTTGGGCCAGAGTTCCGTGTCAACCACCACTAAGATGCGGGGACGATTGCGGCGGATAAATCTTGCAACAGCCGTTGGCAGATCCCAGGGAGCGTAACAATTTTCCACCTTAGGGAGCAGGCTCCTGGCGCGTTCACGCCCGGTCGGCGTCATGTTGGTGAGGAGACACCTCTTGCCTGTTGCGGTCAGTTTCTGAATCAACGGCACGGCGGCGATGGTTTCCCCGGCGGATACAGCGTGAACCCAGATGACTTCGCCCGGATAGAGGGAGCGATAATAACCCAGCCGTTCCCAGGGTGAACTGAGATACTCAGGTTCCTTGATTCCGCGCCAAAGAAGTCTGACGAATAGTAGCGGCAGCAAGAGATAAAAAAGACAAGTGTAGATAAACCTAAACAAGAATCCTGACATGAGTGTGACGCTTGGAGAAGATGCTCGAAGAGAATAGCCCTGTTGCACGGAGAAGGCGAGAATTTTTGTGTCGTCGTTACCCCACTTTCACCGTCATTCCCATGTTGCCATCGTCAATGCTACCTCAATTGTCAGTTTCATCTTGTATACTGCCCCAGACAATTTGACTAATGATTCACCAAGGGCGGACACAAAAGATATGCTACGAGATGTTGCGATCATTGGCGGCGGGATAACGGGTCTTTGGTTACTTAATCTATTGAGAGACCGTGGTTACGAGGCTGTCTTGGTGGAAAAGGATGGGTTCGGCAGCGGTCAAACCCTGGCATCTCAGGGGATCATTCACGGCGGTGTTAAATACACCCTCTCGACTGTCACCACGCCGGCGTCTGAAACTATCGCCGCCATGCCGAAGCGGTGGCGAGATTGTCTTGCAGGGCAAGGCGACATTGATCTGCAAGGTGTCAGGGTTTTGTCGGATAATTTTTACCTCTTTACGGATCATCGCCGCAGTTCAAAAATCACTGCGTTTTTCGGTAGCAAGGCTTTGCGTGGAAAAGTTGAGGCGGTCAGCGGGACGGCAATCCCGCTTGCCTTCTCTGCTCCTGAATTTGCGGGCGGACTTTATCAACTGGAGGATCTGGTGCTGGATACCACATCCCTCTTGTCTCATCTGGTAGCTCAATATTGGGACTCAATTTACGATAGAGAAGTAGAACTGGGAATAAAAAATGGCAAACTGGTTGGGCTTCATTTCGTAGATGGCGGCAGTCTTCACGCCGCCACCTATATCCTGGCGGCGGGCAAAGACAATGGCGAACTTGCCAGGCAACTTGATATTCCTGTCGTCATGCAGTTGCGACCCCTGCATCAGGTGATCGTTAAAGGCAGGGATTTGCCACACATATTTGCCCATGCGGTGACGATGGACAGTGGTAGCAAACCCGGATTGACTATCACAACCCATCAGGTCGGGGACGGCAGAAATGCCTGGTATCTCGGCGGCGACCTGGCGGAGAGGGGTGTCACTCGTTCGCCCGAAGCGCAGGTCAGGGCGGCAAAACAAATGCTTGCCACATTGTTGCCCTGGATACCGCTTGATGATTGTGAATTTTCAACCTGGCGAATCGACAGAGCGGAGGCCGCTCAAGCCGCGGGGCAGAGACCCGACTCGCCCTTCGCTAGGAAAGTCGGCAATGTGATCTTGTGTTGGCCCACCAAAATGACACTGGTGCCGCTTCTGGGAGATATGGTTTTGCAGCATTTTGGCGAACCTCTTGACTATGACCCGCCAGAGGCTTCCTGTCTTATTGAAATCACGCAACCAGAATTCGGTACCCCACCCTGGGCAAGGTGACATGAGCGCATTTAGCGAACAAGATCGCCGAGAACTTGGTAGCACCGGAATACGGGTGGCGCCCCTGTCCCTGGGCACTGTCAAACTGGGCAGAAATACAGGAGTGAAGTATCCAGAGAGTTTCAATTTACCCGAGGATGAATCCATCGTCGCATTGCTCCAACTTGCCTCAGACTCTGGCATTAACCTCTTGGATACGGCGCCGGCTTATGGCGAAAGTGAGGCGCGTATTGGCCGTTTGTTGCCGGGGCAAAGACACGACTGGATCTTATGTACCAAGGCGGGTGAATTTTTCGACGGTACCGCCTCCCGGTTTGACTATTCCGGGCAGGCGATAGAAACAAGCGTCCTGCATAGTCTTACCAGACTGCGAACTGATTACCTTGATGTCGTGTTGATTCATTCCAATGGCAGTGACGAGGATATTATTGCCAATACAGATGCACTTGACACCCTGCATCGGCTGAAAGAGAAGGGCATGATCCGTAGCCTCGGTATGTCTGTGAAAACACTCGCCGGTGCTATGGCGGCGTTGTCATGTACTGATGTGTTGATGGTGACATTTAATCTGCGGGACAGATCTCAACTGCCGGTAATTCAACAGGCAGCCGAGCTGGGCGTCGGTATCCTCCTGAAGAAGGTGCTGGATTCTGGACATAGTCGGGACCCTGCCAGGAGTCTGACGGAGGCACTGTCACTTCCGGGCGTTCATTCCGTAGTAACAGGCACCCTGAGCCCCGCACATTTACAGGAGAATGTGAATTCAACCCTGGCTTGCCTTGCTTCCTAGTCCGACTTGGGCTTAGGGCTGAGACTTCCTGATCTTCTCAATCAGGGCCGTCGTAGAACAGTCATCAATGAACCGCAAGACTTTAATTTCCCCGCCATAACTACGCACCGTGTCTGCTCCCACCACCTGGTCAATCGCGTAATCACCGCCTTTTACCAGTAGATCTGGTTGCAGTTTTTCAAGCAGTGCTTCTGGTGTGTCCTCAGAAAAAGGCACCACCCAGTCCACCGACGCCAGACCTGCCAGTATGGTTGCTCTTCGGTCAAGTGAATTGATGGGTCGCCCCTCGCCTTTTAGACGAGCCACCGAGGCATCATCATTGATTGCAACGACCAGCCGGTCACCTTCCTGCTTTGCCTCGTCCAGGAAATCCACATGCCCAGCGTGAAGGATATCAAAGCAGCCGTTGGTAAACACAATGCGCTCTCCCCTGGCTTTGGCAGATTTGACTGCAACTAGCAACTGTTCGGCTGACAACTTGCCAGTATCCAAAGATTCAGTTTTGTCTTTTTCACGATTTGCTGCTTGATTTACTGCGCGATTTACTGCTTGACGCAGTTCCGGGTATGACACACCGGTGACACCGAACTGACCGACCACTAGGCCGGCGGCAATGTTTGATAGGGCGGCGGCGTCTCGCATGGTTTGTCCTGATGCCAGGGCTCCTGCCATGACGGCGATTACCGTGTCTCCAGCGCCAGTCGTATCGTAAACCCCACGCGCATGGGCGGGGAAGTGTGTCGCCTCGGCATCCCGGATCAGGAGCGTCATGCCTTCCGATGACCGGGTAATCAACATGGCTTGGTTACCAAGTTCATTCATCAAGGCGTTGCACCTGGAAATCATTTCCGCTTCGGAAGACCAGGTACCGATAGCGCGTTTAAGTTCCAGCCGATTGGGTTTGATGAGGGTGGCACCACTATAGGCACTAAAGGGTTTGAATTTCGGATCAACCAATATGGGTATCTGTTGCTTCGTAGCGTATCGGATAACCGATTCCGGATCGTCTAAAACGCCCTTGTCATAGTCCGACAAAATTATGTTGTCACACTCGGTAAAGTTTTTGACGAGGTTAATTAATTCTGTGCTGTCAACCACAAAGGGTGTCTCAAAATCTGCTCTTACTAGTTGTTGATTTTTGCTGACAACACGAATTTTTGTTGTGGTTGGATGATCCTGATATTCAAGAAGCGCACACTGAATCCCGGAAGCATCCAGTTTCTGGCGCAGGACCCGGGACATCTCGTCTTTACCAGTCGCAGCAACCAGTAGCGAAGCTACGCCCAGGCTCGCCAGGTTAAGCGCGACATTGGCAGCACCGCCTGGCCTGTCTTCCGTATTGGAGATGTCAATGATCGGGATGGGTGCTTCTGCAGAAATTCTGGTGGTGTCGCCATGCCAATAACGGTCCAGCATCGCGTCACCGACGGTGAGGACAACAGCCTTATCAAATCTGGGTATTTTCATAAAATTATGACGAGAGATACATCAATCTATTTTAGCGAATGTAGCCAATTGTAGTGAATGCAGTAAACCAGATCGCTTTACAGTGCTAAATAGTTCAAACCCATTGGCACTAAACATACTTTTTAATTCTCGTAAAGAAGTTGGATTTTGTTTTACCGGCTTACCGGTTAAGAGTTTACGCATTTTCCTACGCATTGAAGTATAAGAATAAGGAGACAAGTATGAAATGAGAACATATTTTTTAGTACATCTGCATAGTTCAGCAATGAGATCTGTCTGATTCTGTTGGTCACTAAAATGGTGGAGAAGACGAAAGCAAATGGTGGCATCAAAGGAGCGGTCATCGTAAGTCATACTAAAAATATTCTGAGAGTTAACATCAGCATTAATGCCTGCGTCGGACATTGACCTTTTTGTTAAGTCCAGGGCAGCCTCGCCCAGGTCGCTTGCAGTGATAGAAAATCCTTTTTGTCCTAACCACAAACTCATCCTGCCAACTCCGCAGGGGACATCCAGGAAGGTTTTTACCTCATCATTAGGGAGCATGAGCACGGCTTGACTGACCATTTTCATTTCAGATTTATGTTTTGCAGGTTTACGCCGGGTGTAGAGTTGGGCGCTGTGCTTGTCGGATTTTACCCGTTCATAATTGAGCACCCGGTTTGAACTTGGCTGTGTGGGAGAGTTCATGGATTTTGATATTTCTTTCTGAGAGTGTGGATTAAGCTCTCATAACGGGGCATGTAGGGTGCCAAGAAAGCATCCAAGGCAATGTCAGGCATCCAGACTACTCGTTTTATGAACTGTTTCAAATCGCTTGCTATAGCCCCATGGACTGTGTGGCGTATTCTTGATCTTTCGAAATCTATCAACTGCAATTGTCCTGAGGACAAATTGATAAAACAATGATCAGGATACAGTGCACCATGTTGAATGCGTTGCCTGTGCATTTTGAATAATAATAGACCGGCATGGCGTAATATGGGTTCCAGGTCTTTCCAATGCACGCTGTTCCCATGAGACCCCCCGGCATTGATTTCGCTCAGAGAAGGATGCTCAATTGCTCTGGATACAATGATACCCTGATGAATAGAACCCGCCTTTCTCATCCCATAACAAGCAATATCCATACTGGGAAAACCCAGGCTTTTATTGCGTCTGATGGCATCAATTTCATAGTTATAGGTTAGTGCGCCGAATGGTTTTCTAATGGCATAACGAAACTGATTCTCCTGCCGTTTGACGAAGTAATGCTTTTCCTCTGAGCCATTGCCAAGGGCCAGTTTTGACACTCCGCTCCAGCCCCCGCGGCGGTAATTTACCTGATCGACGAATTCTCTTGGTAGATGCCAAAAATCTTCAAATTCTGCAAAGCCTGAGTGGATTAAACATCTAGCTTCGTCCGCGCATTCAAACTCAAAAAAGTTGTTGGATCCCAAGCGTTGAATGACATTGGAGACAAGTCCGGGGAATAAACGCTTGGGGATAGTGTGAGTAGTAGGAGCCATCCTAGTAATGTACAGTCTTTGGGCAAGACAGGGTAGAATATAAGTACATTTTTGATGAAGCAATGTGACAATTTATACCAGGCTTGCACAAGGGGAATTTCTCAAACCTAGATACTGGATTGTCTGGCTGGGTATTGGCTTGATTCGGGTTGTGTGCGTCTTGCCGCCAGGTGCCCGCTGGCTAGTCGGGTCTTTTTTGGGAAGGGTCGCTTATTATCTTGCCCATCGCCGCCGCCATATCGTCACTGTCAATATTCGGTTGTGTTTCCCCCGACTAAGTGATGCCGAATTGACGCAACTGGTCAAGGATAACTTCCGCTCCAGCGGCATTAGCCTGGTAGAGACAGCGCTTGCCTGGTTTAGACAGGCTGACAAATTCCAATCGCCGATAGATATATACGGCTTGGAGCATCTCAAAGAAGCCCAGGCTCAGGGCAAGGGCGTTATTCTGTTGGGGATGCACCTGTCAAGTCTGGATTTTTGCGGGGCGGTGCTGGCAAGTCATCTACCTTTCGACATCATGTATCGCCGAAATAAAAATAAGTTGCTGGAAGCCGTGATGACAAGAGGCAGACGGCGGCATTTTCCTCTGGCGATAGAACGCAGCGATGTGCGGCAGGTAATCAAGAGGCTCAGACAAGGGCATATTGTGTGGTACGGGGCGGATCAGGATTATGGTCGCAAGCATTCAATTTTCGTACCCTTGTTTGATATTCCCGCCGCCACTATTACGGCAACTTCCAGAATTGCAAAAATAACCCGGTCGCCGGTTGTATTCTTCTCTCACTATCGGCATCTTGACTCTGGTCACTATGCCATCCATCTCAGGCCGTCGCTGGATAATTTCCCGAGCAAGGATCAATACGCGGATTGCGTTAGGATTAATGCGTTGATTGAAGAAGCAATAAGGGTCAGTCCAGAACAATACTGGTGGTTACATCGCCGCTTCAAAACAAGACCGGACGGGGAACCAAGACCCTATTGACCTGTTGCATGATGCCAGGGTCAGTTATCCGCTCAGTGCTTGGTCTTTTATGCCTGGTGTAGATTGTGTTTCTTGGGTCTGCTTGGTTACCAGAATATCTTCCAGAAACAGAAACTCCAGGTCAGAATCAAAGAACATGTTCAATGCGTCAGTGGGCGAACAGATCATGGGCTCGCCGCGCCGGTTCATTGAAGTATTTAACACGGCACCGTTACCCGTCAGTGTCTCCATTTGTTTCAGGAGCGCATAGTATCTGGGGTTGGTCTTTTCCGTGACGATTTGTACGCGCGAAGTACCGTCTTTATGGACCACCTCAGGGATTCTTGTTTGCCAGGCTTCCGAGACTTCAAAGGTGATAGTCATATAGGGTGCTGGATGATCTGTCTGGAGCATCTCTTCAGCCACCGTATCCAGAATGCTGGGGCAAAAGGGTCGCCATCTTTCCCTGAATTTGATCTGCTGGTTGATCTTGTCTGAGATGCCTTTGGTGTTCGGACAGCCCAGTATGCTACGCCCGCCCAGTGCTCTTGGGCCAAACTCCATGCGACCTTGACACCAGGCGAGCGGATGACCCGCAGCGAGAATCTCTGCTGCCCGGTTCGGTACATTGTCTAGCTGTTCAAACACAGGTTTCCCGCTGTGGCTTGTGCAGGCTTCAATACATTCCTCAGTAGTGTAGTTTGGTCCCAGGTAAACATGCTCCATCTTTTGCGGCATAACGCCCCGTTTCCAGGAAGCAAATGCCGCCGCCCCCACCGCAGTCCCTGCATCGCTCGCCGCAGGTTGCACAAACAATTCCTTCACATAAGGCAGGTCAAGAATTTTCTGGTTAAGTTTGACATTGAGTGCACCGCCACCGGCGAATACCAGCCGGCCGGTTTCCCTCAGGATATCGCCGAGATAGACCTCAATAAGTTGCAGTGAAATATCCTCGTAGAGCTTCTGTATTGAGGCGGCATAGTGAACATAGGGGTCATCTGCCATATCGCCCTTGCGTCTGGGACCCAACCAATCAATTAGCCGCTTGCTGAAGTAGTAAGCCTTCCCGTCTTCCTTGTAACGGCGAAGTCCGATGGTATTTACCAATTTTGTATTGACAGTAATTTCCTTGCCGTCAAATGTAATCAACCGGGACAGATCATATAGCGTCGGGTCACCATAGGGTGCCATGCCCATGACCTTGTACTCACCATCCAGTATTTCGAAGCCGAGATATTCGGTGAAGGACGCATACAACTGGCCAAGCGAGTCAGGGTCGTAAAATTCCTTGATCTTGTGTATCTGTCCTCGCTCACCATAACCAAAGAAGGTGGTGGCGTACTCACCTTTTCCGTCTATGCCCAGTATCGCCGTTTTCCCCTCAAAGCCACTCAGATGATAGGCACTACTCGCATGGGCAAGGTGGTGTGCCACAGCATCAAATTCAATTCCATTCCAGGCTATGCCGAGTTGCTCCAGCAGACCTCTGACTTTTTTTACATTGCGACGATAGTGTCGATTACCGTTGAAGATGGCATCAAGTGCCCGGTCGGGTGCATACCAATAGCGTTTGGCGTAGTGCCACCTGGCTTTGCCGAAAATGCTTGTTTTACCGAAGGGAAAGGCAACCACATCAATGTCATCCGGCTTAACACCAGCCTGCCGCATACAAAATCTGGCGGCGTGCAACGGCATCTCATTTTTAGCGTGCTTGTTTCTGGTAAATCGCTCTTCTTCGGCAGCGGCAAGCAATTCCCCGTCAACATACAGCGCAGCAGATGGGTCGTGCGTCAAAGCACCTGATAAACCAAGCACAACTAATGGCAAGGGTTTAGCTCTGGGAAATTACAGAAGCGGTATATTAGCCGACATCCAGGTTATCTGGAAATGATGGCTACTTCCCTGGGGTATCAATGATGCAATCCTTCAGAAGAGTAGCGAACCTGGTACTGATGCGAGGATTGGACTCCCAGTTCTTCATAAATCGGGCAAGATCCTTTTGCACGGCTGAGGTAAATGGTTTTCCTCGTTGATGCTCCCTCATGGAATCAAGATCAATGAGCATCGGTCCGTCCGAGCTAAGCAGGAAGTTACTCGCCTTGAGGTCGCCGTGGGTCAGACAGACCTCAGTCATGTCACACAAGAGCCTGGCGATTGAAGAGATTGCCGGTGTCGGGTCCGCTAGTTCATTCAGGCTGGAGGCATCTGAGCCTGCTATGTATTTCGTCACTAGGTACGCCCTGAGTCTGATAGGACCGAATCTTTCTTCCACCAAGGCAATCGGCTCAGCCGTATTGATACCCAGAAACTCCAGCCGAAAGATATTTCCCCAGGATATCCAGGCTCTTGATTTGCGGAAGGCTCGTTCTAAGCGGTGTGTGAAATTTTTCAAATTATAACGTTTCACAACCAGCGGACCTTCAGGGCATTCAATGCGTGCCAGGGTAGAGGTATTGCCGTCCTTCAGCAGGCAATCGGCGTCCCGTGCCTTGTCAATGGCAGCATCAAGATTGCTCAGCAACATTCTCATGGCTGGGGTGTCATATTTGCGTTCACAGACTTGGAATCGTCGGAAAGAGGAGCGGCAGGAAATCCGGGTGCAGTCCCGGAATGCTTTTTGGATGTAGTCGGCTTTTCTTGTCTCCTGACACGCATGGATCTTGCTACTCAGCAGAGCTTCCTGAATATCATTCTCTTGCCAGCCTCTATGCAGACGGTAATTTTCCAGGACCTGTGGTATCAACTTATTGAATCTTGGTTGAAACTGGGCACAGAATTGCGCCAGATTGTTCAGGCTGTCGGCTTCTGACAATGCTGCCTGAGCCTTCTTGACGACATCGCCACCATCAATAAGATAAACACTTTCATCCGTTATCAGGAAGTTACCCGGATGAATGTCGTTTTGTACCACACCTCCCTGATGCAATTTCGCGAGTATCGGCATGACTCTTGTCATCACCGCCAATCGTCCGGCCTGGTCATTTGCACCCTTAAAGGCTTCAGTCAGATTAGAGGCATGGTTGACATATTCAAATGCCAGTGCCAAGCCCCTGCCGCGACCGCACAGTCTTCCCTGCCAGAGTAGCGTCGGTGTTGGCACCTTCGCAGTGTCCATGGCGCTGACCCCAAGCAACTCCCGCCGCCTGTACCTTCTTGCCGCTCTGCCGATGAACAGTTTGACGAAGAGCTTTCTGTGCCCATCATCTGCGAGCAGAGCGAGGCGTTTTCCGGGTAGCAAACGAAGAATCTCCCTGACGGTGATGTCAAAGGTTCCAATGTCATCTACCCTGATTGAAAGACGAAATGGCAGCTTGACCCTGCGGCGGGATTTGATGAGGGAATCGGCGTCAAATTCATACATAGCAAAAATGCAACAGAAACTATCTATCTAGTCCCGTCAGACGGGCGATATTCAGATTAAGGGTGTCGTGGTCTTGCAGATAGAGTCGGACTGCTCGTCGTTGAACACGGTTCCAGAAGACCCTGTCCCTACTGAGCGATGCGCGCAGGCTTGTCCCCTCAGGAAGATAGCTCCGTATAAATCGTAAGAGGTCGCGCTTTGTCAGCCCGGCTTCCAAGGCAGAAAAGAGCAACTCACCTATGTCTTTCACTCGCCATCGCATCGGTGTCCTGCGTCTAATCTGCGCTCTGTGGAGATCAATCAAAGACAATTTCAACCTTCCGCCATGCTGATCAGGTTGACCAGACCGGTCTAAAAAAAAATGACACAGATAAAAGTCACGGTGGTTAATACCCCGGGTGTGCATGATCTTGGCTATCTCTGCAATTCTGGTGATCAGTTTTCTTTTGAGAATTTTGTTACAGGATTTTTCGCCCATCAAATCTTCCAGGCTGATGGTATTGTCCAGGGAGCGGGTGATGATACAGGAATGAATCGCGGCTGGATTCCAGCCAGACTTGCAGTACAGAACCGGCTCCAGGGTATCAATGCCTGTTCCCGCCAGGTGCCTGAGCGCCCGCCACTCATTGGCGGCACTGATGACGGGCAATCTTCCCTGCACCAAATTCTTGAAAATTTCCAACCAGCCCACGCCGAAGTGCACCTTGGCAAAGTAGGCGTTACCCTTTTCAGTGAACCTGAGGGTTCGCCTTGTAATCATGTCTCGGTACATCTCGCCTTGCAGAGCGGCTACCTGGTCAAATAGATGCTCCTCGCTGAATCGTCCCCTGAGCTCATCTGCAATATAAGCCCCCTCAGTTATCTCAAGGCTTTCCAACTGTGGCGCCGGTTCAGCTTGCTCAGCCGTAATCAAATCTGCTGCCTGGTCATGCATGTTGAATATATCGGCGACCTTGGCAAAGGCAATGCCATTGGCGGACCATACTTCTCGTTCGGGTGAGATGAGCATATCTTGGAGCATGGCGTTACATCTTTCCTGCCGAAAGGGGGAAGGTATCAACTTCCCGGTGCCAACTTCTTCCACATAATGCGCGTAACCGCATATATCGGTTGCCAGCACGGGTAAACCGGCGACGCTCGCTTCCAGCAATACCGTGCCAGAATTTTCGGTATAGGCTGGGTGAAGGAGTAAATCAGCCGCCATCAGAAATCTTGGAATATCTTCCCTGCCCCTTAAAATTTCGATCCTGTCACGGACACCTAAGCTGGTAGCCAACCTGAGAAATGCCCGGGGTGCGTCCTGACCAATGGCTATCAGGCGGGTGTTTTTGAGCAGACTGTCTGGTAATGAAGCCAGCGCAATGAGCGCGCGGTCCAGCCCTTTGGTGACAAAGCCAGAACCGACCATGAGCAGCAGTATCTCGTCATCGGCAATTCCGAATTCGGCGCGGAGCAGTCGCCTGATCTGAGCCTTGTCTGAGGTTGCAATCCGGTCCTTGGTAATGCCGGGCGGCAAGAGGTGGAAGCGTTTTTCCTGGGTACCATAGTAGTTTACAAACACCGGAATTTGCGCGGCAGAGAGCATCATAATTTCTGTCCTGACATCGGCATCAAAAACTGCACCTTCAAAGTTTGAGAAGAGTTTATAGCGGGGCAAGAGCCGGTATAGCCTGCTATGCCGTGTCCGTGTCATGTGCTCGTAACAGGGGTCGGCGGCGAAATAGATGTCCAGCCCAGGGATTTTGTTAAAACCCACCACTTTTTGTACGGGTTGATGTCGCAGGTGTCGACTGAGCCAGGCATGATACTTCTTGTATCGGCCGTGATTGGTCAGCGACTTGACCGGCACGAGGACGACTTCAAACCCCTCTGGAATATCACCTTGCCAGGTCAGCGTATAGACCCGTATCCGGTAACCTCTGGCTTGGATTTCCAGGGCGATCTGGAGGAAATCTCGTTGCAAGCCGCCGTAGGGGAAATACTTGAACAGACAAAAGGCGATAGTCCCTCGGTCCTCCTCCCCTGCGGTCTGGCTGTCAAGAATGCTGTCAGTCGTGCCGGTGGCTTCTGTACGGTGTGAATGGGTGTCCATCAGCCGGTTTTTTCACTCTGGCAAATTTGCGATTGCAAGGCTTGCCAGACGTTTTTCGGGCTTGTGGGTTGATAGCAGGGCGGGTAAATACTGCTTGAATCGGTAGGCAACCGACAGACTCGCTTCCTACAGGGGATGCAGGGTAAATGCCTGCTTGCCATCAATCTTGCGTTGGCACCTGTCATGCCGGTTAGAGCCGGGTCTGTAGCACCGAAGATACCGATCAGCGGTAGCCCGAGGGCGGTGGCAAGGTGACCTAGCCCGGTGTCAACAGAAATCACGCCGGCGCAGGATTGCATCTTTTTGACAAGGTCACCGAGGTCCGGTTGTCTGAGGATTTCCGTCGGCAGACCCTCGCCGATTCTTTTTGCCCGCTGCCATTCCCGATCATTGCCGCCCAGTATGAGAAGTTCGTAGTTTGCAGTCGTGGCGAGGATTGCCAGTTCCCGCCAGTAACTTTCCGGCAATTCCTTTGATGCCCAGGAGGTGCCATGCAACAGCATAATCCTGTTGCGTTGCAATCTGGTATCAACAGGAATGCCGTAGTCTGCTCCCGGGAGCGGCTCGTAGCCCAGACATTGCGCCAGCAACAACTTCTGCCGCTCCACCGCATGCAGGGTGACAGGCACGGCGTGGGACTCATCGTAAAATCTACTGGCGATTGATTCCCGGGCGGAGAGGCGGTCAAAACCATGCCGTTGCCCCTTGGCACATCGGGCAATCAGGGCACTTTTCAACAGACCCTGAGCATCAATAATCAGGTCGTATTCAGTGCTACGAAGATCTGAGATGAATGTGGCAATCTCGCCAGGTGACTTCATCATTGACCGCCTCCACCTGCGGACAGCCACCGGGATGACCTGCTCAACGGCGGGATGCAACTTCACTATCGGTTCCAACCCGGCTTCAACCACCCAGGAAAACCGAATAGCCTGGTGCTGGTGATGCGCCTCTGTTACCGCGCATAACGCATGTACCACATCTCCCAGAGAAGATGTCTTTACCAGCAGAATTCTCATGCAATCACCCTACAGCAACCCTAGAGTAACCGGAGCACATCTTGTGCTGATATTTGCACAAGACAATTCTTGTGACCCAGGGGACATTCCCTCGCAAAGCAGGGGCGGCAGTTTAATTCTCGTTGCACGATGCTGGCATCATCACTCAGGGGCGGAGTAAACAAAGCTGAGGTAGATCCGTAGATGGCGATTACCCGACAACCCACCGCCGCCGCCACATGCATCAGACCGGAATCGTTGCTGACCACCTGCTTGCACAGGGCAAGCAAATCCACGGCATCAAATAGTGAAGTCTTGCCAGTTAGGTTAATACAATGCTCCGGTACCTGCTGACTAATTCTGGTACCAGAGGGCGCATCGGCATTGGAACCAAAAATCCACACACTACTGCCTGAGTGGATGACTTCCCGGGCAAGCGTCGCATAATGCTCCTCTGGCCACTGCTTGGAGTTTCCGAACTCCGCGCCGGGGCAGATGCCGACAATGGGTCGCTTGGTATCAAGTCCAAACCTTGTGATGAGTATTTCTTGATTGTCCGGGTCAATTTGCAGTTTCGGGAGGACAGGGGACGCACCTGTCTGAGCCCTGTCTATCGCCAGCGCGAGGAAACGGTCTACCATTTTCGGAAGATGATTTTTATCCAGGTGCCTTATATCATTCAGAAGGAAATGACGGCATTCACCGAGAAAGCCTGTCCTGACCGGGATCCCGGCAAAGAAGGGCACAAGAGCTGACTTGAACGAGTTGGGCGTCAGAATCGCCTGGTCGTAGCGGGTTGCCGCAAGACGACGTCCCAGTTGGTAGCGATATCTGATGCCGAGTTGTCCATGCGTCTGGTCAATGAGGAGGCTGTGGTTTATTTCTGACATACGGGACCCAAGGGCGACAGTTGACCGGGGCGCCAATAGGTCAATAACCAAATCCGGATCGGCGGCTTTTAGGTGAGAATAAATCACCTGGGACATCACCATGTCCCCGATCCATGCAGGCGCAAGGACCAGAATGTGCCGGGATTTTTCTACCACGACGTTATGCCTTTTCCCGCCCTGGATGCCTAGCCAACCAAGGTTGACCATTCGGGATGTTCACTCCTTCTGCCCAGGACCTGAGCAAAGAAGATAGACTGAAATTTTTCGGTGATGGGTCCACGGTCGCCGCCACCAATCAGTCTGCCGTCCAGTTCCCTGATAGGTAGGATTTCTGCTGCCGTACCAGTGAAGAATGCTTCATCTGCGATATACACCTCATCCCTGGTGATACGCCGCTCCACGACATCAATGCCAAGTTCATCCGCCAGCACAAACACAGTGTTCCGGGTAATACCCTCAAGGCATGAGGTCAAATCGGGCGTGACGAGTCTGCCTTGCTGCACCAGGAAAATGTTCTCGCCGCTACCCTCAGCCACATAGCCCTCGTTGTCCAGTAAGAGTGCTTCCTCACATCCGCTATCCAGTGCTTCCCGCAACGCCAGTATTGAATTGATGTAGTTACCGTTGGCTTTCGCCTTGCACATGGTGATGTTCACATGATGCCGGGTGTAGGAGGAGGTGCGTACCTTGATACCCTTGACGCCTGCTTCGGGGGTCATATAGTTGGGCCACTCCCAGGCGGCAACGATGCAATGTGATGTTAGATTCTCTGCTCTTAGCCCCATGGCATCCGCGCCGTAAAAACACATGGGTCTGAGGTAGGCTTCTTGCAGAGCGTTTTCCCGAACGACTCTTATCTGTGCTGCATTAATTTCATCCCTGGAAAATGGCATGTCAAAGCGCATAATGTGGGCAGACCTAAACAGTCGTTCAGTATGGTCGTGTAGCCGGAATATGACCGGACCTCTATCCGTGGCGTAGGCTCTCACCCCTTCAAAAACGCCCAATCCATAGTGAAGCGTGTGGGTCAGAATATGAACTTTCGCCTCTCGCCAGGGCACCAGTTCGCCATCAAACCAGATAAGACCATCCCTATCCGCCATCCCTTCTGAAACTGGCGCTGTTAACTCTTTTTTTGACATAACTGGCTCCGCTGAAACATGGAATATCACGCATTGAATTACAAATTCAAGATACCACAATAGCCTAGTAGGGTCGTCACACTAGCGATCTTGTGAATGTTAACGACTATGCGCTCTTGGCTCATTACGTCCCCTTATTTTTAAGTTGTCTTTTACCTCGCCAACAGGCCAATGTACGAGGTGGGTGCGAGGAGCGCATCGTCTGTCATTCTGGCAAAAACCAGAATCTAGAAGAAATGAAGGGTACAGTATCCGTCGCCCGCCGCGCCCGCTAATAATCCTGCCCCGCTATTCCTGAATAAAGTCTACTTTTTATCCTGATACGGAGCAGAAAACCAGAAAATTATACTCAAATCACCATATTATATGTATGGTTGAAGGGATGCATGACAAATGTTTTCGGTAAAATGGACGGAAAATAATAAGGGGCTGTCTTGTATAACTAAGTTTGTTACAGGATATCTAAAAGAGAAAGAAATGTTCGAACAAAGTATTTAGTACAGTCAAGAGAATCATAATAGTATGTATTTTGTAAAATTCTGTGAGAGCGACTCTGATACATTCAAATCAAACATGTAGAAAGCATTATAAAACTAGAAATAAAAACCAATGAACCTGATACAACAAGGAATCGACAAAGGCTTAATCAGATTTGACGATGAGCAAAAATATATTACCTACATCCACCAAAACAAACGACGGAATTACGGTAATCCAGAGGAGCGAGTGCAGGCGGAATCATTTCTAAAGCTCATATTAGTTTATGGTTACGCGACAGAGCGGATAGAACAATTTGTAC
>DKIG01000007.1:0-51999 GCA_002454165.1 Gammaproteobacteria bacterium UBA6724
GCCAGTCTGGATTCCGTGTCAAGCACGGAATGACGGAGTCAGGGGAATGACGGAGCTGGGGGAGTGCCAAAGGTATCTGAGCTTATACAGTTGAACCAACAGTTGAACCAACAGTTGAACCAACAGTTGAACCGATGCCGGGGACCGGCATCGGCATATAACAAGCCCGGATTTTATCCCCGAAAGATCGCCTTTATTTTGAGTCCTCCGGGTCCGACTCGCTGGAAGCTGGCTCGTCCTTCTCGGGTCTAGGCGCAATAGATTCAGGGCTGGTCCAGCGTTCACCGCCCGGCTCTTTGTCTGGCCAGGGACCAAGGGGAAAGGGGTGCAGTTCCGTATTAAAAGTCAGATATCTGAGGATCTCAAAGATATACATGCTGAGATTGTTGCCGAACCTCAATAGCGGCTCATTAACCGTGCCGGTAATCAGCGTCGCGAAGAACTGGAACACCACTACCCAGACCATAATAAACTCAGCCAGACCATAAGCGATTGAGAAAAGGATCATAAAAAGAACCCTTGTCCAAAGGTCACGGTTTTTCAGTCTCCTTACTGTTTCGTCTTTCATCTTTTACCTCGTCAATGGGATAAGTGTCATTGTGGTGTTATGCAACGCAATTTCAATACCAGTATTAACAAATCCTTAAATATCAATAGGATACAAACAATAATAATGAGCGTTGGTCAGTTTTTAATCCTGTTGACTAAAAAATACGCATAGCCACCAAAGCCGCTTGGCAAAAATATCAATGCCCCCTGCCCTGGGCAAGGGGTCTGGTCCCAGCGACTGTGGTGCGTAGCATCTCTCTCCTGTGTCCAGCGTAATCGGAGGTGGCACAGTGTTGCGTACAACGGTTATCCCACATGGTCAGGGTCCCCGGCTGCCAACGCACACGACAGGTGAAGGAGGGTGACACAGCCAGTTGATTGAGGTAATTGAGCAGGGGGCTGCTCTCCGCCTCGGTCATCTTCTCAAATCTGATGGTGTAGGTCGGGTTGACCCATAGGACGGGCCTAGCCGTAGCGGGATGCTGACGGATCACGGGATGCAGCATTGTCTGGGGCTCAGCTGTGTCGTTGGCGATGCTCATGTTTTCCAGATGCTCCCTTAAGGTCGCCTTGGGACCATAGGCGCGGACTGCGCTGTGGACAGCATTGAGATCGGACAGGACTGCTTGCATCCCTTCTGACAGGGCCTCATAAGCCTGGTACAGATTGCAATACAGGGTATCGCCGCCAACTGTCGGGGTATCAACCGCGTATAGCAAGGTACGGTCGGGTGGACATTCCTGAAAAGTGAAGTCCGTATGCCAGCCAGCACCAAAAGTATAGGGCGACCTTTCATCGGCTTCCTTGACGACGGGCACGACCTCCGGGAAATCTGGCAAGCCGCCAAGATAGGGGGTTTCTCCTGGGCCGCCCAGCCGTTCCGTAAGTCTCAGGAGATCGCCTGGGGACAGCTGCTGATCCCGGAAACAAAGCACCAGATATTCCAGAAAAGCAGACTCAATCTCCTGCAACTGGTCCTGTTCCAAATGCAGGAGATCAACGCCCTGGACTTCAGCGCCGAGAGCACCGGAAAGAGGCTGTATGTTCATCATTACACAGTATAAGAAGTCGTCCCTAAAACCAAGTGATTGCGCGAGCCCAGGTGTCTGGCACTCCAGCCCAGCAAAGATCGGGCAGGGTAAAAACCAATCAGCAGATTTTACCCGCCGAGGCGGCGGCGCATATCCATGCCCGGTTGAACAGGACATGTTTTATCCGCGTCTGATTCCAAGTATAAACGAGGTGGATGATGCCATTATCGTCCTGAAGCAACGAAGGATAGGAGAACTCAAAAGCCTGGCTGTCCGGCCCTGCATCCTCATGTTCAATGGAGCGGACGACCCGCCAGGCAGTATCTCTGGTTGTCGCAACGGCAAGGCTTAATTGATACCTATGCTCCTCCAGGTCATTCAGCACCGCAATTAACATCCCCTCATGCAAACGTAGCAACGCAACGGAAGACCCGGGATTAGGCAGATCAAGGGCTAGAGGCCTTGTCCAGGTCGCGCCGCCGTCATCCGTCCGGGTTTGCAATACCCGGTCTGCTGGCTGCCCGAAATAATAACGGAGTAGCGCTACTGCTTCCCGTTCTGATAGCGGCGCGATGGCAGGTTGTATTGCCTTCACGCCAGAGGAGATGCGCGCCTTGCCAAGCACATCAATCTGCCTTGAGATGCGCAGTGCCTCGGCAAATTTGCCCGCCATTTCATGATAGACCGGGAGTTGAACGGAGCCATCCTGCAAAGGTAAGGGGCTAGCCCGCACCAAAGTGCTGATATTCAGGAAGGGTGATGTCACCAGCCTTCTGGCATGGCTCCAACTTGCCCCCTGATCTCTGGATTCCATGTAGTTAATTGAACTCGTCGCCCAACCGCCCAGAGAAACCGAAACAAAGAAGATGCCAAGAGCATCATCCTGCCACCTGTGGATAACAGGATTGCCAAGTTTCCGAATCGGGCGATTAAGTTGTGCCGCCGCCTGGTGCCGGTCCATGACGCGCTGCGGCAGAGACCATCTCCCATCAACAAGACGCGACAGGAACAATTTGGTGTCAGATGCTCCCTCCCTGGTGCCCCCATACCAGACAGCAACCAATGCCCCCTTCTGGGCAACAATGCTTGCACTGTGCACTTGCTTGGTGGCGCCACGGGACACCCAGCGTTCTTCAAACAAGGCGGCCTCAGCAACAGGGGCTTTGGGAGTGACAGATTCAGGCTGAGTGGGTGGTGGCGGCAGGATGTACCGAGACTTGGCTGGGGCAGGCACCAGCAAGACCCAGCAGACCAAGAAGAGCACCGCAGCAAGTACCAAAATAATGAATCGTTGCACCGTTTGCCGCACTGGAAAATGCACCCCGGGCACTGACAAGACCCGTCCATGCTAGTCGCTTTCACCCTGAAGAAACAACAGGCGGGCTTGTGGTATTCTGCGTTTCTTTTTAGTAGCAGTCTTAGCGGCGATTGTTTCAGTCCACATTGGAGAAGACTATGTCAACAAAAGCATCAGAGAGTGCCATATCGGAAAAAGCAAGTGTCGCCCTGGACATTTTCCAATCCATCCTGGGGCAGGAAGAAGGCGTCGGTACCTGGATGACGGTGGATCAGGACAGGATCAACCTGTTTGCTGAGGCAACCCTTGATCGCCAATTTATTCACACTGACCCGGAGAAATCAGCGCGCCTGTCTCCCTACAAGGTGACCATTGCCCATGGTTTCCTGACCCTATCCTTGATAGTGCATCTCGGCAGCTCCATTGCGCCGCTCAAACCCGAGGCGCTGGACGGCGTTTATATGATGGTCAATTATGGTCTGGATAAGGTGCGCTTCCCCGCCCCTGTACCTGTCAACTCAAAACTTCGCGCCCGGCACACATTGGTTTCCGCAGAACTTAAAGGACAGAACACCATTCAAGTGAAACGCGAAGTCATCGTGGAAGTGGAAGGCGCTGACAAGCCGGTCTGTGTCGCAGAATCCCTGATACGGTACCTCTATTCATAAGGGAGTTTGCGCATCGCCCGCAAAAGCTCAGAGCAGAGCCTTCAGCTGGCTTGTCAGAATTGTACACCGGGGCAAGCCATTGCAGGCACAGGGGCTATACACTAAGCTAAGCGCCTGTTTTTAATGAACAGACCACCCTCAACCATTGGCAGTAATACGCTGGACAACCATGGAGCAAAAAACAGCATCTGTTGACCAACTCTATTTGAACGCGGAAAGCCTTGCCAGGGACTTTTCCCTCTTCCCCCGAAAAGAGCCGGCGGCGGTCATTGACGGGCTCCTGACCGAACGGCAGATTGAAATAGAGCTGGAAAACCTCCGCAGCATGGAGGTTGATGCCTACATAGCCGCCACCGTAGCACCCACGGAAGAATCAACCCGTCCCGGTGCAAGGCAAATTATCCACGCCTTGGGGTTACCGATTTCCAACGAAATTTCAGACGGTCCCTTTTATTCGGCGGAACTGGAATTTGATTTTGCTGGCGAATCTCGGCGCATAGGTTTTATCACCCAAGACCGCAGCCATGCCACGGGAGTCTGGGGTCCAGAACATCACAATGCGGCGGCAAAAGTGGCAAGTATGTATGCCATTCGCTCCACCCCCATAGTGACCTTCATGGATACGCCTGGTGCTGACCCCTATGAAGAGGCTAATGTAAACAATCAGGCGCATTCCATCTCCCGACTTATTGCCGAGATGTGCAATGTAGATGTGCCCACACTCGGCATCATTATCGGTCAGGGATATTCCGGTGGTGCCATTCCTCTCGCTGCGGGCAATCTACTCCTGTCCCTGCGGACTGGCGTCTTCAACACCATTCACCCTAAGAGTCTTGCCAATCTGGTAAGGCGTTACAATCTGTCATGGCAGGAGTGCGCGAAGTTCGTCGGGGTTTCTTCCTATGAACTTTATCGGCAGGGCAACATTGACGGCATAGTGGACTACGACCCGGGCGAGGACCACAAGATTCACAACCTGCGCAATGTCATTGTGTCTAGCATCAGCTCCATTGAGGAAAGTAGCAGGCTCTTCGTTGCCGAGCATCCAGAGGTGTTTGACCACTACCGACGCAACATCAACAGATACCTGAATCTCAGCGAGTCCCTGGCGGCGGTACATGCGAGTTCAACCCTGAAACTCCGTACCTCGCCGACCGAGTATCCCAATGTGTTTGGCGTTGGTTACCGGCATCTGCGTTATCTGAATTTGAGGCGGCGCATCAAGACCACAACCACGACGCTCTATGGTCGCTTGGCGGATACGGAAATCCCCCCGGGCGAACTGTCCCAGCGAATTCGCCGGGAACGGCGCGTGGCTTTTCTTGACTGGCTCCAGGACCCAGACAAAATTCTCTACGAAGAAGCCTTGCACCAGGCATGGGATAACTTCCAAGATAAAAAGTCCTCTCTTGATACCGAACGGGGGCGACTTGCTTTGTTGCTCTTCGGCGAACCGATCAGCAACTTTGAAATTGCCTGTGAAGACCTTTGTCTGGTGACCGGACTACATCTTTACAACCGCTGGAAAGCCAGCGCGGCAGACAATCTTGCCGCCCTGATACAACATCTGAACAACTGGGAAACCAATGCCTTCCTGCTGAGTATTGACGATATAGAAGATGTAAAAGGCCTGCTCAGCGCCCTATCCGACGCCAGTGATGACTTTCGGATTGATTTGAAACAGCGGTTCAGTTTTGAAGGCAGGAAACTCTTTGATCAGGCTTGGATTGAAGAGAAGAGTGCTACTTTCCTCGGCGCCCAACTTGTGTCAGAGCTTAATCTCATCCTGGAAGGGGCGTCCTTGTACGACAAGAAACTGCTCTCCGGACACGAACTTTCTATGACCACGCGAGACCTGATTACCGACAGTGCTGAGACTGACCGCCCAGCAAGTCATATAGAGTCGCAGACTAGCCTGCCTCTTAACCGCAAACTGCTTGAGGATACTCTCTGGTCCTTTTTGAAACGCAAGACCGATGCGACGCCATCCAGGGATTCCCAGGACCTGAACATTCTTGATCTGCTCCTCAATGTAGATATCACTGAGCAGTTCACGGATACCTGCAGAAATCTCATCCTGTTCAATCATCTCTACGAGAAGATGATCGGCGACCTGGTTTCTGTCGCCAAGCAAGCGGATGAACATCGAACCCTGCCCGCTACCTTCATTGATCAATTACTTAAAAAATCCATAGGGGAAGTGATGCAGTTGCCGGCCTTTGCTGGACGTACAGAGCAGAAGGTTCTGCAAGATTTTGCCGACTGGATGGAGGCGCTTGCCGACCACTCAAACTGCGCGGGTTTTCTGAAGTCCGTAGAGGAATGGATTCGGATTGTCCACAAGGACAAATCAGATACGCTCTTCGTGGTCGTCAGTTTCTTCTTTGAAAAGATTTTACCGCAATACTATGCCGCCCAAAGAACCGGCAAAAAATATGAAGGTAAAATTGAGCCGATGCGGATTGGCAGGAGGAAGGATTTCTGGAATCGTTTAACTATTGCCTATCGGGATTTGCAGTTTCAGGAAATGCTAAGCAAAGAAAACCGATCCGGGCGCACGACCTTCAGTACGCTACTTGAACGATATGTCGAAAATTTTGAAGAGCTGAACAGCACCTTAATGTCCGCCAATCCGACTGCCTTCCCGACCTTCAGGACCTCAATAGAAACGGCAATGAACAACAATATCCGCCCCCATGGTCTGATTACCGGTGTCGGTGATTTCAAAACTGAAACCGGCTGTTATCGCGTCGGCTTAGTGATGTCCAATGTGGCCTTTCAGGCGGGGAGTATTGACAACTCGGACTGTGCCAGGTTCTGCCATTTGCTGGTGGAGTGCGCCGTGCAGAGATTGCCGATTATCTGCTTTATATCGTCTGGCGGTATGCAGACCAAGGAGGGTGCCGCCGCTCTCTTTACCATGGCGGTGATCAATGATCGGATAACGAGATTTATTCGGGACAATGATTTGCCGATTATCATGTTTGGATTTGGTCACTGCACTGGCGGCGCCCAAGCCAGTTTCGTCACTCACCCCCTGGTACAGAGCTATTACTTCACTGGCTCCAGCATGCCCTTTGCGGGCCAGGCTGTTGTCGAGCGAAATCTGCCTTTCACCTGTCTACTTAGCAACTATCTGTCACTCACCAAGGGTTCCATGCAGGGGCTAGTAAAGCATCCCTTCTCCGCCGCTCTGGATGAAGAACTGCGGAAAATTGACTCGGCAATCCCGCTGCCCACAGAGACGGTAGAGCAGGTAGTTGACCGCATTATGTCTGGTCGCCTTATTGCCGAGAGCCCGCTGGTGGATCTGAATCCGCCTGGAGAAGAAGACCTCATAGGACCTATCAAGAAGACTCTCATCCATGCACGGGGTTGTACCGCTATTAAACTAGTATCAAGAGCCATGGACCTGGGACACAAGGTGGTGTTGATTCAGTCAGACCCTGATATGGATTCCGTGCCCGCAGACCTGGTGCGGAATAGGCCCGGGCATAGTCTCGTCTGCATTGGCGGCAACACATCGGATGAAAGTTATCTCAATGCACTCAGTGTTATCAGTATTGCCGAAGCAGAAAAGGTGGATTCCCTGCACCCGGGGATTGGCTTTCTATCCGAAGACCCGAACTTTGCCAACCTGGTCAGACTCCACGGTATTAACTTTATCGGTCCGCGGGTTGCCAGCATGGAAACCATGGGCAACAAGTCAAACGCTATCAACACCAGCATGGGGATTGATGTGCCCGTCGTGCCTGGCAGTCACGGTATTGTTGATACCGCTGAGCGGGCGGCGGAAATCGCGGCTCAAATTGGTTATCCGGTGCTACTAAAGGCGGTGCATGGCGGCGGCGGTAAAGGGATTCAGATAGTTGAGAAGCCAGAGCAGCTGCACAGACTTTTCCATCAGGTGATGACGGAGGCGAAAAACGCATTTGGCAACGGTGATATTTACATCGAAAAATTCGTTACCAGATTGCGGCATATTGAGACGCAACTCTTGCGGGACACCCAGGGAAATTGCCGGGTCATAGGGATCAGGGATTGTAGCGTCCAGCGCAACAATCAAAAACTGATGGAGGAATCAGACTCCACTCTCCTGCCGAAAAAATGGAAACAGGCGGTCCTGGATTATGCCGGGAAAATTGCCGACGCCGTTGACTATACCGGTGCCGGCACCGTTGAGTTTATCTACGATATACCAGCGGATGCTGTGTACTTTATGGAGATGAATACCCGGTTGCAGGTTGAACATCCGGTAACGGAGGTAGTTACAGGCGTTGACATAGTAGAGAAACAATTCCAGATTGCTGCTGGCGACAGCATAGCGGATATGACTTTTGCTGAGCAGGGTTACGGACTGGAAGTGCGCGTCAATGCCGAAAAAGTGGTGCTGGACACAGAGGGCAATATTTCATTTATACCAGCGCCAGGGGAAATCACCAGTTGCCATTTTCCGGAACTAGAGCACATTCAACTCATCTCCATGGCCGGCGAAGGAAAAATAATTTCCCCCTTCTATGACAGTCTGATTGCCCAGATCATCTGCCACGGCAAGGATCGCAAAGACACAGTGCTAAAGATGTCCGACTATCTGGAGCAGATCCACATTCACGGCATCTGCACCAACCTGGCGCTGATCAAGAGAATTCTGAAAGATAAAGTCTTTCAGAAGGGGCTATATTCCACCGAGTATCTGCCGGAATTTCTTGGGCGGATTGACGCCGAGGAATTGATTCGGGAAATAGAGGAAGCGTCCGGGTCGGAAGGCAAAAGCATTAATCTTGCCATGTTGAAAATTGATGGCAGTAATGAATTGAAGGTGCTCTCCCCCTCAACAGGCGTATTTTACCGGGCGCCTTCACCCTCAGAACCAGAATATGTCAATGTCGGTGATGTGATAAATACGGAGGATTATCTGTGTCAACTGGAGGCGATGAAAATGTTTACCCCTATCAACCTGAACAGTTTTTCCAACGAGGCAGGCGAGGTCTATTCATCCGCACACAGCTATGAGATTACTCGGATCAACCTGAGCTCCGAGCAACAGGTGAATGAAGGGGATCTACTATTTGTGATCAAGCCGATCACAGCAGAATAATATCCCCATGGTCAAAACCCCCGCCAACAAGGCCGCCGCTACATTTCAAGATTTGATTCTCTCAATGCAAACCTTCTGGGCGGGCAAGGGCTGCGTCCTGATGCAGCCTTATGATATGGAGGTCGGTGCCGGTACCTTCCACCCTGCCACCTTCCTCAGGGCGGTTGGCCCGGAGAGTTGGCAGGCAGCCTATGTGCAGCCTTGTCGGCGCCCCGGAGACGGGCGCTACGGGGAGAACCCCAATAGGTACCAGTATTATTATCAGTTTCAAGTGGTGATGAAGCCGTCGCCAGATGACTTTCAGTCGCTATATCTGGAGTCATTGGTGTATCTGGGGGTGGACACCCGCCGCCACGATATTCGGTTCGTTGAGGACAACTGGGAAGCACCAACACTCGGTGCCTGGGGCCTAGGCTGGGAAGTCTGGCTGGACGGTATGGAGATTAGCCAGTTTACCTATTTTCAGCAGGTCGGCGGCCTGGAGTGTTATCCCGTCATGGGAGAAATCACCTACGGACTGGAACGACTTGCGCTCTATTTGCAGAATGTTGAAGACTTCAAAGACCTCATCTGGGCACAGGGCAAGGACGGTAACAAGGATAAAAGCATCACCTACGCCCATGTCTATCATCAGTATGAAAGTGAAATGTCCGCCTTTAATTTTGATCTTGCCAATGTTGATGAGTTGTTCCGACAATTTGACTTTTATGAAGGGGAAGTTAATCGGCTGCTTGAATATAGCCTGTCCCTGCCAGCCTACGAGTATGTGTTAAAGGCATCGCACACTTTTAATCTGCTTGATTCGCGGCATGCCATATCCGTGACTGAACGGCAAGGTTATATCCTGCGGGTACGCAAACTCGCCGGAGCTGTTGCCCGTAGTTACTTCGCCGCCCGGCGTGAACTCGGCTTTCCACTTGCTGAGGATGATGCCAGAGCCTTTGTTGATGGAGAGGCTGATGCCAAGCAGTAAAGATTTGCTGGTGGAAATTGGCACAGAAGAACTGCCGCCAACTTCTCTGGACAGGTTGCGAACTGCGCTGGAAACCATCTTCTGCGACAGGTTGAAGTCTGCGGGCTTTGGCTTCGCTGGCGCAACAAGTTATGCCACACCCAGACGCTTGGCGGTCATGGTAAAGAATCTGTCCGAACGAGCCCAGGACCGTGAAACAAAACATCGTGGACCCGCAGTCCATCTTGCTTGGGACCAGGATGGCAAACCAACAAAAGCACTGCTCGGTTTCGCCAAATCCTGCGGGGTAACAGATCTTTCCAGTCTCAGGACCATGAAAACCGACAGTGGCGAATGGGTGGCTTATCATTCAACGGTGCCGGGTGATTCACTCAGCAATCAACTTGAACCTTTACTGAAGGAGTCCCTGGCAAAGCTCCCCATTGAGCGGCGAATGCGCTGGGGGAGAAACCGGAATGAATTTGTGCGACCAGTGAAGTGGCTTCTCGCCATCCACGGCAGAACTCCTATCCCAGTGCGACTGTTTGGATTGACGGCTGGACAAACAAGCCATGGGCACAGATTGATGAGTCCGGGTCCCTTTAAGCTGGCGTCCGCCAAGGATTATGTCAAAGCCTGCTGGCAACATTATGTCATCGCTGAGGTTGGCGAAAGGAAGGAAGTCATCCGCTCCCAACTTGAGAAGATTCTAAGCCCCAAGGCGGAAGTCGTCATTGATGAACAACTGCTTGATGATGTCACGGCTCTGGTGGAATGGCCTGTGGTCCTGGCAGGTAAGTTTGACGAGAAGTTTCTTGAACTGCCAAAGGAAGTGTTGATCTCCGCGATGAAAAAACATCAGCGATACTTTCACCTGAGGGCGGTGGGAAGCGATGCTCTGCTACCGGGTTTCATCACGGTAGCCAATATTGAAACCGATGACGAGTCTCTCATTATTGCGGGCAATGAACGGGTCATCAGGCCCAGGCTGGCAGATGCTGCCTTTTTCTTTGCCCAGGACAGCAAATTAACGCTTCATTCCAGGGTGGAAAAATTAAAGCAGGTTCTATTTCAATCTGAACTCGGTACCTACCATGAAAAAGCGGAGAGAATCGCAATGCTTGCAGCCTGGCTCGCCGAAGAGGCGGCTGAGAAGTCTTCTGAAAAAGATGCCGCGGGCGGCGCGTCCGCGCGTGATGCTGCCTATCGAGTAGGACTACTTTGCAAGGCTGATCTGGTCAGCGACATGGTTGCCGAATTTCCAGATTTGCAAGGTTTTATGGGTGCTTGCTATGCCAGAAAAGACGGCGAGCCCGAGGCGGTGGCGCAAGCCATTGGCGAGCACTATATGCCTGTTCAGGCGGGGGGCGAGTTGCCGGAAACGCCTCTGGGTGCCTGGGTGGCACTGGCTGACAAGTTTGACACCCTGGTCGGTCTCTTTGGTATTAACCAGCCACCAACCGGTTCCCGGGATCCCTATGCCCTAAGGCGGCAGGCACGAGGGATTATTCGCATCTGTATTGAGAAAAATCTGGACCTTGACCTGTTGAAATGTTTGCAACAAGCCGCTGATGGCTACGACAAGGGCTTTGACCTCAACAAGGTTCATCATTACATCCTTGAGCGCCTGAGCAACTGGTATGCCGAGCAAGGCATTCTGGCAGATGTGATTGTAGCCGTTCAGAAGGGCGCTCAGCGCAGCACCAACTTGCGAACCATGAATCGGCTGGTAAGAACTCTGCATGACTTCCGGCAAGAGCCGATTGCGCAACAAATCATTGCTGCAAACAAGCGGGTCGCCAATATTCTGGATAAAGAAGCCACTGGAGACATGGTAGAGGTTGACCAGTCATCACTGAAAGAGGAGGCGGAAATAATCTTGCATCGCAAACTTGAAAATTCTCGCCAGGGGTTACACCGCTCTGAAGAAGTCGCCGCTCAGCTTGCCATCCTTGCCGCACTGCAACCTGATATAGACAGTTTTTTCGACAAGGTGCTCGTCATGACGAATGACGAAACTGTCAAACAAAATCGTCTCGCGCTCCTGCAACAGGTCAGAAGCCTCTTCCTGGAAGTGGCAGACTTTTCTCTGCTGCAATAGAGCCCCCAGCCTATCATGCGTCCTTTTGTCATCCTCGACCGCGATGGGGTCATCAATCAGGATTCCCCCGACTACATCAAGTCTCCGGCGGAATGGATAGCGATACCTGGGTCTCTGGAAGCCATTGCCCTCCTCACCCGACACGGCTTTGATATCTATGTGGTGACCAATCAGGCGGGGATTGCACGAGGCAAACTCAGCCTGGCGATGCTGGAGAAAATTCACGAAAAAATGCGGCGGGCGATTACGGCGGCGGGCGGCAAGGTGAAGGATATACGCTTCTGCCCCCATCACCCCGATGCCCAGTGCGAGTGTCGCAAGCCCCGCATCGGTATGCTTGAGCAACTGGTGCATGAACACGAGCTCCAGCTGAGAGCCTCGCCTTTTGTCGGAGATTCACTAACAGACCTTGAGGCGGCGGAAGCTGTCGGCTGCCAGCCGATCCTTGTCCTCACGGGGAAGGGTGAAGCGACCCTGGGTCAGCGTCCCGACCATGAACCTGTCTTTCGGGATCTGCTGGCGTTTGCGCAACACATTGTCCCAGGGCTCTAATTTTTAATATAGTCTAACTAATTGATTATAAAGGACTTTATACATCAAGATTGGCGACCGCCAAGGCGTTTTGCTCAATAAATTCGCGTCTCGGCGCCACCGGATCGCCCATCAACGTGTCGAAGATTCTATCCGCCGCTATGGCATCTTCAATGGTGACCCTCAGCATGGTACGGCTCTTCGGGTTCATCGTCGTCTCCCACAACTGGTCAGGATTCATCTCTCCCAGACCCTTGTACCGCTGCCTGCTTTGACCCCTAAGGGCTTCAGTTTGCAACCAGGCGAGCGCCTCTTCCAGGCTGCTGACGGGTTCTGATTTTTCACCCTTTTCCACATATCCGCCTGTATGAACCAGCCCTGTTATCTTTTCCCCAAAAGTGGCAAATGCCTGATAGTCGCCCGATGCAAAGAAGTCCCGACCGATGACATAGTCCCGCTGGAGGCTGTGACTCACCACGGAGACCTGCGGATAATAAAGATGTCGCCCCCTGTCTTGGCTCAGACTAAAGCTATACTGCGTCTGATCTGCACCGGCATCGGTCATGCGGCTCGCTAGTTGGTCTGTCCAGGCTTGCATCTGTTGCTCATCGGTCAGGCTGTTCAGCGTCAACCGCGGTAGGTAAATCATCTGCTTCAGCACGGATAGCGGATATACTCGCTCAAGCCGCCGCATCTGGTTCTGGATGTGATAGAAGTCCGTCGCCAATGAACGCAGGGCATCGCCCTCAATCACCTTGCCGCCCTCGCCCGGATTCAAGCGAGCGTCTTCAAGGGCGATTTCCAAAATGTAGTTCGTCAGTTCGTTTTCATCCTTGATATATTTTTCGCTCTTGCCGCGTTTAATTTTGTAGAGCGGCGGTTGCGCGATAAACAGATGTCCGCGTTCTATCAATTCCTGCATATGGCGGAAGAAAAAAGTCAGTAGCAGGGTCCTGATATGCGCCCCGTCAACATCCGCGTCCGTCATAATGACAATGCGGTGATAACGCAACTTGTCTGGATCAAAGTCATCCCTGCCAATGCCGCAGCCGAGGGCTGTAATCAGCGTCCCTACTTCCGTTGAGGCAAGCATCTTGTCAAATCTGGCTTTTTCGACATTCAATATCTTGCCCTTGAGTGGCAGTATCGCCTGGGTTCTGCGATCCCGCCCCTGCTTGGCTGAACCACCGGCGGAATCGCCCTCCACCAGGTATATCTCGCAGAGCGCCGGATCCTTTTCCTGGCAGTCCGCCAGTTTGCCGGGTAGCCCGGCTATATCCAGCGCGCCCTTGCGGCGGGTCATTTCCCGCGCCTTTCGAGCGGCTTCCCTGGCACGGGCGGCATTAATCATGTTTTGAACTACCGCCTTCGCCTCAGCAGGCTTTTCCAGGAGGTAGGCGGAAAAAGCCTTGCCCATTTCTTGCTCCACCGCGCCCTTGACCTCGGAGGACACCAGTTTGTCCTTGGTCTGAGAGGAAAATTTGGGATCCGGCACCTTGACTGACACTATGGCGGTCAGGCCCTCACGAGCATCATCGCCGGTGGTGTTCACCTGGGCTTTTTTGCCCAGACCTTCACTATCAATATAGGCATTGAGGCTACGGGTCAGTGCGCCTCGAAACCCCTGGAGATGGGTGCCACCATCGGTCTGGGGAATGTTGTTGGTATAAGCCAGGATGATCTCCTGATAGGAGTCATTCCACTGCATTGCCACCTCCACCGTTATGCCGTCTTCGCGCTCAATACAGAAGTGAAAGATGCTGTTCAGAGGCGTTTTCTTTTGATTCAGGAATTCAACAAAGCTCTGTAACCCCCCGTCAAACTGGAAACTTTCATGCTTGCCGCTTCTCTCATCGGTCAAGTTAATGGATACGCCGGAGTTCAGGAAGGACAATTCTCTCAGTCGTTTGGCAAGTATGTCGTAATGAAATTCAATATTGGTAAAGGTTTTCGGAGAGGGTGTAAATCTGCATTGGGTACCGGTTTGTGTGGTTTCGCCGACCACCCTGAGCGCCTCATCTGGGACGCCGTCATGGTAGGTCTGCTCCCAGATCTTGCCATCCCGCCAGATTGTCAACACCAGGGTGGCAGAAAGGGCGTTGACCACCGACACACCTACCCCGTGTAGGCCGCCGGAAATCTTGTAACTGCTGTCATCGAATTTACCGCCAGCATGTAGCACCGTCATAATCACTTCCGCCGCCGACTTCCCCTCCTCGTGCATGTCGGTCGGGATACCGCGCCCGTCATCGGATACGGTGACTGATTCGTCCGGATGAATAGTGACCTCAATATTGGAACAATAGCCTTCCAGCGCCTCATCAATGGCGTTATCTACCAGCTCCTGAACCATATGATGCAGACCTGTACCATCATCAGTGTCGCCAATGTACATACCAGGTCGCTTCCGAACGGCGTCCAAGCCCTTGAGGACTGTAATGCTCTCCGAGTCGTAGGATTTATCTTCCGCCATCTAGGTCCCCTGAATTTTCCCTTGTTTCACATGAAACATTCTTGTTTCAACGCCGTCGCAAGCGGCGATGAGCGCATCCCGGTCAATACTTGTCAGTAGCACCTGATTGTCTGTACCGGATAAAAATTTGACAATCCGCCGCCGATGTTCAAGATCAAATTCCGCCGCAAGATCGTCAACCAGATATAAAATCTCCTGGTGTTGCTGTGTCTGTAATTGACTGCCCTGAGCCAACACCAGGCTCCAGACCAGGGCTTTCAACTCGCCCCTGGAACACCGGCTAACGGCTGGCTGACCATCAATCTCTATTCTAACATCAGCGCGCTGAAAACCTTTCTGGGTATGACCTTTTTTTATGTCTCCCGCCAGATCATCGGCATAGATTTCCACCAGAGACGCGCCCGCTTCCCAGCCGCGATAATACTCAAACTTGACGCCATCCAGCCCGAGTATCTCTGCCACCAGGGACTGGAACACTGGCTCATACCGGGCGGTATAACTAGCACGAGCCTGGTCTAACTTCTCTGCCTGGTGTGCAAGCTGTACCGACCAGGTCTCCAGGGCCGGGCAAGCCCCCGCCCTGAGTGCCAGGTTTCTCTGCCGCAGGCTTCGGTTGGCGGCATCCCAGAGTGTCGAAAAGTGATGTTCCATGTGAAACACACCCCAGTTCAGAAACCGCCGCCGCATGGCCGGAGAGCCTAGCAGCAGATCAACACTTTCAGGACCCAACTGCAAGGTCGGCATGATCCTTGCCAGTTCCGTTGCCCGGGTGACGCTATCACCGTTGATTTTGATGTCCCGTTCGCCCTTTCGATTCCGCTGGACACCCATCTGATAAAGGGCTTCCCCCTGCCTACCCCGACCCACAACCAGGCAATCCTGCATACCCTGCTGGATCATGGCAGTATTCATATTGCGGCGAAAAGAACGGGAAGACGCTAAAAAATAAGCGCTCTCCAGAACGCTAGTTTTACCACTACCATTTTTCCCGTGAAGCAAATTCACCCCCGGCGACAATTCAAGATTGGCACGGGAGATGTTTCTAACTCGTTGAATTTCAAGCCATTCTAGGCTCATATCTTGTCAGGGATCAGAACTGTCTGTGGAAAATTCACAATCTCATGGGCATTACAACATAGGTTGCACCTTCGGTTTCAGCGTCTCTGATGATGGCGCTGCTACCCGAGTCAAGCAGGACCAACTTGACCTTGTCGCTTTCCAGCACCGCCAGCACATCCTGGAGGTAACTGACATTGAAACCGACTTCCAGGGTTCCTCCCTTGTAGTCAACCGTGATGGTTTCCTCTGCCTCTTCCTGCTCCGGGTTATGGGCGGACAACTGCAAGCTGTCATTTTCCAGGGTGACCCGAATCCCCCGAAATTTCTCGTTGGCCAGGATGGCCGTTCTGTTCAGGGCATCGCGCAGAGCTTGCTTATCAGCCACTACCACCTTGTCCCCATCTTTCGGAATGACCCGTTCATAGTCCGGATATTTGGCATCAATCAACTTGGTGGTCAGGGTGTAACCTGACGAAGCAACGCCCAGATGATTGGTGCCGACGGTAACCGATACGGTTCCTTCAAGTTCTTGTAGTAGCCTTTGGATTTCCACGATACCCTTTCTCGGCACTATCACCTGTCGGGGCTTGTCCTTCAGTGTCGGTTGTGGCAGATCACTCAATGCCAGTCGGTGTCCGTCGGTGGTTACTGACCGCACCAAGCCTCCCCCTAGTTCCAACGACATGCCGTTCAGGAAATGCCTGATATCCTGCAAGCCCATGGCAAACGCGGTTTCCCCCAGTAGTTTGCCGAAGTCCTTGCTGTCAAGATCCGTTGAAATTTCTGAGGGGTCCGGTTTAATCACCGGGAAGTCATCCGCAGGCAGGGTTGAGAGGATTGACCGAAAGTGCCCGGATTTGATCTCAAGCCGTTGCTCGTTAAGGTTAAATGCGATGGTCGCACCCTCGGGAATGCTGCGGCAGATATCCACCAGTTTTTTTGCCGGGACAGTAACTTCACCAACCTCTTCCCCCATCACCTCCACCCTGGCTACCAACTCAACCTCAAGGTCGGTGCCGATGATAGACAACTCTTGGGCACTGACTTTGAACAACACATTAGACAGGATGGGGAGTTGAGTTTGCCGATGTTCGACAACACCGGCGGTCTGCTGCAAGGGGCGCAGTAACAAATCTCTATTGACAGAAAATTTCATATCTACCCTGATTCCTTATGGTTATGGTTATGGTACATCCTTGTGTTTCCAGATCATTCGGTATCCCTTATTTTATAGGCGTTATCAGGAACAGTGTCTGAGGGTCCGCCGCATCTTCCAGCAGGCAGGCCCTGGCAAGATCCCGAATGGTCCAGGTGATCCTATCGCCAGCCACTACCGACAGGGTGTCAATGAGGTAGTTTACATTAAATTGCATCATCATATCTGTTCCCTTGTAGTCAATTTCCAGCGTTTCTTCTGCCTCCTCCTGGAGTGAATTCTCGGCATAAATCTCCAACTTTCCCGGAGTAAAGGACAGGCGCACGGTACGATTAATTTCGTTTGAGAGTACCGCGATGCGAACAAGTGCCGTCCTCAACATCTTCCGGTCGACGACTATGACCCGGTCCTTGCCCGAAGGGATGGCGCGAGTATAGTCAGGATAGGTGGCGTCAATCAGATTGGTTATCAGCCTGGTCGGTCCGCAATCAACCTGCATCTGGTTGGCGGATAATTTCAGATCAACTTCTGAGTCGCCGGCATCGCTAACCAATCGCAACAACTCAGCCACAGCCTTACGGGGAATAATGGCCGGCCGGTTACCGGGCGCCGAATCATAGTCCGTATGGCTAGTCGCCAGCCTATAGCCGTTGGTGGCTACCAGCCGAACCCGGGTATCTTTTATGTCCAGCAGGAGGCCGTTATAGAAATAGCGGACATCCTGTTGGCCCATGGCAAAAGAAGTAGCGCGTAGCATTCGGCTTAAGGTATTGCCACTCAGAGTCAGACTAACCTCATACTTATCAGCCTTGATTTTTGGAAAATCTGGCACCGACATGGTGACCAGACGGGCGTGAAATTGGTTCCACTCTAGCCTCATCATCTTGTCATCTGGCGCGGCGGTAATTTTGGCTTTTTCCGGCAGATTGAGACAGATGTCCATAAACTTACGACCGGGGATGGTAGCTTTACCGGGTTCATGAATGTCAATATCACTGAGCCTGGTGGTCAGCTGCATCTCTTGATCGGTGCCGGTCATCACCAACTCATTGTCTTTGGCAACCAGGAGGAGATGAGAAAGTATCGGTGTTGTTTGACGCTTTTCAAGAACCCCGCAGACAAACTGCAAGGGGCCCAAAAGATCTTCCCTGCTGGCTATAAATTTCACTGCTTACCTTTATTCTTAACCTTATGATTTATAAGGATTTTATTGAATTTACTCTCGGGGTCCTAAACAGTGTATCCCGAGCTGGTTAACCAGTCAGGAGTTTTAACAACTGGTTGTAGTCATGCATCATCTCCCGGGTGCTCTCCCGTAACTCCTCAATCTTTCTGCAGGCATGTAGCACCGTGGTATGATCTCTCCCTCCGAAGGAATCACCTATCTCCGGCAGGCTTTGATTTGTTAATTCCTTTGCCAAGGACATGGCGAGTTGCCTGGGTCGGGTGATTGATCTGGTGCGCTTCTTGGAATGCAGGTCGCTGATGCGAATTTTATAATACTCCGCCACGACCTTCTGAATGTTATCTATACTGACCTGCCGGACCTGATGCGCGATTAAGTCCTTTAATGACTCCTTTGCTTGCTCCAGAGAGATGGAGACATCCCTGAATCTGGCATCGGCAATCACCCGTTTTAACGCTCCTTCTAGTTCTCGTACATTTGACTTGATAAGATTTGCTATCAGAAAGGCGACTTCGTTAGGTAGCGCAACGGCTTTCAACTCGGCCTTCTTCATAAGAATCGCCACTCTGGTTTCCAGTTCGGGGGTCTCCAGGGGGGCGCTCATACCCCAAACAAACCGGCTTTCAAGCCGCTCCTCTAGCCCTTTTATTCCCTTGGGATAACGATCGCTGGTTAGGACAATCTGGCTATTGCTTTTTTCTTGCAATCTGTTGAAAACAGCAAAAAATTCCACCTGGCTCTTGGGACCTTGCGCCAGAAATTGAATATCATCCATCAACAATACATCCACCGCCCGGTAGTATTCCGTGAACTTCATCATGGCGCCGCCCTGAATGGCGCGAACCATGTCCTCAATAAAACGTTGAGAATACATATAGGCTACTTTCAGGTGCGGATAGCCTTCTTCAATGGCATTTCCCACAGCGTGCATCAAATGGGTCTTCCCTAGACCAACCCCGCCATAAAAGAGCAGGGGGTTATATTGTGAAGCACCGAGATTCTCAACAACGCCTCGGGCAGCGGCTAAAGCCAGTTGATTGGAATGACCCTCAACAAAGGTGTCAAAGGTGTATTCCTTTTTGATACCTAAGAGTGGAGAAAAGCCTTCCTGCTTGATAGGTCTGGCTACTGAGGGCGGAGCCAGTTGCGGCTCCTTAGTACCAATATCTAACTGCACATTTTGAGATCCCCCTGCAGCCAGTAACTCTCTGATTCGCGGTAAAAACTGGGTGTCTATCTCATTCCTGATATACCAGTTGGGGGCAAGCAACTTGATGATGTTCCCGGTTTTCTTGTCGGAGATTGCTTGGAGTGGTCGAATACAGGTCTCAAAATCCTGGGTGGACAGTTCATCTTTTATTATTGCGAGGCATTTTTGCCAATCTTTCTGCACATTTTTTTGCACATTTTTCCGCACAACAAAGACCCTTTTGATTTGCGATTTATCGGGGCTCAATTCAGGATGGAATACTAACGCATACTGGCGCCTTAGGTCAAAAATATCAAAAGAAAAATAAAAGAAAAGGGTATATTTTTCAAATATTTATACTCCATTTCATCTAATAACCAGTGAATATATTGTGCATAAGTTGTGGATAAAAAAAGAAGCCTGAGATGATGCTCATTGCCTGTGCATAAATAGGTCTTTTCTACATACTCATCCACAGGATAGCATCAAAGAAACAACTGGTATCTACAAAACTTATGCTCGTTGCAAGTTATTGAAAGCTAGTTGGTCAACGGGGTTATCCACAAATTGCAGAGTGTTAATAATAATAAAAACAACAAGCAATATATAAAAGATTACTTATTAATAATAGATGAATGATGATTGACGAGCAATCTGCTCTTCCCTATAATCACTCGCCCATTTCGTCAGATCAAATCATTGGTGCCGAGACATGAAAAGAACCTTCCAACCAAGCCTTCTCAAACGCAAAAGATCTCATGGTTTTCGAGCAAGAATGGCAAGCAAGTCGGGACGATTGATTTTGAAGCGAAGGCGCGCCAAGGGCCGGAAAATATTATCAGCCTGAATGGCTTTTCTGCAAATGGTTGTTCCTGATAGCCCGGTGGGTCAAGGGCAGATAAAACTATCAACCACAAGCGGCGGGCATAACTTTTCCTATTCACACCGACTCCATCAACATGATGAATTTGACGATGTTTTCCAAAATACTGATATTCGGATTAATCATTCCAGCATCTCGGTCCTGGCAAAACGAAACACCTTGCAGTGCAACCGTCTCGGCATCATTCTCGGCAAAAAAACACTAGCCAAAGCAGTGGCTAGGAATAGCATCAAGCGACAGATTCGTGAAATTTTCCGACAGAATGTTACTGGAAAATCTTTTACCCTCCAGAGTTTGGATATTTTGGTATTGTGCAAGCCAAATATAAACAAGACGGACCGACAAACACTAAGGAATGTTCTGTTGTCCTCCTTTGATAAACTGGCAACCAAAGCCCTGCTAAGCCCATGAAAAAATTAGTACTCGGCATCATCTGGCTTTATCAGGCGGCCATCAGTCCCATGTTAGGACCCAGATGTCGATTTTATCCCAGTTGTTCTCAGTATGCCGTTGAAGCCATCAAAACCCATGGCCTTGCCCGGGGCCTATTCCTGACCCTTCACCGACTTGGCAAATGCCATCCATTTCACCCTGGAGGGTTGGACCCGGTGCCAAATAGTGCGCCAAAAGATGTCTCGGAAGAGATGCCAAAAGAGAGAATAGCCTAATGGACATCCAACGACTTCTTATCCTCATTGGGCTCGGGGTGACAGCCTATTTGTTGATCCTGGCATGGAACGAAGACTATGGACAGGGGCGGCACATTGAAGATAAAGCAACACTAACAAGCGACGCATCGGTCAATAAAGCCGCTGATGATTTTAGTGATGCTGGTGATGCCGGTATCACAACCCCAGAGGCAAGTAGTATAAATGTGCCTGGCAATGATTTGACGGGTACTGTCCCCAAGTTAGAAATCACAGAAATAGTCGATAACACCAATCCCAGGAAACCTATAGATAGACGAGCAAGACTGGTTCATGTGACGACCGATGTGTTTGAAATAGAAATAGACCTCTATGGGGGTGATATTGTCAAGGTCGCGCTACCGCAGTTCCCGGAAGCCCTGGCTAGCCCCGAGATTCCTTTTCTACTCATTGACCCGCGTAATTCCTATGCTGCCCAGAGCGGTTTGATTGGTCCCAATGGTACCGACAGGGCCAATACCAGACCGACTTTTACCGCCGCGCAAAGTCGCTATGAGTTGGGAGATGCAGATGCGCTGAGGGTGAGTTTGATATTTACTCAGCCAGACAAGACCCGGATAGTGAAGAACTTCTATTTTCGTCGGGGAGATTATCTGCTTCGGATGGAATATGAAATTATTAACGCCAGAAGTGAACCCTGGGAAGGCGCGCTTTTTACACAGATAAAAAGAGATAGCCAAAAACCAGTCAATATAGACGGGGGTTTTATGGGCTTGCAACCTTTTGTTGGCGGTGCCACCCGCTCGGAGAAGGACCCCTATACCAAATTGGAATTTGATGATATTGCTGAGGCGACTTACAAAGCAAGGGTAGAAGAAGGTTATATGGCAATGGTTCAGCACTATTTTGTTGGTGCCTGGATCCCCGGCAACCAGACGGGCAATAGCTACCAGGCAAGAAAGTTGGTGGGGCGTGATATCTATTTTTTTGGCATCACAACACCACTGGTCCGCATCGCACCCGGCGCCAGCGATAACTTATCAGCGATGTTTTATATAGGACCAAAGGATCAATACAAACTAGCGGAGATCACCGAAGGGCTAAACCTGACCCTTGATTACGGATTCTTATGGTGGTTGGCTCAACCCCTCTTTTACCTATTGAACTTTTTGCACGGCATATTCGGTAATTGGGGACTTGCCATTATCATCCTGACGATCATCGTCAAAATAGTTTTATATCCTTTATCTGCCGCCAGTTTTCGCTCGGTAGCAAAGATGCGAAAACTGCAGCCAGAAATGCAACGATTGAAGGAGCGGCACGAGGGCGACACCCAGAAACGTACAGAAGCGATGATGAATCTTTATAAAAAGGAGGGGGTTAATCCTCTTGGCGGTTGCCTACCCATCCTGTTACAAATGCCAGTATTTTTAGCGCTTTACTGGGCTCTGATGGAAAGCGTGGAGCTACGCCAGGCACCCTTTATTTTCTGGATTCAAGACCTCTCAGCCATGGACCCCTATTTTGTTCTGCCCATCCTGATGGGTATTTCCATGTACCTCACACAACTCATGAATCCTGAACCGCCAGATCCCATACAGGCGAAGGTATTCAAACTTATGCCGATCATGTTCACCTTCTTTTTCCTCTGGTTTCCATCTGGCTTAGTGCTCTACTGGTTGGTTAACAATTTGCTGACCTTTGCGCAACAATACTATGTCACCTCGCGAACCTGAAAGGCGCGGGCAGACCTGTCGGCCAACCGAATCATAGACAGTAGAAGAGGTTAATAACCCGCGGTGAATCAACCATCCGCCCGAGACATCCCCTATATCCAGGATACCATCGCCGCCAGAGCAACTGCTCAGGGCAAAGCTGGTATCGGTATCGTCCGGGTCTCAGGACCTTTGGTGACCGATATAGTCCGCCAGGTTATCAACCAGGTGCCTAGACCGCGCCAAGCGACTCTGTGTGATTTTCTTGGCGCAGATAGGCTCGCCATAGACCGGGGTATCGTCCTTTACTTTCCGGGTCCTAATTCATTCACCGGCGAAGATCTTATTGAGTTCCAAGGACACGGTGGTCCGGTAGTGCTTGACCTGCTGCTGAGGAGAATGGTGGAACTCGGTGCCAGGGTCGCCAGGCCCGGAGAATTTAGCCAGCGAGCCTTTCTTAATGACAAACTGGACCTTACCCAGGCCGAGGCTCTAGCGGATCTCATTAACAGCAGCAGTGAACAGGCTGCCAGGGGCGCGATGAGATCTCTCCAAGGCGACTTCTCTCAGTTGATTGACACGCTACTTGCCGAGGTGATTGAACTGCGGGTTTTCGTTGAAGCCACTATTGATTTTCCAGACGAAGATCTGGACCCTCTGGAAGATGAACGCCTTGACAAAAAGTTGGGAATAATTGAGGCCCGTATCCAGGAAATTTTGCGCCAGGCAGGACAGGGTGCCTTGTTGGCGGAAGGTGCGTCGGTGGTGCTTGCGGGTAAACCCAACGCGGGCAAATCAAGCCTGATGAACCGTCTGACCGGGCAGGATACATCCATCATCACTGACATTCCCGGCACTACCAGAGATCTGGTGGACGAGCAGGTGCATCTCGGTGGCATTCCCCTCAGGATCACGGACACGGCGGGCATACGGGATAGTCATAATGAGATTGAGGCAGAAGGAGTCCGCCGCGCCGTTACAGCCGTGGCAAGCGCCGACCTGGTGATTGTGGTGATAGATGCGACCCTTGATGCCGCAATTCGCACCACTCAGCTTGCAGAGCTGATGCGGGACGCCTGTGCATCAGTGCCGCCATTGATTGCGTTAAACAAGGTTGATCTTATTGACCAGCCATTGTCCCTTGTCCAGGGAGCATTTGCGGCGGCAATTTGCCTGTCCTGTAAAACAGGCTACGGCCTGGACGGCTTGCAAGAAACCATGCTCGGTCTGCTCGGTATCAGCACCGGCCCGGAGTCCAACTTCACCGCTAGAACCCGGCACCTCGTTGCTTTGCACCAGGCGGCAAGTGCCGTAGCCGCCAGCAGGGCAGCAGGCAAGGCAAGGGAGTTAGTCGCGGAAGAATTGAGAGCTTGTCAAAAAGCACTCTCTGAGATCACTGGCGCCTTTGGCGTTGATGACCTGCTGGGAGAGATATTTAGCAATTTCTGTATCGGCAAATAGAGACTGTAATTCCGGGCGGCTGTCCAGTCCGCGCCTTGTTCTCTTGTGTTTAGAACAGGTGTGTTTACACAGGACAGGCGCGTGGCATTGATGACATCATATACATATACTTGCGGCGCCTCGGATTGAGGTCAGCCAACACACAACTATCAAGGGAGCCGAAATAGCCATGCTCAAAGCAGATGTCATAGTCGTGGGCGGCGGTCACGCTGGCACCGAAGCGGCCTTAGCGGCAGCCAGATGCGGGGCGTCAACCCTGCTCTTGACGCAGAATATCGAGACCCTGGGGCAAATGTCCTGCAACCCCGCCATAGGCGGCATTGGCAAGACTCATCTGGTCAAGGAAATTGATGCCCTCGGCGGCGTTATGGCGCGAGCGGCGGACAAGGCAGGCATTCACTTCCGTACCCTGAACGCAAGGAAGGGTCCCGCAGTGCGCGCTGTCCGTGCCCAGACAGACCGGCAACTCTATAAGGCCGCGGTTCGCGAAGCGATTGAGCAACAGGAAAATCTTTCCATCCTGCAAGCATCCGTGGAAGATCTAGTAATTCATCATGGTCGTGTCGCCGGGGTAGTCACCGCCCCGGGCTTGGTGTTTTCAGCACCGACGGTGGTTCTGACGGTTGGGACTTTTCTGGGCGGGGTCATGCACATAGGTATGGCAAGCCGTGCCGGCGGGCGAGCGGGTGACCCACCCGCCAACAAACTTGCGGCGCGATTGCGTGCCTTGCCGTTCACCACAGGCAGGTTGAAAACCGGCACGCCGCCCAGAATTGACGGCAGGTCTGTGAACTATGAGAAGCTTGAAGAGCAGCCTGGGGACAGGCCCAGACCGGTGATGTCATATCTTTCCAGTTCGCTTGATCATCCAGCCCAGCTGTCCTGCCATATCACGCACACCAATGCTCGGACTCAGGAGATCATTCAGGCAGGATTGCACCAGTCGCCACTCTATACCGGCAAGATAGAAGCTGTAGGACCAAGATACTGCCCGTCCATTGAGGACAAAATTGTTCGGTTTGCCGACAAACAATCACACCAGATATTTATTGAACCGGAAGGGCTACGTACAAAGGAGATCTACCCTAATGGCATCAGTACTAGCCTGCCCTATGAGGTGCAACTGGCGCTTGTCCATTCCATAAAAGGCTTTGAAGCAGCGCATATCACCCGGCCCGGCTATGCGATTGAGTATGACTTTTTTGAACCCCGAGAATTGCATCCTAGCCTGGAGACGAAGCACCTTGCTGGCTTGTATTTTGCTGGGCAAATCAATGGCACCACTGGTTATGAAGAGGCGGCGGCACAAGGTTTGATTGCGGGTCTAAATGCTGCCCGGCGGGTGCAGGACAAGGAAGCCTGGTGGCCGGAACGCAGCAATGCCTACATAGGTGTGTTGATTGATGATCTGATCACCATGGGCACGAAGGAACCCTACCGAATGTTTACCAGTCGTGCCGAGTATCGTTTGATTTTACGCCAGGATAATGCGGACCGGCGATTGACGGAAACGGGTCGTCGCTTGGGTCTTGTGGATGATCTTCGCTGGCGTCGCTTCTGCGAAAAACAGGAAATGATTGACAGCCTGCATGCTCAACTAGCGAATCATTTTGTCCAGCCGGGCAATGCCGCCATTGAAGCCTTGGTGGAATCACCCCTTGCCCACGACTACTCGCTACTTGAACTGGTGAAGCGGCCGGCAATGACAATTGATGCCCTCATTGAAGCGGTTGGATTGACTGCAACGGATGCAGAAGTGATGGAGCAAGTTGAAATTGACGCCAAGTATGAGGGCTATATTACCCGCCAGCATAATGAGATTGCTCGGATTGCCACCCAGCAGAATATGAAGTTAGCACCGGATATCAACTACCATGAAATCAAAGGCCTCTCTAATGAAGTCACCCACAAATTGGCAGAAGTCAGACCCGCGACCCTCGGACAGGCTGGCAGAATATCCGGCGTGACCCCGGCGGCTATCTCCCTGCTACTGATTCATCTCAAAAAAACCGGACGGGGCAGCAAGGGGGCGAGGCGGCAATCTGCCTGATGTCCATAGCAGAGCTGATTGCAGACGGGAGCCGTGCGCTTGGTTTGCCAGATGATGCCGGGCGGGTGGAGCAGTCGCTTCTCTTTCTTGAGCTCTTATCCCGGTGGAATCGCGTAACCAACCTGACATCAATCACCGAGCAAAGTGACATGGTGGGCTTGCATCTCTTGGATTCCTGGGCGATTACTTCCTACCTGAAGGGTGAAACTATCCTTGATCTTGGAAGTGGTGCCGGCCTGCCGGGGATACCACTGGCGATGATTAACCCTGACAAAAACTTCGTGCTGCTTGATGCTAATGGTAAGAAAACGCGATTTATGACTCAGGCGGTGATCACGCTCAAACTTGATAATGTTCGCGTGGTGCAGTCTCGGGCCCAGGACTACCGAGGCGAATATGATCATGTGGTCTGCCGCGCTTTTGGTAGTCTGAGTCGCATTGCCGCCACAGTCACGCACCTGTTGAAAAAAGACGGCACTGTGCTCGCGATGAAGGGAGCAAAATCAGAGGCCTGCAAGAGTGATAAACTGCGCATCATTGGAATGCGGGAGATCTCTGTGCCCTATGTCAGGCAAGGACGGCGATTGATTGAACTGGGTAGACGGGACAGGGGCGACTAGGATGGCGGTGGTCCTGGCAATAGCCAATCAAAAAGGCGGTGTTGGCAAGACGACCACCTGTGTCAATCTGGCAGCCTCGCTCCAGGAGATGAAACGCAAGGTCCTGCTGGTTGATCTTGATCCCCAGGGTAATGCGACCATGGGCCTCGGGGTGGACAAGAATCAACTTTCATCCTCAATTTACGATGTCCTCATTGATGGTACAAGCATTGCTGATGCTATTGTTGTTGATGATTCTGGATTAGACCTCCTGGCATCAAACATTGATTTGACCGGTGCCGAAATAGAACTGATACAGATTGAGCGGTGGGAATTCCGGTTGCGGGAGGCGCTTGCCGCCATAAAGAACCGCTATGATTTCATCCTGATTGATTGCCCGCCTTCTTTGGGTCTGTTAACAGTTAACGGTCTGGTGGCGGCAGACAGTGTGATTGTGCCGGTGCAATGTGAGTATTATGCGCTGGAGGGATTAACGGCATTGATGAGTAGCATCCGCCGGGTGGTAGCGTCATTGAATCCGTCGCTGGCTATTGAAGGACTAGTGAGAACCATGTACGACCCGCGTAACAGTCTGAGTAGGGAGGTGTCATCACAACTCGTAGATTACTTCGGTGACAGGGTGTACAGAACCCTGATACCGAGAAATGTCAGGTTAGCGGAAGCCCCTAGTCATGGCGTCCCCGTTGTTTTTTATGACAAATATTCGCGTGGTGCCATAGCCTATCTTACCCTGGCGGGCGAGGTGGTGAAAAAGCATCCACAGACATTAGACGCGAACCCGACAAATAACAGTCCCGGAGTAGCTGACTGATGACGGTGAAAAAACGAGGCTTGGGCAGGGGGCTGGATCTACTACTACCGCCTGAAGACCTGGCGCAGAGTCAGGCGACGGGGCAACTGGAAAATATTCCTCTGCAATGGATAAGGCCCGGCAAGTATCAGCCGAGGTTATACTTCTCCCAGGAAGCAATAGCCGAACTTGCCGCATCCATCAAGGAACAGGGTCTGCTACAGCCTATCCTGCTGAGACGAATTGACGCCAAGCAATACGAAATCATTGCCGGAGAACGTCGCTGGCGCGCCGCTCAGGTGGCCAGGCTACACAGCCTGCCAGCGATTGTCAGGTCGGGGACGGATGAGGAAGTCATCAGCATATCCCTCATTGAGAATATTCAGCGGGAAGACCTGAACCCGCTTGAAGAAGCCAGAGCCCTGCAACGCCTGGTTGATGAGTTTCAATTTACCCACCAGCAGATTGCCAAGCGTCTGGGCAGGAGTCGGAGTGCTGTAACCAACATCCTGCGTTTAACGCGTCTCGCTGAACCCGTGGCGGCGATGTTGCTGGGCGGCGAGATAGAGATGGGTCATGCCCGGGCACTCTTGAGTCTGGACATATCGGCTCAGTTAAGTCTTGCCCGGACGGTGGTTGAGAAGGGGTTAAACGTCCGGCAGACGGAAGCACTGGTCAGCCGTTACAGGAAGAATCCTCGCAAGGTGTCTGGTAAAAAAAACCCGGTGGATGAGGATACCCGGCGACTGGAAAACAATCTCTCCATGACCCTGGGACAGCCCGTACAGATCCGCCATAGTCGCAAGGGTAAGGGTAAGGTCATCATCGGTTACAACTCGCTGGATGAACTAGATGGCCTGCTGGACAGGATGGGTTGCGACAAAAATCAGGTGTAGAAGCTCAGTCGCCCCATGCCGCTCAGGGCTGTTTACTAAAAAACCGCTCAGAGCTGTTTACCAAAAAACCGCTCAAGGCTGTTACCATACCCGGCGGTGAAAGCAGTTAGATATCAACTCAGGCTTAGGGAGCACAGATTATGTTTTTCTTCTTTTTGACCTTGCTCTTCGCTTTGCTTGCCTGGAATCTGTATCACCCCAATTTTACACATAGAAAATTCAGTGTCTTCAGTTTCCTGGCGGGATGGTTAATCGGTGAACTGGTACCCCATGTAATACTTGTGCAGGCCGTCCTTGTGTCGCTGTTTGTGATGGCGGGTGCGGTCTCGGGATTTTTTGGCGCCCTGGGATTTCTGATTTGCGTTGGCGTCTGGTCTGTCATGGCCTTCTACTACTATCAGAGCAACAGGGCTGAAGCAGAGGTTGCCCGTGCATTGAGCGACGGCCTGGGTGAAGACTACCTGGCTGAAATCAGGCAGGACTACCGGGAAGACTTCCCCCTTGGCCCTGACCTCGGACGGCTGAGTAAACCTTTCGCCCAGAAGGACCCGCTGGTTGAGGTCATCAAGAACATTGCATTCGGAGATTTCGGCGAGAGGCTGGATATCCGCCGCTCCCGGCAACTTGATGATAATGGCCGAATGCCGGTCCTGCTCCAGATTCACGGCGGTGCCTGGACGCAGAATTATGGCAGCAAGAATGAACAGGGTTTGCCTTTGATGAATCACATGGCAAAAAGAGGCTGGGTGTGTGTTGCTACATCATATCGTCTGAGCCCGAAGGCAACTTTCCCCGAGCACATTATTGACTGCAAACAGGCGCTGATATGGATCAAAGACCATATCGCCGACTATGGCGGTGACCCAGATTTTATTGTGGTGACAGGTGGCTCAGCAGGTGGGCACCTGAGTGCACTGATGGCCTTGACTGCTAATCATCCTGAGTTTCAGCCCGGCTTTGAAGATCGTGACACCAGGCTACAAGGTGCCGTCCCGTTTTATGGCGTTTACGATTTTACGAATAGTCACGACTTGCAGCATCATGGCGGACTTGCCGGGTTATTAGCAGCCTCGGTGATGAAACTGCCCATGAACAACAACGAGGCAGCCTATCGTGATGCGTCCCCGCTGTTTCATGTCAACGAGAAAGCGCCGCCGTTTCTTGTGATTCATGGCGACAAGGATACCCTGGTACCGGTAGAAGCAGGCAGGCTATTTGGCGAAGAGCTTTGTAAAACTTCAGACAACAAGGTGGTTTATCTGGAACTGGCAGGGGCGCAACATGCCTTTGATGTCTTCCCGTCTCTGCGAAGCGAGCATGTCAAACATGGCGTGGAGAAGTTTCTTGCCTGGACCCATAGCAAATATCTGGAATCAGCTAAACCCGGCGACGCACCAGTCTCGTGAAATTCAAGCCAGGTCCAGCAGGGCAAAAAGTTGCTCCAGGATCCGGTATGTCAGGCCCCAGACCACCCTGTCACCTAGACCATAGCCGGGATAATCCTGGGCTTCGCCCTGAATCATAATCTCCATCCTGGTGTGGCTGAGGCCAGCGTGCATCTCATTCAGCGACCCCCAAAGGAGCTCAGCCACCTCATGGTTGGGGGAAAGTTTCGCCGCCGGCTCCCTCAATTCATATACAAAGGGCGTCACCACTATATCCAAGACCTCTCGTCGAGGGCTTGCCTGGACTGGATCAAGTTGCCCGATATAGCGCCCAGCATGGGTGAGATCCAAGTCAATTTCTTCCTGCGTTTCCCGCTCCGCCGTGTGCCTCAGGGACGCATCGCCCGCCTCATAATGACCGCCGGGGAAGGCTATTTGACCCGACCAGGGATCGCCCGTCCTGATAGCCCTCAATATAAATAGAGCCTCCGTTTCACTTGCCACCTGTCGCAATATCACAGCCACGGCCGCTCGCCGGGTGCGCCCGCCTAGCTCAGGGCGGACCGGGGAATAGGCATCAATAGATTTTTTGATTTGGTGAATAGATAACAATCTGGTCTCACTTATATCTGAACCGGTACCGCAACACTGTGTCAGCAGCTTCACTAGGTCTTGAAAATTTCTAGTGTCTCTTCAAGTTCAGAAATCATCTGGCGAATCAGTTGCTTGTACTGGGTGTTTTCTTCTTTTTGGTCATCGCCAGACAATCGCTGCCGTGCGCCGCTGAGGGTAAAGCCCTGAGCGTACAGCAGGGAGCGGATCTGCCGGATCATCAACACATCCTGGTGTTGGTAATAACGTCTGTTCCCGCGCCGTTTGACGGGCTTCAGTTGTGGGAATTCCTGCTCCCAGTAGCGCAAGACATGGGTTTTAACGCCGCACAGGCTACTGACTTCACCGATGGTAAAATAACGTTTTCCGGGTATAGGGGGGAGAGCTTCGCTAGGATCCGGGTCCGGCATACATCTCTACCCTTGCCCTGAGCTTTTGCCCTGCTCGAAATGTCACGACCCGCCGCGCGGTGATGGGGATTTCCTCACCTGTTTTCGGATTCCTGCCGGGGCGCTGGCGCTTGTCACGCAGGTCAAAATTTCCAAAACCCGAGAGCTTGACCTGCTCGTTGGCTACCAGGCATGCAGACATTTCTCCAAAAAAGGTGTCCACGACTTCCTTCGCTTCTCGCTTGTTTAAGCCAAGATGTTCAAACAGCCTTTCAACCATCTTTGCTTTGGTTAGGGTCCCCATAGTCAATTCCTTATATCGGCATCTAGTTCTTGCTTGAGGCAGGCAAGAATCCGTGCCACTGAACTGCTCACTTCTTCGTCCCTGAGGGTGCGGGAAGAATGTTGGAAGGTCAAGCCTAAAGCAACGCTTTTACTAGTGGGATCAATACCTTTGCCTTGATAAACATCAAACAACTTTAGGTTTATCAGAGTTTCATCTGTGACCGTCTGGATAACCGCCCTGAGTTGCGCGGCGGTTACTGTCCGAGCAACAATCACGGCACAATCACGGCGAACCTCCGGGAACCTGGAAATGGGAGCACTTTGCGGGAGTCTCCTGCCAAGGACCGAGTCAAGATTTATCTCAAATAAAAATGTCGGATAGCGAATATCAAATTGTTGCTGGAGACCCGGGTCAAGCAGACCCACACAACCCACTGTCGCACCTGCCTTGCGAATCTCCGCGCTCTGCCCAGGATGCAGGGCAGGATGCCTGGCTACCACAAACTCAAATTCATCTCCGCTGAGTGCCAGGATGCTTTCCAGGTCACCCTTCATATCGTAAAAATCTATGGCGTTGGTATCGTTACACCAGCCTTCCGCCTGCCTTGATCCACAAGCAAGGGCGGCCAGTTTTTGTACCTGGGTAATATCGGCGTGTTTCAATTCTGCCTGATTGGGTTTGCGGTAGAAGCAGAGACCAGTTTCAAACAAGCGGATGCGGCTCTGCTGGCGGTTGATATTGTAGCGCAAGGATTTAAGCAGTCCCGTCCATATAGTGGTGCGCATGACGGACATTTCAGTGGACAGCGGATTGGCAAGGGAAACCGGCTCAGGGTCCGGATCAAGCAGACCCTGCAAAGATGCGTCCACGAAGCTGTAAGTCATGGCTTCAAAATAGCCTCTGCTCACTAGTTGGTCCCGGACTTGATTCAAGGCTTGCTTTGAGGATGCTGCTGACAAGCTGGTGGCTTCCGGTATCGGCGACATCTGGAGAGGGGCGACCGGCGTTCGCGCTGGCAGATTGTTGTAGCCGAAGACCCGGCTGATCTCTTCTATCAGGTCTGTTTCAATGCTGATGTCAAAGCGATGTGATGGGACCTCAACCTGCCAGCTGAGCTGCTCGTCGCTATCCTTTTCGTTGCTGGAGCGGACGGCATCAAAGCCGAGGCGGTTGAGGATTTCAGCGACGCTATCGGCTTCTATCTCAACCCCCAGCAGTTGGTTAATTCTGGCAAGGCGCAGCCTGAGACTAGCGATGCCGGGCAGGGCGGATTTGTCGCATGTTTCCACCGTCGGTCCCGGCTCGCCACCAGCAATCTGGATTAGGATCTGGGTAGCGCGTTCCACTGCCCGACCCTGCCCCTGCCAGTCCACGCCTCGTTCAAATCTGTGCGCAGCATCCGAGTTCAGATTGTAGAACCGTGCTTTACCGACAATCGCCCTGGGTGCAAAGAAGGCGCTTTCCAGAAAAATATCCTTAGTCTCAGCTGTCACCCCGGTGCTAAGCCCACCCATAACGCCAGCAATACCAATGGCTCCGGAAGCATCGGTGATAAGGAGGGTGCCGTCATCCAGGGCGGCTTCTTGGCCGTCCAGCAGCTTCAACTTTTCCCCGGCTTTGGCGTGCCGCACTATTATCTTGTCCTCTAGCCTTGTCAGGTCATAGGCATGCAGTGGTTGCCCGAGTTCCAGCATGACGAAATTAGTCACATCAACCACCGGATTGATGGAGCGGATGTCTGAACGCCGTAACTTTTCCTTTAACCAGAGGGGCGACTTGGCGTCTGAGTCCAGTCCTCGGAGCACCCGCCCGACAAATCGCGGACAGGCAGATCCGGCTACCAGTTTGACCGGGAAGGTGTCCTTAATGGTGGCGGGCACCGCTGTTATTTCCGCTTGCTTCACATCAAGACTGTTAATCAGCCCCGTCTCCCTTGCCAAGCCAATCAGGCTGAGGCAGTCGCCACGATTTGGCGTCAGGTCAAGGTCGATCATTGCGTCAGACAGGGCAAGATGGTCAACAAGATCAGCCCCGACAGGTGCATCAAGGGGTAATTCCATCAAGCCTTCATGGTCGTCGCTGATGCCTAACTCTTTCTCGGAGCAGAGCATGCCGCAGGATTCGACGCCCCGGAGCCGTGTTTTTTTGACTTTGAGATTCGACAGGCTCGCGCCGACCAGCGCCAAGGGAACCTTGATCCCGGCTCTTGCATTGGGCGCACCGCATACCACTTGCAGTTCTTCCTTGCCGTCCGTGACCTGGCAAACTACCAGCCGGTCCGCATCAGGATGTGGCATGACCCTGAGGATCTCGCCTACAACCAGGTTCCTGAGTACCGCGGCTACCGGCTCCAGGCTGTTGACTTCCAGCCCCGCCATGGTGAGTTGCTCGGCTAGGTCCCCGGTGCTCAGATCGGGATTAACAAATTCCCGCAGCCAGGCTTCTGAAAATTTCACGTGGTTGCCCCTTATTGAAACTGCTGCAGGAAGCGCAGATCGTTATCCAGGAAATGACGCAAATCATCAACACCATAACGCAACATTGCCAGACGGTCTGCGCCCATACCGAAGGCAAACCCGGTATATTTTTCAGCATCAATATCGGCATACTCCAGAACGCGCGGATGCACCATGCCGGAACCCATAACTTCCACCCAGCCGGTGTGATTACAGACCCGACAACCACCGCCATCGCCAAAGCAGTGGACACAGACCACATCAACCTCTGCGGATGGTTCCGTAAAAGGAAAATAGGACGGGCGAAAGCGTACCTGGAGATCATCCTGCTCAAAAAACACCCGCAGGAATTCAATCACCGTGCCCTTCAGATCTGCGAAACTGATGTCCTGGTCAATGAAGAGCCCCTCCACTTGATGAAACATGGGCGCATGGGAGGGGTCTGGCGGGTCAACTCTATAGGCGCGGCCGGGGCAGATAATCCTTAATGGTGGTTGGCGTTTTTCCATCACCCGAACCTGTACCGGTGATGTATGCGTTCGGAGCAGGATTTCTGGATTGACATAAAAAGTATCGTGCATTGCTCGCGCCGGATGGTGTGCGGGCAGGTTCAGGGCTTCAAAATTGTGATAGTCGTCCTCTATTTCAGGACCTTCCACCAGGTCGTAACCTACCCCGAGAAAAAAGTCTTCTATCCGATTGAGTACCCGCGTAATCGGATGCAAGGCGCCGATGTCGGTATGGCGACCGGGTAAGGTGACATCAAGGGCGGCGGACTGAATCCTGCTATCAAGGTCTGTCTTTAGCAGCTGTGCTTTTCTTGTTGTTATTTCTTTCTGCAGCGCTGTCTTTGCCCGGTTAATCTCAACGCCCGCTGCCGGTCGCTCTGCGGCGGGTAGCTTGCCAAGTGCTTTTAGCAGTGCTGTTACTTCCCCCTTCTTGCCGAGGAGTTGTACCCGCACCTGCTCCAGCGCCGCCAGGTCAGTGGCTGTCGCTATCGCATCCCGGGCACTTGCCACAATCTTATCAAGATCCTTATTAAGACCGTCATCAAGACTCGACACTAGCCTCACCCCTGTTTGAGCTTCTCAATATCACGCAGCAGGCAGACTTGCCCTGCTCTTTACGACGCGCCTTGTGCCTGCTTGGCTTTTTCCGCGAGCGTCGCAAATGCTTCTTTTTCATGCACGGCGAGGTCAGCCAGTATCTTCCGGTCTATATCTATGTTTTGTTTTTTCAGACCATTGATCATGCGGCTATAGGACAGGCCGCACTCTCGGGCGGCGGCGTTGATTCGTTGAATCCACAGGGCGCGAAACATCCTTTTGCGAATCTTTCGGTCCCGGTAGGCGTACTGACCCGCTCTTGTGACTGCCTGTTTGGCAACACGATATACCCGGCTACGAGCACCGTAGTACCCTTTGGCGGACTTGAGAATTTTTTTGTGTCGACGGTGAGCCGTGACACCTCGTTTTATTCTGGGCATCTTTTCTCCTGACGAAATTTTATGGGTTATTGGTTTTCATGTATCTTGTCGGGGAAGCAGTCTCTGTAGCAGGGCGCTGGACTTTCAAATCGCCGCGTGGAATTACCCCGGTGCTTGCTCTGCCTGCTACAAATTCTCTGAAATAGAGGCTTCCTAGTCCCCGAGTAGCCGCTTGATCAATGGTACATCAACCGGGGCGACATCCTTGAATTTGCGTAGGTGCCGCTTTCGCTTGGTGCTTTTCTTCGTCAGGATATGATTCCTGAAGGACTGGCGATGCTTATAGCCCGTGGCGGTTTTTCTGAACCGCTTGGAGGCACCGCTGTTGGGTTTCATTTTTGGCATTTCCTACTCCGCATTTCTGGCTTGATTAGTCTGATTTGGTATCCGTTGTCGGCACAGATTGTTTCGCTTTGGTCGGGACCGACCTACCTTTCTTCTTGCTGTTCGGCGCCAGGACCATCGTCAGTTGCCTGCCTTCCATCTTGGGAAACATCTCAACCGTGCCTATTTCAGCAAGATCATTTTCAATTCGCTTCAAGAGCTCCATTCCCAGTTCCTGATGTGCCATTTCGCGACCACGAAACCTCAGGGTCACCTTGGCCTTGTCCCCGTCCATGAGGAAACGTGTCAGGTTGCGTAGTTTGACCTGATAATCTCCTTCTTCGGTTCCCGGGCGGAATTTCATCTCCTTGACATGCATGCGGCGTTGTTTCTTTTTCGCCGCCGCCTTACCTTTTTTTGCCTCAAACACATGTTTGCCGTAGTCCAGTATCTTGCACACTACCGGGTCGGCCATGGGTGCAATTTCCACTAGATCCAGTTTGGCATCCTGTGCAGCTTGTCTGGCTTCCTCTATGGTGACTATGCCAATTTGCTGCCCGGCGGCGCCAATCAGTCGTACCGAAGGCACATCAATCTCATCATTAGTCCGAGATTTTTTAGATACCTCTTTGATAAATCCGACTCCTGCCACAGTTTGAGGGCGCGAAGTATAGCAAAATCACGCGTTTCGTCCCCTTTTTTTGATATTTTTTGCCAGGAGGGTGGCGAAGTCATCAAGCAACAGGGTGCCTAGATCATCGCCGCTCCGGGCACGTACTGAAACCTTGCCTTCTTCCATCTCCCGGTCACCCAGCACCAGCATATAGGGCACCTTTTGGATGGTATGTTGCCGCACTTTGAAGCCGATCTTCTCATTCCTGAGATCAGATTCCACCCGGAAACCCATATTAGTCAGGGTGCGGGTAACATCCCGGCTATACTCTGCCTGGTTGTCGGTGATATTGAGTACCACCGCCTGGACCGGTGCCAGCCAGGGCGGGAAATCACCTGCATAGTGCTCAATCAGAACGCCGATAAACCGTTCAAACGAGCCCAGCATAGCCCGGTGTAGCATCACTGGTATCTGGCGGCTACCATCCTCGGCAATATATTGTGCATCTAACCGACCGGGCATGGAGAAATCCACCTGCATGGTGCCGCACTGCCAGACTCTGCCCAGACAATCTTTGAGGGAAAAGTCTATCTTTGGCCCATAAAAGGCACCTTCACCTGGGCAGAGTTCCCACTCAAGTTGTTTGGTATCTAATGCCTGTTGGAGTGAGGCTTCTGCCTTGTCCCACACAGCATCGCTGCCGACCCTGTTTGCTGGTCGAGTGGACAGTTTGATAATTATTTCGTCAAAACCGAAATCGCGATAGACCTGGGTTAGCAGATCAATAAAGGTAACCACTTCATCCTGAATCTGGCTTTCTTCGCAGAATATATGGGCATCGTCTTGCACAAAGCCGCGGACTCTCATGATTCCCTGCAAGGTCCCCGAGGGTTCATCACGATGGCAGGCACCGAATTCCGCGAGACGCAGTGGTAAATCTCGGTAGCTTTTCAACCCCTGATTAAATACCTGAACATGGCAGGGGCAGTTCATCGGCTTGATGGCATACACGCGATTGTCGGTAGTGACCGAGAACATATCATCGTTGAATTTGTCGACATGCCCTGATTGCTCCCAGAGAGACATATCGACCAGTTGCGGCGTTTTGATTTCCTGATAGCCGTTGGCGTTTTGTACCTCGCGGATATACTGCTCAATGGTCTGCCACAGGCACCATCCTTTTGGATGCCAGAAGACCATGCCCGGCGCTTCTTCCTGGGTATGGAAGAGATTGAATTTTTTGCCTAACTTGCGGTGGTCGCGTTTCCCTGCCTCCTCAAGACGGTGCAGGTATTGCTTCAGGGATTTTTTGTCCGCCCAGGCCGTGCCGTAGATTCGTTGTAACATTTCATTATTGGAATCCCCCCGCCAGTAGGCACCTGCCACCCTGGTCAATTTGAATGCGCCGGACTTGCCGGTGTCGGGAATGTGAGGTCCCCGGCAAAGATCAATAAAGTCTCCCTGTTTGTAGAATGACAAGGCTTCATCCCTGGGAATAGCCTCCAGGATTTTTACCTTGTACTTTTCTCCCATTGATTCAAATAGGGCAATGGCCTCGCTACGGGACATCAATGATCGCTCAACTTTAATATCCTGCCGGGCGATTTCCTGCATTCTTTTTTCTATGGTTTGCAGGTCTTCCGGTGTGAAGGCACGCTCAAAGGCAAAGTCATAATAGAAGCCGTCTTCAATCACGGGTCCTATGGTGACCTGTGCCGAGGGAAAGAGTTGTTGCACTGCCTGTGCCATCAAATGTGCGCAGGAGTGCCGAATGATTTCAAGCCCCTCTTCGTCCTTGCCGGTGATGATGGCGACTTGGCTATCTCGCTCAATGATATGTGATGTATCCACCAGGACTCCATCCACGCGCCCGGCAAGAGCGGCTTTTGATAGCCCGGGACCAATGGATGCTGCGATCTGGATGACAGATATCGGCGTGTCAAATTGTTTTTCAGTGCGATCAGGAAGGGTGATAACTGGCATTTTGTCCTCGCTTTCAGTGGTGACCCTTACCAGAGGCCACATGTATCAGCTTTAAGGAAGTTGGTAGGAACGCTCGGATTCGAACCGAGGACCCTCGCCTTGTCGAGACGATGCTCTAACCAACTGAGCTACGCTCCTGTAGTTTCGACACTTGTTTAACTTTTTGCCTAGCCTGTGCTTAGCTTGCTTTGATGCTTGCGCTTCGCGGCCTGCTTCAGGAACCGCTCGGACTGTTCCTACAATGAACTCCCAGCCGCTCCGTCAGGGCGCGTAATGTAGCAATATAGAGGTTGTCGTTCAAGCAGATCTTATTGACACCCTCAGTAATCTGGTTGCCACATCATGCTTGTTCAACTTATTCTGTCGGTTGCAAAAACAGCGAGGAACAATAATGACCAATATAGCAGAGCTTTTTGACCTGACCGGAAAGATCGCATTGACAACAGGTTCATCCCTTGGCATGGGGCGCGCCTTGGCGGAAGGACTGGCGCTTGCCGGTGCGAAACTGGTGGTTTCCAGTCGTAAGGGTGATGTCTGTCAACAGACAGCGGATGAAATCAATGCCATGTGCGGGGATGAAAGAGCAATCGCCATTGCCTGCAATGTTGGCTACAAGGAGCAGCTTCAAAATCTGGTTAATGAAACCCATGTCAGGCTGGGCAAGGTTGATATCCTTATCAACAATGCGGGGGTTAATCCTTTCCACGGACCATCCAAAGATATTTCCGACGAGGCATTTGACAAGACCATGAACAGCAATGTGCGCTCCAATCTCTGGCTATGTCACATGGTATTACCCGACATGGTGCAGAAAAAGGACGGTGTGATTGTGATTACTGCATCTAATGGTGCCTTCCAGCCTTCAACGGCACTGGGTGCCTACACCATCGCAAAAGCGGCGGAACTGGCTCTGGTCAGAAACCTGGCGGCGGAATATGGGCAATACAATATTAGAATCAATGCGCTCTGCCCCGGGTTGTTCAAAACCAAATTTGCCCAGGTCCTCTGGTTAGATGAAAAGGGTAACGAATACCCGGCGGATGATGTGACGCTGAAACGTTTCGGTGAACCGGAAGAACTGCGCGGTGTTGGCGTATTCCTGGCTTCTCGTGCAGCGAGTTATATGACGGGTCAGGCGCTGATTATTGACGGTGGTCAGGTGATGGTCAGGTGATAGTCAAATAACTCGGTTGACAGTTTAAGGGTTTTTTCATGGTCGAGGACTTCCTTTGACCAAAATTCCGGGCTGGTATCGGTTCGCCTGGTTTCTGGGCAGGCCCCCGGAATTGACACAGCACCAGTGGAAGTTGCTGGGTCTGGTGGCTGTTGTCTCCATTTTTGAACAGTACGATGTTTATCTCTTTGCCCTGAATCTGAAGCAGATACAGGCAGACCTTGCTGTGGCAGATTCAGAACTGGGTCTGCTCGGAGCGCTGGTCAGGACTGGTTCCTTCCTCTCAATCATTCTCGCTATTGCGGCTGACAAACTCGGCAGAAGAATAATGCTACTAGTGACGGTGGTAGGTTATACCCTCTTCACGGGCGCAACGGCCCTGTCCGTAAATGCTGAAATGTTTGTCGCATGTCAATTTTTGGCAAGGGGCTTTGCGACTGCAGAAGTGCTTATTGCTGCCGTTGTGATTGCTGAGGAATTTGCGCCGGAACATCGCGGCTGGGGAATTGGTGCACTGGGTGCGTTGCAAGCACTTGGCGCGGGTCTGGCATCAATCATGTTCGGATTCGTTGAATATCTGCCCTACGGCTGGCGCTTTCTGTACGGCCTGGGTCTGGTACCTTTGTTGTTTGTTGCCTGGTGGCGACGCTCATTGCCAGAAACCAATCGCTATCAGCAGATTGCACAAATCCGGGAGCCGCTGTTAAAGCTTCTGGGCGAGTTGCTGTCCCGTGAACCGAAAAGAACCTGGGGCTTGATGCTGGGTGTCTTCTGGCTTGGGCTAGCATCAAGCGCCGCCACCTTCTTTGCCCCCAAGTATCTGCAGGATGTTTACGCCTGGACACCCGCCAACATAGCAATCTTGAGCTTTCTAGGGGGCGCATTGGCGATCATCGGCAATCCCCTGGCAGGTTGGCTTGGCGACCGGTTTGGTCGGAAACCCGTCACCGTAATTTTTATGAGTTGCTTCGTACTCTTCACTATCCTGTTTTATGTCGCCGGAAATTTCTTTGTATCATTACTGTGGATAGGCCTTATTTTTTTCGTCATGGGCAGTGATGTGGGGCTAACAAGTTACGGCACGGAGCTCTTCCCTACGAGGTATCGCTCTACCGCGACTGGGCTCAGAGGAATGATCGCTACCATCGCTGCGATTCTTGGTTTGTCCACTGTCTCCGGGCTCTACTTGATATTTGGCTCTATAGGGATTGCCATCGCGATACTCGCTGGCGTGTCCTTGATAGCGCCTTTGATGGTTTGGTTACTGCTACCAGAAACCTCCCGTCGGTCTCTGGAGGAAATTTCACCTGATTAGCAGGCGAACCATGTTAGTTTAGCGTTTCATCATCCCCTTTTCGTGAGGAGCCAGAATGTCAGACCGAGAACATTCAAACCAGTCTGACGGGCGCAAGATTGACACTAGCGACGCACGAGTCTCAATGCTGATTGAACTCGCTGATTGTCCCGGTGCCCTGGCAACTGCGCTGGGCATTTTTACCCAGCATGGCGTCAACCTGACCCATATTGAATCCCGGCCTGCGCGAGATGAACATTTCGACTTTTATGTAGATTGTGAAGGCGCGCGAGGCAGCAGGCAGATTGAATCTGTGATAGAGGCACTCAATGAGTCTGCCTTAAAGCTGCTGGTGCTGGATGAAAAAGTAGTGCCCTGGTTCCCCCGACATGTCTCTGAACTTGATCGGGTGGCGAACAACACCTTGGAAGCGGGGGTTGAACTGCAATCAGATCACCCCGGATTCAATGATCTTGCCTATCGTGAACGGCGCGGCAAGATTGAACGTTTGGCGCGCGACTATCGCCATGGCGACGAGATACCCCTTGCCCCTTACACGGACGCCGAGCATGACACCTGGCGACAGGTATATGCCGCCCTCAAACCCTTGCATCAGCGCTATGCCTGCCGAGAATATCTGAGTGCCCTGGCGGAGTTGGAAAATCATTGCGGATACGCAGAACAGATCCCCCGGGGCAGGGATGTTAGCGACTTTCTTAATGCCAGGACTGGCTTCCGGTTACGACCCGTTGCCAGTTTGTTGAGCAGTCGGGATTTTCTTGGTGGGCTTGCGTTTCGCGTTTTCTTCGCGACTCAATACATCAGACATCCGTCGGTACCAGCCTATACCCCTGAGCCGGATATTTGTCATGAAATGATTGGGCACGCGCCAATGTTTGCCGACCCTGCCTTTGCGGATCTTTCCCAAGAAATCGGACTTGCGAGCCTAGGCGCAAGCGATAACGAAATAACCGGACTTGCTCGATGCTACTGGCATTCCGTGGAATTTGGGTTGGTTCGCGAGGCTGGTAAATACAAGGCATACGGCTCGGGATTATTGTCCAGCACTGGCGAACTGGTCCATGCCTGCGACACCGCAGAGTCAGACACTCGCAAGTGTGAATTCCGCAAATGGGATGCAACGGCGGCAGCGGAACAGGATTTTCCGATCACGAATTATCAACCGGTCTATTTTGTTGCGGATTCACTTCAGCAGGGGAAGGCAAGTATGAGTCAGTATGCGCGAAATCTATCTCGTCCTTTCTATGCTCGTTATAACCCGATGACGGAACGAATCTGGGTGGATAGGGCAGTCCGTCGCGTGGTGTCATGAGAAGTGACATCGCACTAGGCAATAACCTCAGATTGATAGCCAATTCCGCAAGGCCAGAAGCCAGAGATTCTTTTTGATAAATATTTTGATTCAAGCGGGACAAAAGAGCACCTAAAGACTATACCCATTTAGTATCAAATCGTTGCAAGAGATGCCATGAATAAACACAAAGCTGAATTACTACTTAAAACTGCTGTTGGGGACAGCAAAGCAGAATTTCGAGACGGTCAATGGGAATCCATAGATAGAGTCGTAAATAAGCGCTGCAAAACAATGGTGGTTCAACGAACTGGCTGGGGTAAGAGTGCAATTTATTTTATCAGCACCAAAATATTCCGTGATCGGGGCATGGGCCCAACGATTATAATATCGCCTCTTCTTGCTTTGATGCGCAATCAGATTGAAGCGGCACAGCGACTAGGCATTAAAGCAGTGACTGTAAACTCCTCCAACCAATCTGACTGGGAAACAATAGGCGCCCAAATACGTGAAGATAAAGTGGATGCAGTACTCATATCGCCAGAACGTTTGTCGAACGAATATTTCGTCGATAATTGGTTGTTGCCAATTGCTGAAAAGATAGGATTGTTCGTAATAGATGAGGTGCATTGCATTTCTGATTGGGGGCATGACTTTCGTCCAGACTATCGGCGACTAGTTAATGTTTTAAGACAAATGCCTCCTAATATGCCCGTATTAGGTACGACTGCCACAGCTAACAAGCGAGTCATCGAAGATGTTCAACAACAGTTAGGAGACATTGAAGTCCATCGCGGCACCCTTGTTAGAGAATCCCTTTTACTCCAAGCGCTAAGGTTAAAAGACCAACCTGCGCGTTTGGCATGGATGGCGAAACATATTCCCAACCTGAATGGAACAGGTATAGTTTACGCATTGACAATTCGCGATGTTGAACGGGTCGCAAAATGGTTACGTCTAAATGGCATTGACGCCTACGCCTACCACGGGAATGTGCTTGAAGATGGGTTCAGTAGCAGTAACGAATATCGAGAACATTTAGAAAATCAACTCTTCAACAATAAGATAAAAGTATTAGTCGCTACGACCGCGTTAGGTATGGGGTACGACAAACCTGACATCGGGTTCGTTATTCATTATCAGGCACCTGGTTCAATAGTTGCCTATTACCAACAAGTAGGTAGAGCGGGCCGTGCTATTGACGCAATCGGTATTTTGCTATCAGGTAGCGAGGATGCTGATATTAATGAATTTTTTCGAACCAGTGCTTTTCCAAACGAAAATCAAGTAAACGATATACTGAATAAACTCGCTGAGCATGACGAGCTTTCCATCATAGAATTACAGAAACATCTTAATTTACGAGCAAGGCAAATTGAAAAAGTATTGAAATTAATCAGCGTGGAAAATCCAGCACCTATAATTAAGAAGGGAACAAAATGGGCGCGCACACCAGTACCATTTTCAATGGACAAAGAGCGAATTGAACATCTAACCCAACAACGCGAATATGAATGGCAAGAAGTCCAAAGATACATTGATAGCGATACTTGTCTAATGAAATTTTTGCAAGAGTCGCTTGACGATTATGAGAAAAAGGACTGCGGTAAATGTGCGATTTGTACAGGAGAAAATATCGTTGATACTTCATTGGACCAATCCACAGTAAACAAAGCTGCCTTGTTTTTGAAGCAAGCTGATATACCGTTTAAACCGAGGAAGCAGGTTGCCCCCGGAGCTTTTGTAGAGTATGGGTTTAGCGGTAATTTACCACTGAACTTACGTGCACAGGAGGGACGAATATTATCTAGATGGGGTGATACAAGCTGGGGTGAACAAGTGTTACGGGAAAAACATGCTGGATACTTCAGTGACGACCTCGCTACTGCAATTGCGACAATGTTTTTAGATCGATGGGAAACTGACCCTGCACCAACATGGGTAACTTGCGTACCTTCCATGAATTATCCAAAACTCGTACCTGATTTTGCAAGACGAGTCGCTGCGATTATCGGGTTGCCGTTTTTAAATGTCATCCTAAAGAAGAAGGCAAATGAACCACAAAAAATCCAACAGAATCGATTTCATCAATGTAGTAATCTTGACGGTGTTTTTGAGGTTGGAGAAGTTATGGAGGGTCCCGTAGTATTAATTGACGACGTTATTCATTCTGGATGGACAATCACAGTAGTGGCAGCACTTTTACAAAAATCTGGTAGCGGTCCAGTGTATCCTATGGCACTTGCAACCTACGGCTCAGGGAATTAAATGGTAATTACACCTCACGCACAAGCAATCTTGCTACTCACCGCTCATTTTTCTAACAAAAGTAATGAAAGCGTGAAACCCTTAACGCTCAGAGAATGGAATCAATTCGCATCATGGTTAAGTGACAACAAACAAAAACCTGAAGCATTGATGACAGGTAGCGTAAATGACATTTTAAGCGAATGGTCAAATTGCAAGATCACTGTTGATAGGATAACCGCCTTGTTGGACCGTGGTTCAGCCCTGGCACTCGCAATGGAAAAATGGTTACGAGCAGGCTTGTGGGTCATGACGCGTTCCGAATCTGATTATCCGTGCTATCTCAAGAAAAAACTGAGGAAGGATTCACCTGTCGTCTTCTTTGGATGTGGTAACCGTAGATTACTTAACAAAGGTGGATTGGCTGTCGTTGGTTCGCGAAAAGTTTCCGATGCAGACTTAGACTACAGTAGCCGAATAGGTGAGCTTGTTGCGGAAAACGGTCATTCAATAATTTCGGGCGGCGCAAGTGGCGTGGACGAAGCTGCCATGCAAGGTGCGCTATCGGCTGAAGGTACTGTGATTGGAGTACTAGCCCACAGTTTGCTTAAAGCCACATCCAGCGTGAAGTATCGAAAGCACTTAATGACAGGCAATTTGGTGCTCGTCACCCCTTTCCACCCTGAAGCAGGCTTTAACCCGGGTAACGCAATGCGACGCAACAAGTACATTTACTGCTTATCGGATACAGCATTGGTCATTTATTCGGGCATCAAAGGTGGTACATGGACGGGCGCACATGAAAACCTGAGGAAGCAATGGGTGCCACTTTGGGTTAAGGAAACTGAGGATAAAACTGCGGGTAATAAAGATATCGTTGATTCTGGAGGGAACTGGATAACTAGCACGATAGATAATTTAGATATTTCATCCTTTTTAAAAGCTCATGGAGCCCAAATTGATAGCCCTGAGCCCGTCACCAAATTAGTTGAATCCAAAAGCCCGCAACTCAGATTGGGCTTATGAGGGTTAATCACAATAGAACTTTAATTTGCTTTGTAGACTCGCAAAAATGCTGTTGTACGACTCGCAGGAATTCTGGCAGTATGACTGGCTTGCTTGAGAATTTTTTTACATAAGATGAGAGTTGCTGTGAACCATTATGATGTAATTATTGTAGGCGCTGGTATTTCAGGTGTTAGTGCCGCCGTGCATCTACAACAGAGATGCCCTGGCAAAACCTGGCTCATACTTGAGGGACGAGATGCACTGGGGGGAACCTGGGATCTGTTCAGATATCCTGGTATCAGGTCAGACAGTGATATGCACACCCTTGGTTTCCGCTTCAAACCCTGGACGGAAGCTAAAGCCATTGCCGACGGACCGGCCATCTTGAAATATGTCAATGAGACGGTTGATGAATTCAATTTGAGAGAAAAAATACGACATGGACACAAGGTAACAGCGGCTGCTTGGTCGTCCGATGATGTTCGCTGGAAACTGACTGTTAAACAGGCCGATGTTGTACATGATGTTGAAAATAATGGCGTAAATAATGAGACAGAGATTGAATTTACCTGCAATTTCCTGTTCATGTGTGGTGGCTACTACAACTATGAACAGCCACATGACCCGGAATTCAAAAATGTTGCGGCTTTCAAGGGGCAGCTGATTCACCCCCAGTTCTGGCCAGAAGATATGGACTATGCGGGCAAGAAAATTATTGTGATTGGTAGCGGTGCTACCGCCATGACCCTGGTGCCGAACATAGCGGAACAGGGTGCTGAGGTCACTATGGTGCAACGTTCTCCGACCTATGTCGTATCCTTGCCAGCCAGGGACAAGATCGCCAATATGTTGCGGAAATTCCTGCCAGAGAAACTTGCCTATGCCATTACGCGATTCAAAAATATAGAGCTGCAACGGTTCTTTTATCATCAAACTCGTGTTGCCCCATTGCGAGTTAAAAACAAACTGTTGAGTCTGGTAAGAAAGCATCTGGGACCTGATTATGATGTGGACAAGCACTTCACGCCGACATACAACCCTTGGGACCAGCGATTGTGCCTGATCCCCGATGCGGACCTCTTCAAAACTATCAAGGCGGGCACCGTCAAGGTGGTAACGGAACATATTGATTGTTTTACCGAGGATGGACTCAAACTCGGCACCGGTGAGGTCCTGCCTGCAGACATCATTGTTACAGCGACCGGCCTCAAGTTGATTGTGCTCTCTGGGCTGGAGGTTAGGGTGGACAACGACAGGGTGAATTTGGCTAATACCTGGTCCTATAAAGGGATGATGTATTCAGACATTCCGAACATGACGCAGACCTTTGGCTATATCAATGCATCCTGGACCCTGCGAGCAGACCTGATATCGGAGTATGTATGCCGGCTACTAAACCACATGGACAAGATAGGTATGATGCAGGTGACACCACGACTCCGGCCAGAGGATGAAGGCATGCTGGCGCGGCCATGGATTGACAGCTTCACGGCGGGTTATATGCAAAGATCAATGCATCTCTTTCCGAAGCAAGGTGAAGGTTGCTGGAGCAACACACAGGATTTCAAGCAGGACAGGAAGATGATTCGCCATGCACCCATTGAGGAAGATGCCGCCCTCTGTTTTTCCAAACCGGTGAGTGATGTTGGCGAAGTCAAAGCTCCCGTCCTGGAGGAAGAACGCTCGGCGGCCTAACCTGGTGCCAAGTCAGAAACCCAACCATCGTCCGCACTGTTGCGTCCCCCGCTAGTTGTAGCCTTGCTTTCAGTAGGAGTTAATCCAGTCATTGACGACAGTTTCTACCTGATTCAATGGCATTGCGCCATTGTCGAGCACTGTCTTATGGAATTCCCGAATATCAAATTGACTGCCTAGCGTCGCCCGTGCCTTCTCGCGCAGTTCCTGGAATTTAAGCATCCCGATCATGTAAGCGGTCGCCTGCCCCGGCATAACAATGTATCTGTCAACCGCCCGCACAATTTCACCTTCCGACTCTGCCGAGTTGTCGCGCAAGTATTGTCGCGCTTCCTCTCGCGTCCAGTGCTTGTAGTGAATACCAGTGTCAACAACAAGTCGGCAGGCGCGCCATATCTCCATTGCCAACCTACCAAAGTCAGAGTAGGGGTCCTGATAAAATCCGAATTCCTTCGGCAGATATTCAGCGTAAAGCCCCCAACCTTCTATGTAGGCGGTATAGCCACCGAATTGCCGAAAGAGTGGTAAATCTTTCATTTCTTGCGCCAGGGAGATTTGCATGTGATGACCGGGAATGCCCTCGTGATAGGCAAGTGCCTTCAGTTGATAGGTGGGGATGTCATCCATATTGTGCAGGTTGATGTAGTAGATCCCCGGGCGTTCTCCATTCTGGGATGGACGCTGATAGAATGCCGTTCCAGCACTGGCTTCCCGCCATTCTTCCACGCGCTTCACGATTAATTTTGCTTTCGGTTTTCTGATGAACATGGCGTCCAGCCCGGATTGAATATCATCAATCGCTTGCTTGACGTCCTTAAGATATTTGATTCTGCCAGCATGGGTATTGGGCAGAGTCATGCTTTGCATTTTTTTGAAAAATTCTTGCAAACTGCCTTTGTAACCCACTGTCTCCATGATGGCACGCATGTCGCCATGGATGCGGGCGACTTCTCGCAAGCCTATTTGATGAATTTCTTCTGGCTTCAGATCGGTGGTCGTCATTTGCCTCAAACGCCATTCGTAGAATTCGTCACCATCAGGAAACTTCCAAGCCCCGACGTCCAGTGTTGCTTTTTTCTGCATGCGTTTGAGTTGCTTAACGAGTTTCTCGTAGCCAGGCCGAAAGGAGTTCAATAATGCAGATTTCGCCGCCGTCAGAAGTTGCTCCTGCTCTTCCTCGGAAATCTTCTTTGCCTCCAGCAGGGCGTCAATTTTGCTCTCAAAATCTTGCAAAATACTGTTTTGGTCGCCATCGTCAAAGGGCGCACCACTTAATAAATTGTCAATAGTCTGCAGGAATTTTGGGAAGAGGAAGACCGGCGGGACAATGCCCATTCGGGTGCGTTTTTTCAGACCGAGTCTGACTTCTTCCAAAACCAGAGGTATGCCTTCAAGACGCTCAATGTACTTCTGTGCATCTTCAATAGTGTCAATCTTGTGCTGATTAATGAGGGTGCTTGGCAAGGAAGTATGTATGCCAAACATCTGATTGACCGGATAATCATGATACCGCCATGGATAAGCCTCAATGTTCTGGTTTGCTAAGTGGCCAAACAGGTCATAACTGATTTGATTGGCACTGGACAATTCGTCCTTGTTTATGTCTTCGCGCAGTTGTTTTAATTGTTGCTTGGTCAGCTCCAAAAATTCTTTATTCGCCTTATCAGAATAGTCGTCCCACTCTCCGTAGCGTCTTTTAATGCCGAGTTGGGTCAAAAATTCCGGACTGCGATTTACTTGCTCCCAAAAAGCCTTTTCATAGAAGTCTGCCGCTTGAGTATCCGGCGTCTGCTCACTTTTTCCATCTAATCCAGCCGCAAACATTAGGGGAGACCAGGCAAGACAATAGACCAGGGCGAGAAAAGCTGAGTAGCGGCGACTTGCGTGCCTACTCGGCGGGACATCAGCACAACATATTGCGTTACTGCCATTGCTTGGGAAGGATAGAGTGCTTGAGCTTGACATCGGTAACTCCTGGATTAGTTGCTAAAAATGAAAGGTTTTAGATTTAGCGTATTTCGCTCTGGGCCTTGCCTTGCCAATAAAAGGGGGCGACGCGGCGCTCGCCGGTATGTTCCTCCGCCAGGCTGGCTGCTACGTAAACTCGACCGCCCCGTAATACATGGCTAATTTTGTCGCTATGGTGGATATCGTCCAGCGGATTGGCATGGAGAATTACCATATCCGCCAGTTTGCCAGGCTCCAGGGAACCCAGGTCCTTGTCCATACCCAGGTAGGTGGCAGGGTTGATGGTGGCGGCGGCAAGGGCTTGCATGGGGCTAAAGCCACCGCGACTGAAACTCCACATTTCCCAGTGGGTTGCCAGTCCCTCACGCTGACCGTGAGCGCCAGTGTTCACCAGCACCCCGGCTTCCAGCAGTATCTTGGCGGCGCGGGCAGCGTCATCATCACGAAAGTCTGCTTCGGGTGCCATAACCCGGCGCACGGCACGAGGTTGCAACACCGCTGGCGGTACAAAGTTGACAAGAATGGGATGCTTCCATACCTCGCTCTTTTGGTAGTAATAGTCTTCCGCGGTCAGTCCTCCGTAGGTGACCACCAAAGTTGGCGTATATCCAGCGCCGCTTTGGCGCCAGAACTGGGTCACATCATCGTACATCCTGAGGGTGGGCACATTGTGTTCAATGCCGGTAATGCCGTCGGCGATCATGTTCATATCCATGTGATACAGGGAACCACCCTCGGCCACCGACATAATACCTTCGCGGTATGCCGCTTCATTCACTTGCTGACGCTGGTTACGGCGCGGTTGGTTATAGTTTTTGATACTGATGGCACCCTGGGCTTTTAGCCTGCGAACATGAGCCAGGGCATCATCCAGATTATTCACCGGTGCCCAGTAGGTGCTCTTGGCGCCGTATATAATTTCCGCGGTGGAGAAGATGCGTGGTCCTAAGATGATACCTGCCCTTGCATACTCGGCGGCGGCAAATGCCAGATTGGCGCGGCTGGACGGGTCATGTATCGTGGTTACGCCCAGTGCCAGATGGGCGAGTAAATTCCAGTTTTGTTGCGGAATAATTTCCCCTGAGCCGTAGGGTCCGTGGGCATGAATATCCACCAGCCCGGGGATCACCGTCTTGCCAGAGATATCCAACTTGAGATAGTCGGCAGGGATCTTCACTTGATCTGTTTCACCCACTGCCTTGATACGATTGTCCTCAATAAGCACAGTGCCATGTGCTATAACATCGCGACCAGAGTTCATGGTCAGGATGCGGGCATTGGTGAGCGCCAGCCTGCTCCGCGGTGTGTCGGCTTTTACGGACATGGATAAATCTACCCTGGTGCCCCCGGCATCCGGGCCGGGGTAGTCGGGTTTTAGGGCATCACTCAGGCGGACGGTTTTTAATTCTGGTCCCACCGACCAGCTCACCGCACTACCGTCTGCCGACCAATACAGATAGGTGCCGCCCAGGCTGCTGAGCTTCACGGTAGGAAAGGCCGGCTTGTCGGCATCAAGCGTTATCACCTTGCCGCTGGGCATGGCGAGCGCCATGTATATCTGATGCTTGTCGATAAAGGCGATATGACGCCCGCCGGGTGCCAGACGAATGGCAGTGGCAAAGTCAGCCTGGGCAAGAGTGCGGACATCGTGACCCTCAAGCGTCATTGAAATTAACTGGGTCTTGGCGGTATCGCTACCTCGTCTGGCAGGGCTTGCCGAACGTTCCTGAGCATAGAGGCGGTTATCCGGACCAAAATGAGGATGGGTGCCGCGCTCGCTGACGAATTGACTCTCGCCAGTGTCAAGATGCAGCACATAAAGACCGCTTTTAACATCCCAATCAGGATTGAGCAGACTATTCCCGAGCCGCTTACGGTAAGCCAGTTTCTTGCCGTCACCGGAAATTGCCAGCTCCGTATATTGTCCCTTGTCCAGACGTAGCGCGCGCGATTTACCACCCGCGACGTTCACCATCCGAATGGTGCTGAGATTGCGATCGTTCCAGCGTAAAAAATACACTCTGTCGCTGTCTGGTGCCCAGACCGGGAAATAATCAAAGCCGTCGCTGCTCTTGTCATCAGTGAGACGTTTGGGCTGGCGGTCGCCGCGCTTGAGGTAAAGTGCCCCCAGAGACTCAAACACTATGGCTTTACCATCAGGAGAATGTTGAGCAAACCGCACCATGCGCGTGTTGAAGGTGTCGGGTGCCACTTCCACCGGGAAACGCAGGGCGGGATAGACGCTGCGGGTGTCCCGCACCCGAAATGGAATTTCGCTCAGCTTGCGGCTCGCCACGGTCAACTTCCATAGTTTGCCCTGTGCCCAAAAAACAATGTGTTTGCCATCGGGAGTCCAATCCATGTTGGGGTACACCCCCTGCACCGCCCAGGTCTCTTGCATGTCGGGGTCTAAAGCGTCAAACAGCAGGGTTTCTTCGCCGCTTTCCAGATCCATCAAAAACAGGCGTGATTGGGCACGCAGACGTTTGACATACGCCAGTTGTTTGCCATCGGGCGAGGGAGCAGGACGCACCGCGCCGCCAGGTCCTCCAGCGACTTGGGTTATCTTGCCATCTTTCAGGTCCACCCTGCGTATTTGGAAAACCTCACGGTTGCTGTCCTGGTGATAAACAAATTCATTTCCAGCGGTGCTGTTGATACTGAAATAAATGCCCGAGCCGTCCGGCGCGAAGATCGGCTCGCCCTGCTCCTTTTGGAAGGTCTCAGTGGGTTTTTCCACGACCTGCTGACCCTGCTGACCGGCATCACCATTGACATGGTATAACCAAATTTCACCTGTCCCCAGGGAGCGAGAAGTGGTGAAGTGTTTGCGCGCTGCTATGTACTGGCCGTCTGGACTCCAGGTGGGGTTGTTCAGCAGGCGAAAATCTTCGTGGGTGATCTGGCGTAAGGTGCCGCTCTTGAGGTGCATCGTCCAGATGTTGTCGCCACCACTGCGGTCCGAGGTAAAGGCGATGAATTCACCGTCGGGGCTAAAGCGCGGCTGTATGTCCCAGGCGTGCCCCGAGGTAATTGAACTTGCATCGCCGCCCGATAGGGGTACCCGGTAAATGTCGCCCAGCAAATCAAACACGACGCTCTTGCCGTCTGGCGCAACATCCAGGCTCATCCAGGTGCCCTCGGTCACATCCAGGGTAATGTCCTGGGCAGTTGTGCTGAAGGCGGGTTGATTTACATCCCAGTCGGCTTCGTCTTGCTCCGGTGTCTGGTCTTGAGCCTGGGCGAGGGTGCCCAGAAGTGCGGCTGCCAGGAATAGAAAAACCGCGGTTGCGTGGCGTAATTTCATGATGCGTTTCCTTGGGAGTCAGGATGCGCAATATACACCGAAACTCCGGTCACAGACTAGCCGTTGTATAGGTCCACCACCTTTGGCACTCGGGTTGATTATGGATGA
>DKIG01000007.1:52144-110104 GCA_002454165.1 Gammaproteobacteria bacterium UBA6724
CAAAGGTATCTGAGCTTATACAGCCGTTGTTGGGCGGCGCGGTGACTCAGAAATCCAGTTTCAAACCCAGGGTTGTGGTCTTGTCTTTGTTCGGTCGCGCACCATAGGGATGTCGTCCCAGTATGTTTTGTGCGTCTGTCAGGTTTTCGATCTTGCCAAATATAGAGAGGCGGTCACTCATGGCGAAGTGGCTGCTCAGATCAAGTGTCACGGAACTGTCTGTTTTCTCGTATTCGCCACAAGAAGCTCGGACGCAAACTGCGCTGACATAGCCGAGGTTGAGGTAAGTCGTCCATCGGTTGACTTCTATGCCCAGGGAAAGATTGTACTGTTGCTCAGGAATGTAGGGGATGGGGTCGCCGCGCTTGACATCACCGAAAAAATCAGTGGCGGCAACATCGGAATCAAACTTGCTGTTGGTGAAGGTGTAGTTAAACGATAACGGAATGGTATAGTCATCGCCAGCGGCGAAACTGGTTGTGAACATTATTTCAACACCCCGCACGGTCGCCGCATCGCCGTTGAAAGCATCACCCGGCGTGCAGTCAGAACCGGAGGAGGCGGTACATTCCCCCAGCAAATTATCATAGTCGCTGTGAAAATAGATCGTATCCAGCGCAAGCTTCCCGTTGCTGTACCGGAACCCAAGCTCATAGTTGATGGCGGACTCCTCCTTAACGCCGGGCGAGTTGCTGGGTGCTGTGAATCCTTTATGAACGCCTGCAAGCAATGTGAATCGGTCGTTGACTGAATACAGTAGCCCCATGCCGGGTAGCCATACTTCGGTAGCGTTGCGGCGGCGGCTCGGCACAGTTGCCCTGGCACCTGATGCCGGCTCGGCAGTTTGAGCAGGTCGGCTTGCCCAGCGGGTACGGTTCTGGTTGATCTTTTCGTGCCTGAGGCCGAGGGAGAGGAGCCAATCGCCAAATTCAATCCGGTCATAGATATGGAAAGACCAAGCCTCGGCGTCCTGAATCTGATTGCCCGCGTTACCTAGGATGCCGACATCATCAAGCATGAGTTGCCCGGCCTGCTGATGATAACTACTGTTTCTTTGCAATCGGTCTTCTTCATCCTGATGGAAACGAAGGCCAGCTTCAATTTCATGTCTGCTACTACCGAGACTTGTGTCCCATGTCAGTCTTAGCTGGACGCCCCGGGAAAAATACTTCCGGTAGTTGGAGCGGATTTGAATGCTACCGGGCAGTGTGTCCATTTCGCCCTTGAGGATTGCATGCAACCGGGCGGGAGTGAAGCCGCCGAGGCTGGTGCCTGTGTTGATACTTTGGACTATTTTTAACCAACCGGTTGGCGACTGGTCGGCCACGTTATTGCTGCCATCCAGGTCAATACCTTCGGTTTTGAACCAGTCGCGGCGGTGCTCGTTGTTGTATAGCGTGGTAAAGAAGGTCAGGGCATTGGACCTGTGGAACTGATAGGTAAGAATCTGCTGCGCGTGTTTTGTATTGATATTATCCAGTGCAGATACACCATATCGACGCAAGGCGTTGTCGTTGAAATCGGCGTCCGTCAAACCGAGATAACTCTGGTTTGAATCCTGTTCGGCTTGCTGCAATTTGAGTTGAATTGTGTGCCGGGCGTCTGCCGAGGTGTGGGCAAGTTTGATAGTGTAGTCCTCAATGTCCAGCCCCGTGTTGTTGTCGCTACGATCAATATTCTGGAATCCATCAGATTGCCATTGATGGGTTTCAAGCAAAAATCCGAAGCCAGCTTCATTCGTGCTGCCATAAACAGCATGTACCCGGTAGGTCCTGTCTTCATCCGTTTCCACTAGCAGGCTCCCCTGGGAGCTCGTTGGAATGGGCGTTGATAGCATGTTGATGGCACCGCCAATGGTGTAAGGACCCTGAGTGATTGCTGAGGGACCTTTCAAAATTTCTATGGCGCTCATACGACCAGCCGTTGGGAAGTAATAGGCGGAAGGAGCGGAGTAAGGTGCTGGCGCGATGAGAACATTATCTTCCAAAAGCGTGATGCGCCCGCTTCTCTCAGTGGCAACGCCGCGGATGCTGATGTTGGGACGGAGTCCGTAACCATCCTCAACTTGAATTGAAACCCCGGGTGCCTGACGCAGTAGACGTTGAATGTCCGTGTAGAAAAATTTCGTCAACTCCTCCTGACCAATGTATTGGGCGGCGCCGGTAATCTGTCGTTTTTTAGCGCGGGTCCCGACGATAACGATTTCTTCGCTGAAAAGATTCTCCTGGCCGAGCGTCTCGTCGTCATCTGCCGCTATTCCAGAGGCAAGTGTGAAGAGCAGACAAGACAGGCAAAGCCTATTAGCGGTTATTTTCATAAACCATTCAAGCCATCATTGAAGATGCTGGCAGGCTATATTAAATGAGAATCATTATCAATACCCAATGAGAATTATTCTTGAATGGGTCAAATAGCCAGGACATGCGGGGACTAAGGGTCTGGCGCGGTGAGGTGGGGCGCCGTCATCGTCACGCCGCCGCGCGGTCATGGCGGCTGCTGGCAGGTTTGGTGATGGTCTTGTAGTGTGAAATTTCAGCTGATGCCGAGGACATCCATCATGTCGTAAACACCGGCGGGTTGAGACCTTACCCAACGGGCGGCGCGCAAGGCGCCTTCAGCAAAATTTGCTCTAGTGTGCGCCTGGTGGGTGATTTCCAATCGCTCCCCGACACCGGCAAAGATCACCCGGTGCTCACCCACAATATCCCCGGCACGGACAGCGTGAAAACCGATTGTCGCGCGATTTCTTTCGCCGGTCATGCCATGACGACCAAAGACCGCGGTATCTTTGAACTGGTGTCCCAGTGTTTTCGCGATGCGCTCTCCCAGAGCCAGTGCGGTACCTGAGGGAGCGTCAACCTTGTGGCGATGGTGGGTTTCAATGATTTCTATATCCACCGAATCGCCAAACATCTCGGTTACCATTTCTACCAGCCTGAAGAGTGCATTGATGCCCAGACTGTAATTACTCGAAAAAACTATTCCTATGTCCTGCCCTGTTTCCCGCAGACGCGCCTGGTCGGCATCACTCATGCCAGTAGTCCCAATCACCATGCTGGTGCCGGCTTGACGGCACAGGTCAAGATGTTTGGCGGTCGCCCCGGCTATAGTGAAATCAATCAGGACATCCAGCTCAGGGAGAACCGAAGCCAGATCATCGCCAATGATTACGCCAATCTTGCCCAGACCGGCAAGCTCACCCGCATCGGTACCAATGTGGGCGTGACCAGACTGTTCAATGGCGGCGGTGAGCGTCAGATCTTCGGTGCTGCTAATCATGGCAACCAGGAGCCTGCCCATTTTCCCTGCCGCGCCTGCGACGCCTATTTTGCCTGCTCCTTTAACATCTCTTTCAACAAGAGTGTCTTTGGGCATATCATTTCTAGGCATAGCACTTCTAGGCATAGCACTTCCTTGCGCGGCTGGTTAACTGGCGACGCCCAGATTGTGCCGGGCAATCAGACTATTCAGTCGCATCAATAAATTTCTTGACGCTCTCAAACCATCCAGAGCGTTTGGGCGACTGTTCGTCCTTCGTTTTATCTGCGAACTGTCTGAGCAGCTCCTTTTGCTCCTTGGTCAACTTCACCGGCGTTTCCACAACGACCTGGCAATAGAGGTCACCGATTGCGCCGCGTCTAACCTGCTTCATATTGACGCCTTTGCCACGCACCCTGAACAGCTTGCCGGTCTGCGTTTCGGGAGGGATTTTCAGACTGACTTTACCCTCAAGCGTTGGTACTTCCAGGTCGCCGCCGAGGGCAGCATCGGTGAAACTGACAGGCACCTCGCAATATAGATGCTCGCCATCACGGGTGAAGATCTTGTGTTCCCGCACATTGATCTGAACATAGAGATCGCCTGGCGGACCGCCCTGGGCACCTGCTTCGCCCTGGTTCGCAAGCCGGACGCGGTCCCCCGTATCAACCCCCGGCGGTACCTTAACGGAAAGCGTTTTCTGTTCCTCTAGTCGCCCCTGAGCATGACATTTTGGGCAGGGATCGGTAATCATCTTGCCTCTGCCACGACACCTGGGGCAGGTTTGTTGCATTGAGAAGATACCATGCCTGGCCGCGATCTGACCGCGTCCAGCACATTGCACACAATTTACCGGGGAGGTGCCTTTTTTCGCGCCGGAACCAAGACATTCTATACATTCAGCGAGTTTTGAGAACTTGATGGTCGGGTTACAGCCCTTGACTGCCTCCTCCAGATTAAGAGTCAGGACATACTTCAGATCAGAGCCGGGTCTGGGACCACCGCGACCTCGCCCATTGGCGCTGAAAATATCGCCAAAAACATCCTCAAAGATTGAACTGAAGCTGCCACCGCTGAAACCGCCTGCCATGGCACCACTCACACCGTCATGCCCGAACTGGTTGTAGGCTGCGCGTTTATCCTTGTCCGTTAGAACTTCCGCCGCTTCACTGGCTTCCTTAAAACGCTCCTCCGCGTCGGCATCATCCTGATTCCTGTCGGGATGATACTTCATGGCAAGGCGGCGATAGGCTCTCTTGACCTCCTGTTCGGAGGCGTCTTTTTCGACGCCGAGCACTGTATAATAATCGCGTTTTGCCATGTTTATACTGTCTTGAAGAATTGGTTTAATCGCTCAGGAGGTTGTTAAGGCCCAGTCTCCAGCTCGTGAATTTTAGGGGCAGGCTCTGTGAAAAACCCACCCCTGTTCAAGCAGGGGTGGGGAAATAACAGACGCGGGAGGAGGGTGCTACCGGATTACTTATCCTCATCCTTAATCTCTTCAAACTCCGCGTCAACAGCATCCGGGTTATCGCCACCCGCCTCAGCATCATCTGCCGCTTCTGTATTAGCCTGGGCGTACATCTTTTCCGTCAACGGGGCTGAGGCTTCGGTCAGGGTTTGTGCCTTGGCTTGAATGTCATCCTTGTCGTCAGTTTTGAGCGCTTCTTCTAGTGCCGTGATGGCACCTTCAATGGCTGACTTTTCGCTGTCCTCTATCTTATCCCCGGCTTCCTCCAGGGATTTACGCGTTGCATGAATCAAACCCTCAGCGACATTGCGCACGGAGACCAATTCCTCAAATTGCCGATCTTCTTCAGCATGGGATTCAGCGTCCCGCACCATCTTCTCTATCTCTTCTTCCGCCAGACCGCTGGAAGCCTTGATGACAATGGATTGCTCCTTACCAGTTGCCTTGTCTTTCGCAGATACATTGAGTATCCCGTTGGCATCCAGGTTGAAACTTACCTCAATTTGCGGCGTACCCCGTGGCGCGGGCGGAATTTCCGCCAGGTCAAACTGGCCAAGCGATTTGTTTTGTCTTGCTTGCTTGCGTTCGCCTTGCAACACATGAATGGTCACGGCGGGTTGATTGTCCTCGGCGGTCGAGAATACCTGTGCCTTCTGGGTGGGGATGGTAGTGTTCTTCTCAATCAATGTACTCATGACACCGCCCATGGTTTCAATACCAAGTGACAGGGGAGTTACATCCAAGAGCAGTACATCCTTCACATCGCCAGCCAGGACCGCCGCCTGAATTGCCGCTCCCATGGCGACTGCCTCGTCCGGGTTAACATCTTTTCTCGGCTCCTTGCCGAAAAATTCTTTCACCTTCTTTTGGACAAGTGGCATACGGATTTGCCCGCCGACGAGAATGATGTCATCTATATCGGAGACACCGACATCAGCATCCTTCAGGGCGATGCGGACAGGTTCCAGAGTTTTGTCCACGAGATCTTCAACCAGGGATTCCAACTTTGCTTGGGTCACCTTGATGACCAGGTGTTTGGGACCAGTTGCGTCCGCAGTAATGTAAGGCAGATTAACTTCAGTCTGACCGCTGCTGGACAATTCTATTTTAGCTTTCTCGGCGGCTTCTTTCAGTCGCTGTAGCGCCAGCGGATCGTTATGTAGATCCATACCATGTTCTTTCTTGAACTCCTCGGCGAGATAGTCAATCAGCCTCAGGTCAAAGTCTTCACCACCCAGGAAGGTGTCACCGTTGGTTGACAGGACTTCAAATTGTTTTTCACCGTCAACATCGGCAATTTCAATAATGGATATATCGAAGGTGCCGCCGCCCAGGTCATAGACAGCCAGAGTGGAGTCGCCACTCGCCTTGTCCACGCCGTATGCCAGCGCGGCTGCCGTCGGTTCATTGATGATGCGCTTGACTTCTAGACCGGCAATTTTACCTGCGTCCTTTGTTGCTTGGCGCTGAGAGTCGTTGAAGTAGGCAGGGACAGTGATGACCGCTTCTTTGACCTCTTCACCGAGATAGTCCTCGGCGGTCTTCTTCATTTTCGCCAGGACCTGGGCGGAAATTTGCGGGGGTGCCATTTTCTTGTCCTTCACTTCTACCCAGGCATCGCCATTTTCAGCCGATACGATGGTGTAGGGCACCATTTTTATATCGCGTTGCACGATCTTGTCGTTAAACTTACGTCCGATGAGGCGCTTAACGGCTGCCAGGGTGTTTTTAGGATTGGTCACCGCCTGGCGTTTCGCGGCCTGGCCAACGAGAGTTTCATTCTCGTCACTGTAACCAACGACGGACGGCGTGGTTCGCTCGCCCTCCGAATTTTCCACGATCCTCGGCTCCTTGCCTTCCATGACGGCAACACAGGAGTTGGTCGTGCCCAGGTCTATTCCAATAATTTTGCTCATTTTAGATTCTCCAGTTTTCACAGCACCAAATAGGATGCTGTTTTTCTATATCGGTATGAACGCGCGTAATTCAAGTTTTTGACTTCGCACCGCTTCTTAACTGTCTTCTTGCCTAGGGATGTGCTTTTTTCTGTGCCACCTCCGCAAGAAGGTGCCTTATTTTTGTTCAGCCTCGCTTGCCGTCAGGGATGTCTGAGGAGCTTCTGCTTCGGGGGTCTTGCTCACCATCACCGTGGCGGCCCTCATCAATCTGTTGTTTAACTTGTATCCCTTTTGTACGACGGTCACTACAGAGTTCGGCTCCATATCCTGATGTTCCACCATGGATATTGCTTGATGTTCATTGGGATCAAAGGGTTCGCCAACAGGGTCAATGACCACCACATTTTCTTTGGCAAGTATGTCCATCAGCAACTTGTGACATAACCGAATTCCCTCAACCATCGGATGTTCAGCCTCAGTCTGGGTGTCGTCCACCGAGGCGCCAATACCCTTTTCCAGACTGTCTGCAACCGGGAGGAGATTTTGTAGAAAACGTTCCAAGCCGTACTTGTGGGCGTTTTCAATGTCGCGTTGGGTACGCCGGCGCATGTTCTGCATTTCTGCTTCTGCCCGGAGCGCCAGATCACGAAACTTTTCCACTTCTTCCAAGGTCTGTTCCAGTGTCTGCTCCAATGATTCAGCGTCGGGCTGAGCTTCAGGTGCCTGGCTCTCGTCGGTGCCACCGTCATCTGTGTTATCTGCCGGAGCGCCTTGTTCGGCGCGGATTTCGTCCTGCTGGGTTGGCGCATCTTCTTGTTCTTGCACTGTTTCTTGCGCGGACTTTTGTGCTTTGTCCTGCGTTGGCAGGTCATGATTTGCTTTTTTCCGGGGTCTATCATTCATTGCTTTGCTACTCTCCGTTGCTTGTTCATCTGCTCTACTAGAGCAACGCCTATATGGGGACAAGGCGCCAGACATTCAAGAGGCATGGACGCTGGGAGGACGGCAGGCATTAGCATTTTCCTGCACAGGCTATTCTTTCTCCGCGCTGTTATCGGTAACATTGGGCGACTCAATAATCGGACATACTCCTGTATGACAGACGGACCACCTACCCTGCTCATCATCCTTGACGGATGGGGACATAGAGAAACGGTTGATGCCGCGGTTAACGACAATGCCATCGCTCTTGCCGATACACCTGTCTGGGACCATCTCTGGGAAAACCACGCCCATTGTTTGATTTCGGGGTCCGGGGTGGATGTCGGGCTACCTCAGGGGCAGATGGGTAACTCTGAGGTTGGGCACATGAGTCTTGGTGCGGGTAGAGTGATTCATCAGAGCCTTAGCCGCATCAACCAGGCTATCCATGACCGGAGCTTTTTCAGCAATCCCGTACTCCTGTCTTGTATGGAAACCATCCAGCGCAGTGACAAGGCGTTGCATCTGTTTGGCTTGCTGTCACCCGGCGGCGTGCATAGTCATGTGGATCATTTTAAGGCGACAGTTGACCTTGCCCGGAGCAGTGGAGTCGCCAGGATTTATGTGCATGCTTTCCTGGATGGCAGGGACACGCCGCCCAGGTCTGCCGATGAATCTCTTGAAGATTTGCAACGCCACATCACGGCCGGCGGTGCCGGCGGTATCGTATCAATCATTGGTCGCTACTATGCCATGGACAGGGATAATCGTTGGGAGCGGACAAGATGCGCCTACGAACTGATCACCGCTGGGGTCGCAGCCTTTACCAGCAGTTCACCGATGGCTGCCCTGAACCATGCCTATGCTCGTGATGAGTCGGATGAATTTGTCCAGCCTGTAGCCATTTACGAGGCTGAGCCGGTCACCATTGAGGCGGGTGACGCTGTTATTTTTATGAACTTCCGCGCCGACCGGGCGAGGCAACTGAGCCGTTGTTTTGTTGACGCTGACTTCAATGCCTTTACGCGCAAGGTGACGCCGAAGTTAAGCAGCTTTATCACCCTGACGAAATATGCGACGGACCTTGATGCTCCCTGCGCCTTTGCGTCCGATAGGGTTCATAACTCCCTGGGTGAATACATTGCATCTCTGGGTAAACGGCAACTCAGGCTGGCGGAGACGGAGAAGTACGCCCATGTGACTTTCTTTTTCTCTGGCGGCAGGGAGGAGCCTTTTGCGGGCGAAGATCGGCTACTCATTCCATCGCCCCGGGTGGCGACCTATGATTTGCAGCCTGAGATGAGTGCCAATGAAGTCACCGATGCACTGGTACATGCGGTCACGCACGAGTCATATCAGTTAATAGTCTGCAACTATGCCAACGGGGACATGGTGGGGCATACCGGTAATCTGGCTGCTTCCATCAAGGCGGTTGAATGTATTGACCGCTGCCTGGGGCGGATCAAAGATGTGCTTGAAGCCCATGGCGGCCAATGCCTAATCACTGCTGACCACGGCAATGTTGAACAACTGGTTGACCCGGTTACCCGGCAACCGCACACCGCCCATACTGCCGAACTGGTGCCTCTGATCTATGTTGGTCCTCGGGACCTAAGGCTTGAACAGCAGGGCGGCCTGCTAAGTGATGTGGCGCCGACGCTCCTTGCCCTCATGGGTCTGCCGCAACCGGCAGAGATGACGGGCCGGTCACTGCTTAGAAGATCATTGCGCGGCTGCCTAGGGCTCTGCTCCTGGATCAACCGCATGCACACAAGACTGAAACCACAGTGCGCCAGGATGATGCGGCTCTTTCCCGCGATTCTTGTCATGGCTTTTGCGTGTATGACTGCCATTACACCGCCAAGTCTGGCGGCAGAAGATTCTGTCAGCCAGCAGGATGTTGAGGAACGTCTCAAAACACTTGAAGCCAAGATCCTGAAATACCAGGAAGAGCTGAGTAGCAACACCGATGAACATGCCGAGATTGAGGCAAGACTGAGACAAAATGAGAAAGCCATTAGTCGACTCGTCTCTCAAATGAGCAGATTGAAGAGAGACTTGGAAAAAGGCGAGGCCCAGGCAGTCCGCCTAGGCCGGGAGCAGAGGGAGCTGCTGACTGCGAGAGATGAACAACAGCATTACCTAGAACAACAGATCACCGCCGCCTATGAGATAGGCAGAGCTGAGTATCTTAAAGTGCTACTAAATCAGGACGACCCTGACGAAGCGGCACGGATGCTGAGCTACTATGATTATTTCAATCGGGCCCGGGCGCGGCTGGTCAAGACCTATCAGGTGACGCTAGATGAATTGGACCGCATCACCCGGGCCCTCGCTCGCGAAAATCAAGAACTGGACGAGAAACGTCAAACGCTGAGCTCTCAGCGAGTAGCACTGGATGCAAGCCAAGCGGCAAGACGCCTGACCCTGACGACATTGAACAAGCAGATCAGGGCGACAGGCTCGGCCTTGAGCAATCTGAAAAGGGACCGGGGAAGACTTGAACAGATTCTTGCTCAGCTCAGGGGAAGCCTCACCGAGCTACTACCGCCAGAAACTACCCTGCCTTTTTCTAGTATGCGGGGTAAGTTGCTACTCCCTGTGGTGGGGAAGCTCCGCCACAGGTACGGGAGCAAACGCAGCGGTGGCGGGTTAAAATGGCAGGGTCTGGTGATTGCCGCCAGCGAAGGGGAGCAGGTACATGTAGTGCATCACGGGCGGGTGGTTTTCGCTGATTGGTTGCGCGGTTTTGGCTGGCTCATCATCATTGGTCACGGAGAAGGTTATATGAGTCTTTACGGTCACAATCAGGTTCTGCATCGTGAGACCGGTGACTGGGTGACGGCAGGAGAGGTGATATCCAGGGCTGGCAACAGTGGTGGGCAAAGCGAGACGGGTGTTTATTTTGAAATTCGACAAGCCGGAAAACCTGGCAACCCCCTGACATGGTGTGTCCCCAGAGACAGGGACGCCGTATGATGGCGGGAGGCGATTCTAATAAAAGGCTAGGACCATGAAACAATGTTCAGTACTTGTCTTTACCCTGTCCATGACGTTCTTCTGCTGGTTACCCACCAAGGTGGCGATGGCAGCGGATTCAGCCCTTGCCCCGGACCCAGCCAGTCAGCCTGACACTGAGCTCAAGCCGCGCCTGCCCCTGGATGAATTACGAATCTTTGTTGAAGCTTTCACTCAGGTCGGCGATGCCTATGTGGAAGAAATTGATGACCGGACACTTTTGGAATACGCCGTCAAAGGTATGTTGTCTCAGCTTGATCCACACTCCACATATCTGGACAAGGAGGCACTCAAGGCATTGCAGGAGACGACCTCCGGCAAGTATGGCGGGCTAGGCATTGAGATCGACATGGAGGACGGACTCATCAATGTTATTGCACCTATGGATGACACCCCTGCGTCCAGAGCAGGCATAGAGTCTGGTGATCTGATCATCCAGCTTGACGGCTCACCGGTGAAGGGGATGAACATAGATGAAGCCATTAGCGTCATGCGTGGTGAACCCGGTAGCGAGATCACGCTTTCCGTGATCAAAGCGGGTGCCTCAGCCCCAACAGACATCACCCTCAAAAGAGAAGTCATCAAGGTCGCCAGTGTGCGCCAGCGCCTCATTGAAGACGGTTATGGTTATCTGAGAATCGCACAGTTCCAGGGTAACACTGGTGAAGAAGTGGAAGTAGCCCTGCAGGAACTGGGGGAGAAGGGACCCCTAAAAGGACTTGTCATTGATCTGAGAAATAATCCCGGCGGCGTGTTACTAGCCGCGGTCAGTGTTGCGGATATTTTTATTGATGCGGGGCTGATTGTTTATACCAACGGTAGGACAGACGACGCTGACCTGCGCTACCAGGCTTCCCGGCCAGATCTTACCGAGGGCTTGCCGATCGTCGTACTGGTGAATGGCGGGAGTGCTTCGGCTTCCGAAATTGTCGCTGGTGCTCTCCAGGATCATGGTCGTGCCGTGGTGATGGGCACCACCAGCTTTGGTAAAGGCTCGGTGCAAACGATTCTGCCTCTCAGTGATGACCAGGCAATTAAGTTGACCACGGCGAGGTACTACACGCCCAAGGGTCGCTCCATTCAAGCCGAAGGCATAGTGCCAGATATACGGGTGGCGCCATCTCAAGTCACATCTATAGCCACCAGCTTCCGGCGGGCGCAGGAAAAAGATCTGCCGAAGCACCTTTCTGGCGCCGATGGGGGCAAGAGGTCAAGCACCGAGGGGACGGCGGAGCTGTCACAAAATGACTACCAACTTAACGAAGCCCTGACGCTACTCAAGGGATTAAATATACTGGCAAGAGCAAAAACCGCCGAAAACTGATTTGACCCTTAGGTAGCATCAACTAGTGCTATAGCCTCCGCAAGATCAAGCCGACCCTCATACAGTGCCCGCCCTGCGATAAGCCCCGTAATCTGACTGCCGAGATCAAGCAGTGCTTTGATATCCTCAATACCCGCCAAGCCACCCGAGGCAATCACCGGCACCTTCACCGCCGCCGCGAGTGCCGCGGTTGCCGCCAGGTTCAGCCCTTCCAGCATGCCGTCTTTGCCTATGTCTGTGTAGATAATCGCCTGGACAGGAACCGTCTCAAACAGCCTGGCGAGGTCTTCTACCCTTAGGCCTGTCACCTCCTGCCAGCCATTGATTGCCACCCGACCCTCATAGCCATCAATACCAACAATAATCTTGCCCGGGAAACGGCGACACATTGCCTCAACAAAATCGGGTTCCTCCACGGCTTTGGTGCCAATAACAAGATATTCAACACCAGCATTGAGATAGGCTTCTATCACCTCGGGGCTACGAATGCCGCCGCCCAGTTGAATGCTCAGCCTTGGGTGATTCCGGGCGATGCGGGTAATGACGTCGGCATTGACTGGTTTACCTGCAAAGGCACCGTCCAGGTCAACCAGATGCAGACGTTTGGCACCCTGCTGAACCCAGTGCGCCGCCATCCCCGCCGGATCGTCGGAATAGATAGTGGCCTGATCAAGTCGCCCTTGCTTCAGGTTCACTACCTTGCCGTCCTTGAAGTCAATCGCAGGGATGATCTGCAATCTGCTTTCCTTCTCTGTTGGGTTAGGCTGATTGGACAGACTTTACAGACTGCCTTTGGTTGAAGGCGTTATGTCAGCCATCCTGGGGTCAATCTCGGCTGCCATGCGTAGCGCTCTGCCAAATGCCTTGAACACGGTTTCAATCTGGTGGTGGGCATTAGCACCCCGGAGATTATCAATATGTAGCGTCACCTGGGCGTGGTTGGCAAAACCTTGGAAAAACTCATGGAAGAGGTCTACATCAAATTGCCCTACAGTGGCCCGGGGAAAATTGACATGATATTCAAGCCCCGGGCGACCGGAAAAATCAATGACGACTCGCGACAGCGCCTCGTCCAGCGGCACATAAGCGTGGCCATAGCGGCGAATACCTCGCTTGTCTCCTATTGCCTCCCGGACAGCCTGGCCCAGGGTGATGCCTATGTCCTCAACTGTGTGGTGGGCATCTATCTCAAGGTCGCCGCTTGCCCGGACGACCAGGTCTAGCAAGCCATGTCGCGCCACCTGGTCCAGCATATGCTCCAGAAAGGGCAGTCCGGTAGAGAGCATTCTTTCCCCCGACCCGTCCAGGTTGACGGAAACATATATCTGGGTTTCTAGGGTATTTCGATCAACCTCTGCTTGTCTCATCTGTTTTTCCATGCTTCCGTGTCTAGGTTTTAGAGGACGCTACCGTAGGGTAGATAGCGATTGTCAGTATTTGCCTTGATCCATTTTCTGAGCGCCGGGTCAAATTCATTCCGCGCCTGCAACAGTTTGACCAGCGCGATAACAGGCGATCTTTTCCCCGCATCCCAGCCAGATATCTGCGCTTCAAGCAGGGTGAAGAAGCGGATCAGCCGGACCAGGTCTTTTGAGGCAAGATCATTTGCCAGGGCCCAGGTATCGGCTTCCAGCGTCATCAGCCAGTGTGCGGACTCAAGCTGATGCTCTCTGAGGGCGGCCGAGGTGACAGTATCGCCCACAAGCCGCGCAAATTTGATCAATCTGGCGAGCAGTATGGCATCCACCTCATTATTTTCCGCCTTATCGCCAGGTTCCCAAACTCCAACACCCATTTTGCCGTCGCTCCTGTGTTAATCAGGCAAGCATCCTATCAGCCAGAGTCCGACTTCTGTACCCCATGGGCACAGGATTGGAGCGGGCGACGAGGTTCGAACTCGCGACAACCAGCTTGGGAAGCTGGGACTCTACCAACTGAGCTACACCCGCATAGCGTCACCAGTGTAAACTTTTTTGGAATTTTTTGAAAAAAAGATAAAAAAGGGGTTGCTTTTGTTGCAATGCACCATATAATGCTGCAGTGCAACATTGAGGTGGCGACTGTTAATTCAGGATAAAACGCCGAATCGTGTGGCACAGGTGCATTAAGCATCCAATAACCAATCCCTTAAATCAGGAGAGTTGAAAATGAGTATCATTGAAAGACAAACTGTGCTTGGTAAGTCGCTTTTTCAGATCAACACCCAGGCCATCACCGATCTGGTGGAATTGCAACGCAAGAACATGGAGCAGTTTTTCACCACTAATCGGGATTTCGGCGAGAGAATACCGGAAATCCGCGAACTGGGCGGTTTTTTGAGCCTGCAACGCGATTATGGTGGCACCCTCTGGAGCAACACCAAAGAAGCCTTGTCATCGCAGAACGCCATCTTCCAGAATGCATTCGCGGAAACTCGGGATGCCCTGAAAGTTGCCTTTGCTCCGGCAGACGTAGCATCCGATGCAGAAGCAAACGAGGATGCGCCCGAAGCTGATCAGGCACAGGCTAGTTAAGCCTCTGGTCATATAAAGTGGCACTGAACCCGACCCTGCATTGCCGCGGGGTCGGGTTTTTTGTTGGCAGGGGCGGATTGTCGGCGAGAAACCTTGTTGGAATGCGCTAAGTTGGAATGCGCTAAAACCTGTTACAAAGATTCAAGAATGGCTTCCGCCGAACTGACCTCAAACGCACCGCCCTTCTCCAGATTCAGGACGGTGATCTTGCCGTCTTCCGCAATCAGTGAGTAGCGCACCGAGCGAGTGCCCATGCCGAAGCCCGTGCCATCAAGCTCCACCCCCATGGCTTTGGTGAAATCTCCGTTGCCGTCAGCGACCATCATCAAGTCTTCAGCATTCTGACTTTTACCCCAGGCATCCATCACGAATGCGTCATTCACAGCTAGGCAAACGATTCTGTCCACACCTGCCGCCCTGATTTTGTCAGCCTTAGCAACAAACCCCGGCAGATGAGCATTACTGCAGGTTGGGGTGTAGGCTCCTGGCACTGCAAACACTACTACCTTCTTGCCAGAGAAAATCTCGCTGGTCGTGATGTCCTGAGGTCCCTGGGCACTCATAATTGTCATCTTTGCTTCCGGGACCCTGTCTCCTACTTTGACTGTCATACTGTTCCGCTCCTGTTAATGTCCGACCTAGGGTTGTAATGGGACGAATGTGGAAAGCCAAGTCTTACCCGAAGCACCACATTGTGCAAGTAATTTCATCAGCGGTTAAGATTCCCGATAGCCTGTGGGTTTGGTAGAGCACAGTGTTGAATAGACAGTTTGTGAAAGAATAGTTCTGAAAAGAATAGGCCATGGAAGAGTCAGATAATCTGTTTCCGGGCGTTCGTATTGTCCTCGTTGAGACCAGTCATCCGGGGAATATAGGCGGTGCTGCCCGGGCGATGAAAAATATGGGTTTAACCGAACTGGTTCTTGTCAATCCTTGTGACTTCCCCAGCGACAAGGCACTGTATCGCGCGGTAAGTGCTGAGGATCTGCTAGGTTCCGCTCGTGTCGTGACGACCCTGGATGATGCGATAGGAGACGTCGGACTGGTCATTGGCACCTCGGCGCGGGACAGGCGAATCCCCTGGCCAATGCTCACACCGCACGAATGTGGGGTGAAGGTAAATCAACATGCCATAAAAAACGCCGGGGTGGCGATACTGTTTGGTCCTGAATCTCGTGGTTTGAAAAATGAAGACCTCCATAGATGTCAGTTCCATGTCAACATTCCGACCGGCAAGGCATACACCTCGCTTAATTTGGCGATGGCGGTGCAGGTGATTTGTTATGAAATCCTCAAGGCAAAACTTGACCAAGCGACTGCCACGCATCACGCGCCCAGCCACGAAGACAGCAATTGGGACCTGCCCTTTGCGGACGCCACAGCGATGGAGCACTTTTATGTCCATCTTGAGCGGACCCTGACCGACATCAAATTCCACGACCCGGAAGTCCCTAAGCAATTGATGACCCGCCTGCGGCGCTTGTTTAATCGTATCCGACCTGACCAAATGGAGATTAGTATTCTGCGTGGTATTTTGAGTGCCGTAGATCGTTTGGGAGACAAAAAGACAAGTAAATAGACCTCAGGGGTTTATGTCATGGCGCAAAAGGATCACTACTGTCAAATTAACAATAAGAACCCTCTTAGTTATTCTATATTGATATAGCAAAAATCTGATAATCCGCTTTACCCTGCGTTTAATACTTGAGTAAAATACTCGGGTATTTTGTCGGCCAGGCTGGTCAAATACACAAGCGAACAAACCAAACAGGAATAACAGATGCGACTAACAGCCAAAGGAAGATATGCGGTAACCGCCATGTTGGATCTCGCCCTGCATCAGGATGATGGCTCCATCTGCCTCGCGGACATATCACGCCGCCAGAGTATAAGCCTGTCATATCTGGAACAGTTGTTTGCGAAGCTCCGGCGGCAGAATCTGGTCACCAGCGTCAGAGGACCTGGAGGCGGATATAGATTGAATCGTATGCCGAGTGAAATCTATATCGCAGAGATAGTAGATTCGGTTGATGAGCATGTGGATGCGACAAAATGCTCCGGACGGGCTGATTGCCAGCATGGTGATATTTGCCTGTCACACCAATTGTGGTCTGAGCTCAGCGACCAGATTCATGGTTTCCTGAGCGGTATTGATCTTGCCAGTATCATTGAGCGGCGGGAAGTGCAGCAGATAGCGGCGCGGCAGGATGCGAATATTGAGGAGATAGCCCGCATGCCCATGACAGCAGAAGCATGACCGAGGCGAGATATGCAGATATCAACTTGAAAAACAACCAAAGGTAAATTTTAATGAAAACCCCCATTTATTTTGACTATGCAGCAACCACACCCGTTGATCCCCGTGTTGTGCAGGAGATGAGCAAATGCATGCTTACGGAAGGGAATTTTGGTAATCCTGCAAGTCGCTCCCACAAGTTTGGCTGGGAAGCAGAAGAAGCGGTAGAAATTGCAAGACGCCAGGTGGCTGATCTGGTGGGCTGCGACCCGCGTGAAATTGTCTGGACCTCAGGGGCAACAGAAGCCGACAATCTCGCCATCAAGGGTGTCGCTCACTTCTACAAGAGCAAGGGGCAACATATTGTAACTTCTAAAATTGAGCACAAGGCGGTTCTGGATACTTGCAGACACCTGGAGCGAGAGGGCTTTGAAGTGACCTACCTTGATCCGGGTGAAACCGGGCTGATCACCCCGGAAAGCGTCGCCGCCGCCATTCGTGAAGACACCACATTGGTTAGTATCATGCATGTCAATAATGAGATTGGCGTGGTCAACGACATTGCTGCGATTGGCGAGGTGGCGCGGGAACGCAAAGTATTTTTCCATGTGGATGCAGCCCAGAGTGCTGGCAAGATGGATATTGATCTTGGTGAGTTGAAGGTAGATCTGATGTCCTTTTCCGCCCACAAGATATATGGCCCAAAAGGAGTTGGCGCGCTTTTCGTCAGGCGCAAGCCCCGGGTTCGGTTGGAGGCGCAGATGCACGGTGGCGGGCATGAACGCGGTATGCGTTCTGGTACGCTTGCCACTCATCAGATAGTCGGCATGGGTGAGGCATTTCGGATTGCCAGAGAGGAAATGCAGAAGGAGAGCAAGCGCATCCTGGCGCTGAGACAGCGACTCTGGAATGGTCTGAAGGATATGGAGGAAGTTCACGCCTCTGGTGACATGGAGCATCATGTCCCCGGTATCTTTAATATCAGTTTCAATTATGTGGAGGGCGAATCCTTAATCATGTCATTGCCAGAGCTTGCCGTATCGTCCGGGTCAGCATGCACCTCGGCGAGCCTTGAGCCTTCTTATGTGTTGCGCGCCCTGGGTATGAATGATGAGCAGGCACACAGCTCCCTGCGATTCTCAATAGGCAGGTTCACTTCGGAAGAAGATGTGGATATGGCAATCGCCAGGGTGCGTGTGGCAGTGGAGAAACTGCGAGAGCTGTCTCCGCTCTGGGATATGTACAAGGACGGCATTGATATGGACAAGATTGAGTGGGCGGTGCACTAGCCTTCTTGACAAAAACAATTGACAACAATTAACAAAAGTAGCTGATAACAAAAGCAACTGACACGATTCACTCAGGAAAATAAACGGAGAAATATTATGGCATATAGCAAAAAGGTATTAGATCACTACGAGAATCCGAGAAATGTCGGCAGGATGGATGCAGATAATGACGATGTTGGCACTGGCATGGTTGGTGCTCCTGCCTGTGGTGATGTTATGCGGCTACAAATCAAGGTGGGTGATGATGGCATCATAGAAGATGCGAAATTCAAAACTTACGGCTGTGGTTCCGCGATAGCGTCAAGTTCCTTGCTCACTGAATGGGTTAAGGGACGGTCTCTGGATGAGGCAGAGGGAATCAAAAATACTGAAATAGTGGAGGAGTTGGCATTGCCACCGGTAAAAATTCACTGCTCAGTGCTCGCGGAAGACGCGATCAAGGCAGCGATTAAAGACTATCGTGCCAAGCGTCATCTTGATGCTGATGCTCATTCTGACAAGATGGCTGCTACAGGTTAATGCAGCAGCAGAATAGCGATATGGGAATCACGCTGACGGAAAAGGCCGCCGAACATGTTACCGTTTATCTTGATCAAAGAGGCGGAGGACTGGGCATTCGACTCGCAGTCAAGACGACAGGATGTTCCGGTTTGATGTATGTCCTGGAGCCGGTGGATGAAGTTCAACCCGAGGATTTGAAATTTGAGTCCCAGGGAGTTGATGTTTATGTTGATCCAAAAAGTCTTGTCTATGTTGATGGCACACTGATGGATTACACGAAGCAGGGTTTAAATGAAGGCTTCGAATTCAAGAACCCTAATGTTCAGGGTGAATGCGGCTGTGGTGAAAGCTTCACAGTTTAGATGACCTGGGCTACCTAGGTAGAAGCTTGTCATCGGTACCAGCCCCTCCCTCTTTAATCAATTTGCCAGGGCCGATCCTTCACCGTGGATTTTACTCAAAACTACTTCGAGATTTTTGGTCTGCCGGTTGATTTCTCCGTTGACCGGGGGCTTTTGTCAGCCCGATACCTGGAACTTCAGAAACACCTGCACCCGGATAACTTTATCGGTAGCACAGACCAGGAAAAACGCCTTTCAATGCAATGGTCAACGCTGGTGAATACCGCCCATATCACCTTGAGAGACCCCTTAAAGTGCGCCATTTACATGCTGCAACTACACCAGATAGACATTGCCGAGAACCCAAGTCTGCCCGCGGATTTTCTAAAGGCTCAGATTGCACTGCGTGAAGAACTGGAAGCTATCGAAAATAATCCAACAGGAATTGAGAAATTGGGAACTTTCAAGAGCAGTGTGGACTCGGTGATGAAATCTCTACAGACAGATTTTGTGACGGCGCTGAACGATGATCCGCAAGCAGCGGCAGAGGTTGTTTACAAACTACAATTCATACACAAATTGCGTCTCGCTGCAGATCATCTCGAAGAGAAACTGCTTGGTTATTAATTTATACACAGAGTATTAGATGGCACTTTTGCAGATAACGGAGCCGGGCAAAGCAGTTGACCCGCAGCTGAGAAAACGCGCCGCAGGCATTGATCTGGGTACGACGAATTCCCTGATTGCCAGTGTCTGCGCTGGTGTGGCGAAAACGCTACCTGACCAAAATGGCGACTATATGCTGCCTTCCGCAGTCCGCTATCTTGCCGATACCCTGATTGTTGGTGCCGAAGCGCAGCAGTCGGCGGCGGAAGACCCGCTGAATACTATCCTTTCCGTCAAACGCATGATGGGGCGTGGCATTGATGACCTGAGCAGATTTGGCAACCGTTTGCCTTACGAATTTGTGCCCTCGGATGCGGGTATGCCTCGGATACGGACAGTGAGTGGTGACTGGAGTCCGGTGAATGTATCGGCGGAAATTTTGAAGACCCTCGTTGCAAGAGCCACTGAAACATTATCTGGCGACCTTGACGGAGTAGTCATTACGGTGCCTGCCTATTTTGATGATGCCCAACGCCAGGCAACACGGGATGCCGCCAGGCTGGCGGGAGTGGAAGTGCTTCGCTTGCTGAATGAGCCGACGGCCGCCGCCATTGCCTACGGTCTTGATTCGGGAGAAGAGGGCGTGATTGCGGTCTATGACCTGGGTGGTGGGACCTTTGATATTTCGTTACTCCGCTTGCAAAAGGGCGTGCTTGAGGTGCTGGCGACCGGCGGCAACTCGGCACTGGGCGGTGATGATTTTGACCAGGTGCTTGCCGAATGGTTGATTGATGCTTCTGGATACACAAAGCAACTTAGCCATGCACAACTGCGGGCGGTGTTGATGCAGGCGAGATCAATCAAGGAGCAGTTGAGCAGCAACAGTGAAGTCGATATTGACATTATAGAAAGGAAGTTCAGTTACCAAGGCAGTATCACTCGTGACACTTTTAACCAGCTGATTGAACCCCTGGTTGAGGAGTCCATAAAAGCTTGTCGTCGTGCAGTCCGGGATGCGGGACTTGCGCTCACAGACATCAGCAATCTGGTGCTGGTTGGTGGCTCTACACGGGTTCCCTGTGTCGTGTCCGAGGTGGAAGCCTTCTTTGGAATAAGTGCCCTGGACGGCATTGACCCGGATCGGGTTGTTGCCATAGGCGCAGCGATTCAGGCAAACATCCTGGTGGGCAACAGGGCTGATGATGAAATGCTACTGCTAGATGTCTTGCCGCTTTCCCTCGGACTGGAGACAGTGGGTGGCTTGGCAGAGAAGGTGATACCCAGGAATACGGCTATTCCCGCGGCAAAAACCCAGGAGTTCACGACCTATGCAGAGGGTCAGACTGCCATGCTGATCCATGTGGTGCAGGGCGAGAGGGAGCTGGTTGAAGACTGTCGGTCACTGGCAAGATTTGAGTTGACGGGTATCCCTCCAATGACAGCCGGCGCCGCCAGGATTGAAGTCTTGTTCCAGGTGGATGCAGATGGTCTGCTCTCGGTTTCAGCGCGGGAACTGAGTACCGGCACCAATGCAAGTGTCCTGGTGAAGCCTTCCTATGGTTTATCCGATAATGAAATTACCGGAATGTTAAAGGCATCTTTTGACTATGCGGCGGAAGATGCGGCGCAACGGTCTTTGACTGAGGCAAGGGTAGAAGCGGGCAGGGTGATTGAGGCTCTGTCCAATGCCCTTGATGCCGACGGGGAAGCATTGCTTAAAGCAAACGACATCAAGTTATTGCGCGATGCCATTCAGACACTTGAGCGCCTCATCAGCGGGACGGATTACAAAGCCATCAATGAAGGTACAGAAAGACTGGGTATGGCGAGCGAGGATTTTGCAGGACTGCGGATGGATTTGGCAATTCGGCGGGCTTTAGCGGGGCGGCGGATTGGAGAAGTGGATCAAGATTTTGAACAAGATTCAAATAAGAGCCGATACAGATAGAAGGATGCCATCCAGGCGTCAGGAGTTATTGTAATGCCCCGGATAATATTTTTACCTAATGAGGAGCGTTGTCCCGAGGGTAGCGTTGTTGAAGCCAAGGAGGGTGACATTCTGATAGAGGTTGCACAGGATCAGGGTATTGAAATTGAACATGCCTGCGAGATGTCATGTGCCTGTACGACCTGCCATGTCATAGTTCGGGAAGGTTTTGATTCCCTGAAGGAATCAGACGAAACTGAGGATGATCTGCTGGATAAGGCTTGGGGCCTTGAGCCGAACTCCCGGCTTAGCTGCCAGGTGGTAGTGGGTGAAGAGGACCTGGTGGTTGAAATTCCAAAATATACGATCAATCAAGTTTCCGAAGCTCACTGACAGGCAGAAGGACGACACAGGCTTGCATCAGGAGAAGCATCCATGAAGTGGACAGATATCAATGACATTGCCCTTGCACTCTGTGAAGCCCATCCGGATGTTGCTCCCCTAAACGTTTTGTTTACTGATTTGAGGCAATGGATCATGGATTTGCCTGGCTTTGACGATGACCCGGAGCGATGTGGTGAGAAAATTCTGGAAGCCGTGCAAATGGCTTGGCTTGACGAACTGGATTGAACTGCCCGGTTCCGTCATCCCCCTACTGAGCTAGACTATGATTAGGGCGAGGCAGTAAATCTGCGTATAATGCCGCCGCTTTTAGATATTTGTATTTTTCGCCTTCTGGGGATTGGAGTATGACTATGGCGGTGGAAAGAACCTTTTCAATCATCAAACCGGATGCAGTAGCAAAAAACCTGATCGGTGCAATAGTGTCCCGGTTTGAAAAATCCGGGCTGCGAATCATTGCTTCACGGATGGAACGGCTGACCCCGGATAAAGCCAAGGGCTTCTATGCGGAACATGACGGCAAGCCCTTCTTCAACGATCTGATTGAATACATGACCTCATACCCGGTCATTGTTCAGGTTCTGGAAGGCGAGGATGCCGTCGCGCTCAATCGGAAATTGATGGGTGCCACGAATCCAGCGGAAGCGGATGCCGGAACAATTCGGGCAGATTTCGCGCAATCCATTGAAGCCAACGCAGTCCACGGTTCGGACGCAACCGCATCTGCGGCACGGGAAATTGATTACTTCTTTAGCCCGGAGCAACTCTGCGACAGATAAAATGATTGAAACTCATCAGCAGTCAGAAAAATTGGACTATCTAGGTTTTACGCTGGATCGCTGGCAGGCGTTGCTTGAAACTCTGGGCGAGAAGTCCTACCACGCTAAGCAGATTATGAAGTGGCTACATCGCCCCCTGAGAGGCAGGTTCGTGCACGACTTCTCGGCAATGACCGACCTGAGCAAATCACTTCGGTCGCGCTTGGCTGAGCTGGGAGAAATACACCAACCTGAAGAGCATGATCAATTTGTTTCAACGGACGGTACCCGGAAGTGGCTGCTAAAGTCGAGGTCCGGCAGTCTGGTGGAGATGGTTTTCATCCCTGAATCATCACGCGGCACCTTGTGCGTTTCGTCGCAGGTCGGATGTGCGCTGGATTGTAGTTTCTGCGCAACGGGTAAGCAGGGGTTTAACAGTAATCTGACGGCGGGTGAAATTATTGGTCAGCTGCGTATTGCAATAGCCGCGCTTGCACCCCTGTACCCCGACCGGCGGCGAGTCGTGACTAATGTCGTTATGATGGGGATGGGTGAGCCCCTACTGAATACAGACAATGTGTTCCCGGCGGTGAATGTGATGATGGATGACCTGGGTTATGGTATTTCCAAACGCAGGGTCACCATTTCCACAGCAGGCGTTGTGCCGGGGATAGAGAAGATGTGTGGCACGACGGACGCTTCTCTGGCAATTTCATTACATGCGCCCGATAACGAGTTGCGCTGCCAGTTGGTACCGATCAATCGTAAGTATCCGATTGAAGATTTGTTGCAGGTTTGCTCTCGCTATGTTCGGCACCTGGGTGAGAAGCGGAGAATTACCATTGAGTACACCATGATTGACGGGGTCAACGATTCGCTTGCCCGGGCGGCGCAACTCTCCTGTTTGTTGCGAGATCTGCCATGCAAGATAAATCTGATCCCGTTTAATCCCTTTCCGGGTACTGTTTACCGCCGTCCGACCATGGCGACGGTGAGAAAATTCCAGGAGCGTTTGGTCAATGATAACTATTCGGTCACGGTCAGGACTACTCGTGGTGCTGATATTCAGGCGGCTTGCGGTCAGTTAGCAGGGAGAGTGGCTGCTAAAACACCCAGCCGAGCCTCTGCTCAGAGGAATGCTCATCAGATAGCAACTAGTGAGGTGGCATGATGCTGTCTCGTCTTGTTTTATGCCTGAGCATTTTTTACATCACAGGTTGCGCCTTCGAAAAGTCTGCATCAAAGGACGGGCAGAACCTCGCCGACTTGTTACAACGACAGTTGGACCTGGGTGTTGGCTATTTGCAGAATCAGGAATACCAGCGCGCCAAAGACAAGTTGAATCGTGCGCTTGAGATTGACCCTAAATCGGCCCCGGTGCATACAACCCTCGGCCTGTTGTTCCAACTTGAAGGCGAATATGATTTGGCTGAGCAGCATTTCAGAACAGCGATAAAGCATGACGGGGAACTGACCCAGGCGCGCAACAACTACGGTGCTTTTTTGTATTCGCAGCAACGATACCAGGAAGCCGTGGCACAGTTTTCCATTGCGGTGAAAGATAGGTTCTACGCTAATCGGGCGGTAGTGTTTGAAAATCTTGGCGTGGTCTATGTTACTCTGGACGATCAGACCAGTGCTGAGAATGCTTTTCGCAACTCTATCCGGTTGAACCCCGGTCAACTCCGGGCATTGCTTGAGCTTGCCGAAATCAAATTTAATGAAAATAATTATGTCGAATCCCGCGAACTATACAAAAGGCACATGAACCTGGCTTCTCATTCACCTCGTAGTTTGTGGTTATGTATCAGATTATCCGAAATTTTTCCGGGCCCAGAGGAAGAAGCCGACTGTCAGTTGACATTAAAAAACATCTATCCGACGAGTGAAGAGTACGTGCTTTATCTCAACTCTCGTCATAACAAATCCAGGAAGGATGAAGAAAATGACTGAGAAGAGAACCACAAACATTCATGAAAATCGGAAAAAAGATGACAGCTCGGATGCTCAAACCACCAGGGCACAACCTGTCCCGAAAAAACTTTGCGGTGAGATCATTAAAGCGCGCAAGGCTAAAAGTTTGACCCAAGAGGAAGTAGGAGAACAACTGCACCTGACTCCGACCTTTATCAAATACATAGAGGAGGGTCAGTTTCACAGATTCTCCAGACCTGTTTTCATAAAAGGGTATCTTCGATCCTATGCAAAGTTGGTAGGACTCTCCGATGATGATGTCATTGCCATGTATGAGGCTGAGTTTCAAACATCGCCAGCGCCACATATCTTTGTAGAAAAGGGATGGCTGGTGAAACAGGGTGTCAAGGCTGAGGCTCTCACTGGGCATATACTGCGAATCTGTTTGGCTAGCATCGCTGTATTGATCATCATTATGGCATTGTTCTGGTGGTTCCTAGCGGATGCCAGAGAAATCAAGGCAGTCGTGTCCAGCATCCAGTCAACAACTGAGCATCAGCAGATTGAGTCCCTTTTCGTCGGTGACAGATGAGCCGCCACTTTCGGGGACATGCGTCCCCGTTTCTCCTGATTCCATCAGATAGATACCGTCAAATAAAGTGAAAATTCAAGCAGTCAGAGGTATGCGGGACCTGGTGCCCGCACAGAAGGAGATGTTCCGACACATTGAAGATCTGGTCCGGAGCATCCTGTCTGCCTATGGTTATCGGGAAGTTGGCTTGCCAGCACTTGAAATGACCCAACTCTTCGCACGGCTCGTTGGGGAATCAACCGATATAGTGGAAAAGGAAATGTACAGCTTCCAGGATAAAAATGGCGAAAGCCTCACTCTGCGTCCTGAGGGTACAGCAGGTTGCGCCCGTCTTGCCCAGGATAATGGGCTGATATTCAACCAGACACAACGCCTCTGGTATAGCGGTGCCATGTTTCGATATGACCGCCCGCAAAAGGGCAGATATCGGCAGTTTGAGCAGATAGGCGCAGAATGCTTCGGCATGGAAGGCCCCGACATAGAAGCGGAACTGCTCCTAATGAACTGGCGTATGTGGAAGGCACTTGGCTTGGAGGGTCATATTCGCTTGGAGATCAATTCCCTGGGCGATGGCAAGGACAAGCAGAAATATCAAAATGCTCTGGTCGTTTATCTGGCAGACTTCAAGCAGGAGCTTGACGAGGATAGTCAGCGTCGGATGGAAACAAATCCACTGCGGATTTTGGACAGCAAGCATCAGCGGACCAGAGAGATTCTTGACGCGGCACCACAGATGACTGATTTTCTGGGAAATGCCTCTGAACAGCATTTTGCTCAGTTGTGCGAGATGCTGGATTCACATGCCTTGCCCTATGTTGTTAATCCGCAGATAGTTCGCGGGCTTGATTATTACAACAGAACTGTCTTTGAGTGGGTCACCAGTGACCTGGGTGCCCAGGCGGCTGTATGTAGCGGTGGTCGTTATGATGGTCTGGTGGAACAACTTGGGGGACGACCGACACCAGGAGTCGGTTTTGCCCTGGGGGTGGACCGGCTTGGATTGTTGCTTGAAGCGTCTTTTACCAGTAGCGATGCCGCAGATGTGTTTGTCGTGTCTATGGGGGAAGCGGCGAGGCTCCAGGCGCTTGTTATCGCCGAGGAACTAAGAGATGCGCTAGTCAACAAAAAAGTTACTGTTCATTGTGGTGGTGGCAAACTCAAGGCGCAATTAAAAAAAGCCGACGCCAGTGGCGCGAAACTGGCAATTATTCTGGGCGAGGAAGAAATAGCCTCCAGTACCGTGAGTATCAAAACATTGCGTGAGAGTCAGGCTCAGATTGCACTGGCAAGGGAGAAACTCGGGGACTATTGCACCCGATATTTTCATACAGGATAGTAAAGGAAGGAAGATAAGAGTGGCTGATAATATTGAAGAAGAACAACTTGAAGCTCTGAAAGACTGGTGGGATAGACACGGTAAATCCATTTTCGTCGTGGTTCTATTGTCTGTTGGTAGTGTGCTGGGTTATCAGGCATGGCAGAAGCATGTCCAGGAAATCGGCTTGGCCGCGGCTTTGATTTACCAAGATCTAGTGGTAGCGAGTGCCAGTATTACGGAAGAAACAGCAGGCGATGCGGAAAATAACAGCGAGGAAAGTCAGGTGATGACAACCGCAAAAAATCTCGCGAACACACTCAAGACAGATTACACAGATTCGACCTATGCAATTTTTGCCGCCTTACACCTTGCCAAACTGGCGGTTGATACGGATGACTTTGATGTTGCGCTGAGCGAACTTGAATGGATCCTTGAGCAGGGCGTCAATGAAGAGATGGAAGGGATAGTGCGTATGCGTCTTGCCCGGGTCTTAATGGAACAAGGCAAGACAGACGAGGCATTGGCGACACTTGATGTTACCCCGGATAGTTCAGTGCAACGCGCTTCCTTCGCGGAGGTCAGGGGGGATATCTATTCTCTGGTGGGTGCTCAGCAGAAGGCGCGGGAGGCCTATCAGTTGGCTATCGACAATTTGAGTGAAGAGGTGAACAGCGCCATGCTGAAGACCAAGCTCGCCGCCATTCCCATTGCCGTTGATCCTGATGCTGATACTGACAAGCATACAGCAAATAAAGATGACGCAGACACACCAGACGAACAAGACGCCCTGCCAGACCCGGGAGATGATGTATGACTCCTCGCAAAGTTTTGATTTTCAGGCCTATTCTCTACGCTGCTACCGCACTCTTCTTGCTTGCACTTCTCAATGGTTGTAGCTGGTTTGGTAGTGATGACGAACCTGAGGAGATCAAACCTAATCCCCTGCCGAGGATTACAAAAGAAGTAGATGTGAAAGTGCTCTGGACCCAGAAGATTGGCAAGGGCACGAAGGATAGCGCCATCAGACTCGGAGCAGCCGTTTATGATGGGCGTATTTTTGCGGCGTCAACCGATGGCAATGTGAAGGCACTCCAACCTGCCAACGGGCGCGTCATTTGGCAGCAAAATGTTAAAGACTTCTATACCAAGGAAGAGCTTATCAATGCATTTACCAAAAATCTTGACACCATCACCGGTGGAGTCGGCGTCGGAGGGGACCTGGTGGTTGTGGGTACTGCATCTGGCGAGGTAATAGCACTTCACCAGAGTGATGGTAGCCTGGCATGGAAGGCAAGAGCTACCAGTGAGATCCTGTCCGCACCCCAGGCAGATGATGACTTGGTGATTGTCCAGTCCATTGATGGCAAAGTAGCCGCCTATGACGCGGTGGATGGCACCCGTAGATGGATTTATTCCACCAGCGTCCCTTCTCTTACCCTGCGTGGTACCGCGACCCCTATCATTGGGAATGATATTGTCATAGCCGGGTTTGCCAACAGCAGGGTTGCTTTCCTGGACCGGGAAACTGGGCTGGCGAAGTTTGAACAGCGAATCATGGTTTCCGAGGGCAGCTCTGATCTGGAACGGCTGGTGGATATAGATGGCAATATGGAAGTTCTGGAGGGTGTCCTTTATGCCGTGAGTTTTCAGGGGCGTTTCGTGGGGATTGATATAACCAGCAATAGATTATTGTGGATAAAAGAAGCATCAAGCGTGACGGGTCTCGGTTCCGGATTTGGCAATCTCTACCTGGCTCATGCCGACAGTCGGCTGACGGCTTTCAACACTGACAATGGTCGTGAAGTATGGTCTGTTGAAGCCCTGTTGAATCGTGACATCACCAGACCGGTCACCAGTGGCAGTTATGTTGCCATTACAGATTATGAGGGGTACATCCATCTGCTTGCCCAGTCGGATGGGCGTTTCGTTGGCCGCAGAAAGGTTGATGGTAGTGGCGTTCAAGGCGGGCTAGTTGCGGCCGACGGCCGGTTCTACGCTATGGGAAACGGCGGTAAACTTTCCGCTCTGGAAATTCGCTAGGCTTCCCATGCTCCCCGTCATTGCGCTGGTTGGCCGTCCCAATGTCGGCAAATCTACCTTGTTTAATCGCCTAACTCGAACCCGGGATGCGTTGGTGGCGACACTTGAAGGGCTTACCCGGGATAGGCAATACGGCAAGGGTGCGGTCGGAGACTTTGATTACATCTTGGTTGATACCTGCGGCATGACCGGTGACCACTATGTGCTTCCCACCCAAACTGCTGGCGATGACTCTATTAGGAAAAGCCCTGTCAAAAAGAGCCTTGACAAGTTAATGGTTGAGCAGACGCAGCAGGCAATCAAGGAGGCAGACCTGGTGTTGTTTCTTGTTGATGCCAGAGACGGACGAGCGGCGGGTGATGAAGCGATTGTCGAACTACTACGCCAAAATGCCAGGCCGGTTGTCCTGGTAGCCAACAAGGTTGACGGGCAGAACCCGGATCTGGTTGCGGGTGAATTCTTTGCGCTGGGGCTTGGCAGACCGGTTCTTATTTCCGCCATCCAGGGCACAGGCATCTGGCAACTTATTAACGATGAAGTCCATCCCAAGTTACCTCTAACCGAAGATGCTCCTGAATCTCCTGGCGATGGTATCAAAATAGCTGTGGTGGGCAGGCCCAATGTCGGTAAGTCAACGCTTGTGAATCGTCTGCTCGGTGAAGACAGGGTGGTGGTATTTGATGAACCCGGCACCACCCGTGACAGCATCTACATCCCCTATGAAAGAGCAGGCAGTCCCTATGTCATTATTGATACTGCTGGGGTGAGACGGCGGGGCAGGGTCACGGGCGGGGTTGAGAAATTTTCCGTCATCAAAACCCTTGAAGCCATTGAGCAATCTCATGTCGTGGTGCTGATGATTGATGCCCAAGAAGGCATTGTCGATCAGGATCTGCATCTGCTCGGTCATGTGCTGGAAGCAGGCAGGGCACTGGTGTTGGCAGTGAACAAGTGGGACGGCCTGACCCGTGAACGAAGGGAAGAGGTGAAGCGAGAACTGGAACGCAGACTGACCTCAGTCAGCTTCGCGACCAGACACTTCCTCTCTGCTAAAAGCGGGTCGGGTGTTGGTCATCTGTACCCTTCCATACACCAGGCTTATCAATCGGCGATGTTGAAAGTCAAAACTTCACGACTGAATGAAATTCTTGAGCAGGCCTTGTTGCATCATCAGCCACCGCTGGTTCGGGGACGCAGGGTTAAACTACGATATGCACATCTGGGAGGCAGTAACCCGCCTCTTGTGGTCATTCACGGTAATCAGACCGAGGTATTGTCCGAAGCCTATAGGCGTTACCTTGCTCATCAATTCATTGATGCCTTGTGTTTGAAAGGGACGCCGCTACGGCTGGAGTTCCGTACCACTAGCAATCCTTTCAAGGGGCGCAAGAACAAGTTGACCGAGCGGCAAGTGAAGAGTCGGAAGCGTCTGCTCCGCCATGTGAAGAAAAAGAAAGAGGGCCGGCGCAGATAATTACTTATGCTACTAAGAAAAAGAAGAAAGGCGTAGAAAAGAAAACAACATTAGAACGGGCTCTATCTGCTATAGATAGTCTTAGTGCAGAAGAGATAATTGAACTGATTGAGAAAAGGAAAGGAAGATGATAGAAATTAAAAGAAAGATAGTTATTAAAACAACACAGAAAGTAAGAAAGTATTGGAAGATAGTTGTTATAATATCTGCTGTATTATTCGTTGCCTTTTTTTGTTTATTCGTGGCAATTATTCATAGTATTATTATAAGTTAGCTAGCGTGGTGAAATTATCACCACCACACTATTAAGGAGGTTATAGTAGGAAACAATGTCAACAACTAATATCAAAAGGAGGTTAAACTATCTTGAGAAACAACTACAGTTGGGTAGAAACCCAGTACTAAGGAAACATCTTCCTGGTGCTGTTGAGCTATATGAGAGTTATGGAAAGGAACCCCCATTCATTCCACGGTTAGGAGGAGATAAGAATGTTGAAAATAGAGCTAGAAGACGCGCAAGAAACATTAGGTACTATAGTAAGTAAGGGTGAATGTAGTATCTTAGCAATTCGTGGTATTCCAGGAACAGGGAAAACCACTCTTGCTCATAACTTGTTAGCTAGTGATATAAAAAGAGATTTTATAGAAGTAGCCAGTTTAATTTGGTTGCAAGGATTCTCTGAGAAACAGTTCGGGATTGACCCGCGCATTGTTCAAACTGACAGCCCAGTGTAAATGAGGTCCCGTCACCCTACCTGTTTTACCCACCTTGCCGATGGTCTGACTTGCAACCACTCTGTCTCCGATACCTACCTCCAGGCTACTCAGGTGACAATACATGGTAATCAGCCCCTGTCCGTGGTCCAGCAGGATAGTGTTGCCGTTAAAGAAATAATCACCTGACGCCAGGACCATGCCAGGCGAGGGCGCGATGATGATGTCTCCCTCTGGGGCCGCTATGTCTATGCCGCTGTGGGGAGCTCTGGGTTGATCGTTGAGTAGTCGCTGGAGACCGAAGGTGCTGGAAACTACTCCCTGAACTGGCAACTGAAAGTCTGTTTCAACGGTGTTCGGGTGGGAGAAGTGAGTAAATGCCTGAGTCATTTCTTCCCTCTCCCTGGCAATACGCTCAAGGTCTCGTGGCAACGGATTAACCTGACGGTCATCATCAATGCGTAATCGTTGCACCTTGTAGTCACGATGATGCACTGTGAAAGCAACTCTACCATCGGGAGTGTCAAGGTATTTTTCTCCAGGGGCGACGCTCAGAGGAATGCCCAAGACTGCAATATATTGTCCCTCTTGCTCAAGCACCATGACCGGGTCCTGGTTGAACCTGACTTGATTATTTGAGCGCACCGTGACAAGTGCGATACCACCGGGTACCGGATCATGCTGTGGTAGGGCAAGGGCGGCGGTGGGGAAAATGATGGACAGAATGGTCAACATCTTTGCCGTGATTGAGTGTCGTCTCATTGCTCTTTTTGCCTCAATGGATCCGGTGTCTCGTCAAAGGTGTCATCAATGCTAGCGAGCAGATGACCCTGCATCAGTTGGGCGATGATCTTGTCCCCAGGATGGAGACGGTTGGCATGGGTGATGACCTGATGCTTGTCAGTGTCCGTGATGATGGCGTAGCCGCGCTGCAATGTTGCCAGGGGGCTCAGGGCTTGCAATTTTGCCGCCTGCCGCCTAAACCCAGCCTGGTATTTGGCGAACCTACGGTTGATAGCGGCAATCAATCTGCGGTGTGATTCTTCAAATCTATATCCATCTAACTGTCGCACACTCTGGTTAATCAAGCGCCGCTCCAGTTCATCAAGTTGTTGTTGTAAACTTTCAAGGCGTTTGGCGGGATGTCGGAGCCGCCGGTTCAGATGATTCACTTCCCGGCTTTGATGCGCGATGAGCGTGGTAACCGTCTGCATCATGTCCTGCTTCATATTCCGTATAGCGTTTAGCCATACCTTGACATCCGGGGTGATGATCTCCGCCGCTGCCGATGGTGTCGGTGCTCGCAAATCCGCCACAAAGTCGGCGATGGAAACATCAGGTTCATGACCAATCGCAGACACTATGGGTAACTCGCTGGCAGCCATCGCTCGGGCGACAAGCTCCGTGTTGAACGACCACAGGTCTTCAAGTGAGCCGCCGCCTCTGGTGAGCAGGATCAGATCAAAAGGCTCTTTTTGATAGCCGTTAGCCTGCGCAATAGCCGCAACAATCTGCGGTGCCGAATTTTCTCCCTGAACCTGCACCGGCAGAATGCTTGCTCGTATAGCAGGAAACCGCCGCCGCATGATGTTGAGCACATCCCTGATGGCATCACCCGTGGGTGAGGTGATGATCGCTAGGTGTTGTGGCAGTTTTGGAAGAGGTTTTTTTACAGCCTCGGAAAATAACCCCTCAGCCTGTAGAGCAGCTTTAAGTTTCTCAAAAGCACGGCGGAGCAGACCGTCCCCCGCATCTTCAAGGGACTCGGCGATCATCTGGAAATCCCCGCGACCTTCATACAGGCTGATTCTTCCCCGCACTATGAGCTGCTGACCATCCTCCAGTTTGAATGGCACCGCCTGATTGCGATTGCGGAACATAGCGCACCGTACCTGCGCCTTGTCATCCTTGAGGGTGAAGTACCAGTGCCCCGAAGAGGGCTGGGAATAGTTTGAGATTTCGCCTTCCACATACAGGCTGGGAAACTCAGACTCAAGGAGTCTTTTCGCATCCCGGTTCAAATCTGAAACTGAAATAACCTGCCGATTGGAGCCTGTCATGGGTCAGAGTTTACCTGCTACATATGGAACTTGCCTCTCCTGCTTGCTCCTTTTTTGGAAAGTTTATTTCCGCGGCAATCTCCGCAGCGATTTCATAAGATCGTAGCCTGGACGCATGATCAAAAATAGAAGAGGCGAGGATCAATTCGTCCGCACTCGTGCGCGCGATGAACTCAGTCATCTGTTGTTTGACACTATCTTTGGAGCCTACCGCCTCGCAACGTTTCATATCACCAAGCAACTGCCTGTCTGCAGAGGACAGCTTGTCTTCATAATCCACCACTGGCGGTGGCAGTTGTCCCGGCGTACCGCGCCGAAGATTCACGATGAACTGAAGCCCAGATGAGCGCAAGAACCTGGCTTCTTCATCAGTATCTGCCGCGCAAATGTTATAACCCAGCATGATGTAGGGTGTCTGGCTTTGCTCGGAAGGCTTGAACCTGTCCCGATAAATGGCAATCGCTTCCGTCATGGCATCCGGCGCAAAATGCGAGGCAAAAGCAAATGGCAAGCCAAGCCTGGCGGCTAATTGTGCGCCAAACAGACTGGAGCCGAGAATCCACAGCGGCACATCAGTGCCAGCGCCGGGAACGGCAGTCACTCTTTGACCTGCCACTGGACTCTTGAAGTAGTGCTGGAGTTCGACGACATCCCGCGGGAAGTCCCCAATGTCACCTGTCAAGGTGCGGCCTAACGCCTGGGCTGTTATCTGATCTGTGCCAGGTGCCCGACCCAGACCAAGGTCTATCCGCCCCGGGTATAATGCCGCCAGAGTGCCAAACTGCTCCGCTATGACGAGCGGTGCATGATTGGGCAACATGATCCCACCCGCACCGACGCGGATAGTGGAAGTGCCACCTGCTATATGTCCAATCACTACCGAGGTAGCCGCGCTGGCGATACCTTTCATATTGTGATGCTCTGCCACCCAGTACCGTTCAAATCCCCACCTTTCCGCATGTTGAGCAAGATCAAGGCATCGACGCAGTGCCTCGGTGGCATCACTGCCTTCCGTAATCGGCGCAAGATCAAGGACGGAAAAATGAGTCATCAGATAAATGGCTACTGGGTTTGAATCACACATTCTACAATTAGATACCCGTAGCATGTAATATGTGGCATCTCGCCGGATTCAATAATGGACAATAGGCTGAAACCCATGACCAATTACAACAGGCTTAACGAGGAAGAAGAGCAGGTTATTCTCCACAAGGGTACAGAGGCACCCTTCGTCGGCGAGTACACGGATCATTTTGAAACTGGTGGACATTATGTGTGCAAACAATGCAATGCGCTGCTTTATCGGTCCGAGCATAAGTTCCATTCTAACTGCGGCTGGCCAGCCTTTGACGATGAAATTGAAGGCGCAGTCCGACGGAAGCCTGATGCAGACGGCAATCGTACTGAAATCCTGTGCGTTAACTGCGATGGTCATCTTGGCCATGTGTTTGAAGGTGAAGGCAGTACCCCGAAAAACATCAGGCATTGTGTTAACTCCATTTCCATGAAGTTTGTGGCGTCCGAAACTTAGTAGGGGTTCGTCTGCTGAGTGCTGTTGTGAAGTACTTTTATAAGGAGGCATGATGTTCAGTGGAACTGTGTTAGTCGCGCTTGTTTTTGCGCTTTTGCTTGGCGCGCTGGTCGGATACTTGCTATCCACGCATCGTATGAAAGATGAATTGTCCCGGGAACGTCTTGCCGCTGCCACGGCGGGTTTAGAAAAAACCGGTGCAGTGGAGCAACTCCAGACCTTGCAGCAAGAAAGGGCAACGTTTGAGGAAAACCTGACGAAGACGAAAGAACAACTACAATCATCCGAGCACGATAATGTCAGAATGAAGGCAGCCTTGCAGGCAGAGGAGGAAAAACAAAAATCTGCCGAGGCACAGGCACAGAAACTTGAAGAAGACCGACGACGACTGAAACAAGAATTTGAAAACCTGGCAAACAAAATATTTGAAGACAAAGGAAAGATTTTTTCAGAAAATTCAAAAAGTAGTCTTGAAAGTCTTCTAAAACCATTTGGCAATCAGATTACTGACTTCAGAAAGCGAGTTGATGAGATACATACCGAAGCCACCAAAACAAACTCGGCAATGGAAGTTGAGATCAAAAAGATCATGCAAGTCAACGCACAGCTAAGCGACGATGCGAACAATTTAACGACTGCCTTGAAGGGCGACAAGAAGACCACCGGTAACTGGGGCGAAGTTCAATTAGAGAAGGCACTGCAACTCTCAGGACTGGAGCCTGGTGTTCACTATGAGTCCCAGGCGCATTACAAGGATACCGAAGGCGGTCGACTCCATCCAGATTTTATACTGAACCTGCCAGACGGCAAGCACATGGTTATTGATAGCAAGGTATCACTGGTGGACTATGATGCGGCGATTGCTGCGGAAACTGATGCCGAGCGAGGACTGGCTATAGCAGCCCACACCAAGGCGGTGCGAAATCACATTGATAACTTGCACACCAAGGATTACAGCAATCTCGTCGGGGTGCATAGTCCGAACTTTGTGCTGATGTTCATGCCCATTGAACCGGCCTATATTGAAGCCATGAAACATAACCGTGACCTCTTCAATCATGGTTACGACAAGGGCGTTATCATGGTGTCACACACCACGCTTATGCCAATTTTGCGGACGGTAGCCAATCTTTGGAAGAGCGAAAGAAGCAATGCAGAGGTGCGAGAACTTGGTGACAAGGCGGGTAATATATATAATCAGGCGTGTCGAATAGCCGAAAATCTGGGAAACCTCGGGGGTTCTTTAGGCACGGTAATCACACACTACAACAAGACCGTGAAAAGCCTCTCCGGGAAGCAAGGGCTGGTTGGCAAGGTTGAACGTTTCCAGCAACTTTCATCCAAAACAACAAAGAATATGGAAGATGTTCAACCTCTACATTCAGACATAGAGACCCATCGTCTGGAGGTTATTCCTGCACCTCGTAAAGAGGACGACACCCAAGAGCCAGAAAAGCTTCCCTGAGCTGGATGCATCAACGCGCCCGGAGTGGCGATGGTATCTTTCTACTCAAGATGAGTGATAGCGACATCACCCCAGTGTTGTTGGAGATACTCAGCAACAAGTCGGCGGTGGCAATGGTGAGGCTTGTGCTCGCTGCATAGCAGACAAGCATCCGTCAATATCTCCCTGGGGATCGTCTCTTCAATGTGTCGTTGTTGCATGAGTTCCAGAAACCGGTGCTCGTAAGTATTCCAGTCGTCGCGATGTTTCTTATAATCGTCCAGCATTTCTTGTGTCGGGGCTAACTCGGGCGCATGGATGTATTCCATGCCACAGATTTCTTGTAGAAAGTAGGCAAGATCATTCTTTTTTGCGAAGCCTGCAAGCTGAGACACATTGTTGAGTCGTACATCCACGACTCGTCGCGCATTCAACTTACCAAGCAAGTCGAAAAATCTCTGAGCAGGTTTCTTGGTAAATCCGACGGTGAATAGCATCATAGTATCTCCCCCGCTATGTGCGCTCTTGGCCTCTCGTCCTTATAGGCGACCCGTTTTTCCTGTTGTTCTATAGCTTCTGCGACCAGTTCCTCCCGCGACATAAAAAAATCCTCGCGCTTCTGATGTGTGCCATCCAGAAGTCGATCCATCGCGTCATGATGAGACTCCAGTCGCCCGTCAGAAAGGATGTGCTCTACAGCGATTCCCTGTGCATCCAATACACGTGCAACCAGAAGGGTACGGTGACACTCAAGGGGTTCTTTTTCTGCGCACATAAGTGCTATACGGTCATTTTCCATCCCCTGGATGATGCGTTTGATACCCTCACGAAACAGGTTTGTTTTCGCCAGTTGGGAATATTGGACCTGCCCGTCTTCATAGCACGAAGGATCTGTGGAGCGCGCGCCGAGTTCGCGTCCGAGAAACAGATATTTTATTTTATATTGCTCCAGTGCGCGCCCCAACACTTCCCGATTGAACTGTGGATTGAAACGGCTAAATGGACTTGAGCGCACATCCGCCACCTCAGTGACAGCCTGTTGACACAGCAGGGCTGCGAATGTCTTCATGGAGTGATTGGAATGTCCAATCGTTAGAACGGGATGCGATGCTTTGTTCACACTTGCATCATTGCTGAGCACTGAGTTGGCGATGGCTATTTTTTGAAATGATGTAAATAATTGCCGGGGTGAGCTTTTTCCACTCTGGTCCAGTTGCTGACAAAATACCCCAGGTTCCAACGGCTAGCAATCCTATAGGTCCAGTCACAAACGCGATGCTAGAAGTTAACCCAGTGTAAACGGCAAAAGGGAGTGTTATTCCAACTGCATGTGTTAGAAAGCCCAAAGCCGTGGTGGACGCAAGATAAGTAGAAAATCCACCTGCATTTGCTGCTCCTAAGATCGCCATGGTTGTCATGGGTCTTCTCAGATTTTTATCAGCGATGCCTGCTGCTTCCAATAACTCTGAAAAATCCACTCTCTCATAAAAATATGCTCGCCTCTGCGATGGCTTCATCTTGCCAAGCGCCTTAATGATAATTGCTAAAGAAATATTTTCTTCCAACACGACTACAGGCTCATCTTTTTCCAGCACTTTTAATATTTCGGCAAGATTGTTGATCAGAGCAGTATAGGATGGCGGTGGATATCGTTCATCAATGGCAGGTATTTCTTTTTTCTCCTTATTCAAAAAGGAGCCAATTTTCGCCAATGTCTTGATTGCTCCAGTAGCTAATTTTTCTCTTATCTTGGAGTGATAGAGCCACTGAATTTCTGATTCAATATCGGCGACCGAGGGCTTTTCATTTTTGATTTCAAGAATTGCACCCAGATTGCTAAGATCATCCTGAGACCAGTCTTGCAAACAATTAGTGAGGGATCCGTCCATTTGTTATTTCTCCTTAATGATCTTGTCAGCGCGATTACTGAGTTTCTTTTTGTTTCTAAGAAAGGCAAAACCATCATCCTTCTCATTGGGGAGTGTTTCATTTGAATCGGGCATCTTGTCCTTAGTGGTTGGTTTGTTTAATAAATTGAACAGGAAATATACGATTATTCCTAAAATAATTAACGACCACTTCGCCCCATATAGCCACTTTTCCTTATCTGTAAGTTCCTGCCACTCGCTGATTCCTAAAAAGATCATCCAAATAACAAGTATGTAAGCGACGAGACAAGAAAATTTTTTCCAACGAGGTTTTAGCCATGCCCAAATAGCATATATAATGCCTATTTTGAGAAAATTGTTGATAGGCATTAGGTGATTCCCAACGTCAGTAGCACAACGACTAGCGACGCTTTCATGAGATTTCCTTTAACTTTTTCTTCCTCCTCATGGACTATTATTTCCAGTTCGTCTTCGTTGAAATCTTCTATTTTCTTGTGCATTAAAGCGATTCGTGCCTTAGCTTTACTAATCGCCCTTTCTCGCACCTTGGAGCGGTAATTGTTAATAATCCGTTCTTTATATGCTTGAGCCTTCAGAAGATTTTCTTTACCTGGAATTTTCATTTGCACCTTCCCCCAAAATCGGGACGATAACGCATTCCCCCACAAGCAACGGCTCTTCGCGGCGTTTAGGTGCTACTTTCATCCGATTTTCCGGATGACATGAACCGTAACCCTTCAAGCAGATCAATGGGTAGCGGGAAGACAATCACTGAGCTCTTGTCCCCAGCCACTTCCGTCAATGTTTGCATATATCGTAACTGTATTGCCTGAGGTTGCTTGGCGAGAACCGTTGCCGCTTCAAGCAATTTTTCGGACGCTTCAAGTTCGCCGGTTGCGTGGATTACCTTCGCGCGTCTCTCCCGTTCTGCTTCCGCTTGTCTGGCAATAGCACGAATCATGGATTCATTAATATCAATGTGTTTTATTTCTACATTGATGACCTTAATCCCCCATGACCCCGTCTGCTCATCCAGCAACTCCTGAATCCCCGCGTTAAGTTTGTCCCGCTGTGCCAGCATCTCATCCAGTTCATGCTGACCTAAAATTGATCGGAGTGTAGTTTGTGCCAACTGGTTGGTTGCCTCGAAAAAATCTTCAACCTGGATGATTGCCTTATCGGCGTAAAGCACCCGAAAGTAAATAACCGCACTTACCTTGACGGATACATTGTCCTTGGAAATAACATCCTGTGTTGGCACATCGTAAACGATTGTTCGCATATCAACTTTCACGATCTGTTGAATACCTGGAATCACTATAATCAGACCTGGTCCTTTAACTGACTGGAATCTGCCCAGAAAAAATATGACACCACGCTCGTATTCACGGAGAATCCGAAAGGTATATAAACCAATGCCGATCAGCACAGCAATTGGTAACCCAAAATTAATAATATCCATATCAACCTCCTATCTTTTTTTGAATAGTCTTTTCATACACGGCGCAAGCAGAAACCGTTTATATCTTTTTCACGGTCAACAAAAGAGCATCAATTGAGACAACACTCACACTGTCACCAGGTTCTATATTATCTTCGGAAGTCGCTCGCCAGATTTCACTACCGATCCTGACTTGCCCTTCCTTCTTCAGGTCGGACAGTGCTTCACCGGATTGCCCAATAAGCGCAATTGTCCCGGTGCTGAGACGCTTTTTTCTGACTTTCAAGGCGAGGTTGATCGTGGCAATAATCAGCAGAGCAGAAATAATGCCAGTGATAATCAGGGTCGGCAAACCAAGTTGAAAGGCTTCAAATTCCGTATCAAATAACATAAGCCCTCCTATAGAAAAGGCTATAATACCCCCTATCCCCAGTATGCCAAAACTTGGCACAAGTGCCTCAGCAATCATAAGTGAAAGCCCGAGTAGTAACAACGCCAGCCCAGCATAATTCAATGGTAGAAGTTGAATTGAATAGGCAGCCAGTAGCAGGCATATAACGCCAGTGATACCAGGGACCAACGAACCAGGATTGTAGAATTCAAGAATGATTCCGTACATACCTATCATCCCGAGTATCAGAATCATACTGGGGTTGGTCAGTATCGACAGCACTTCTGTGCGCCAGTCCGGTGCGTGGATATGAGTATCCCTATCCACCAGTTCCAGTTTATAGCTACCTGAGTTTGTGGTCACCTCTTTCCCATCTAGTTGTTGGTAGAGGTCTGCTAAGTCATTGGCGATAATATCAATGACATTCAGCTCCATCGCAGTATTCGCATCAATGCTGACCGCTTCGCGAACGGCCTGCTCTGCCCATTCTGCATTGCGTCCTCTGAGTTCCGCGAGACCTATGATGTAGGCACTTGAATCGTTCACCATTTTCCGCTCCATCGCAGTGGACATCGGCTTGATGTCTTCGTCAGACTCCTCTTTGCTTGGCATTGACGGCAACGAAGGTGCGCCGATCTGGACCGGCGTAGCGGCACCGAGATTGGTTGCTGGTGCCATGGCAGCTATATGACTGGCGTAGGAAATGTAAGTACCAGCACTAGCGGCTCTTGCTCCCTTGGGGGCGACATAGGAAACGACCGGAATGTCGCTGGCGAGTATTGCTTTTATGATGTCCCGCATCGCGCCGTCAAGCCCGCCCGGTGTGTCCATTCTCAACACTATCAGGCTTGCCTCGGCAGCCTCGGCATATTCAAATCCGCGGAGCAGGTAGTCACTGGTTGCAGGTCCAATGGCACCTTCTATGTCAAGTAGCCATATCTTTCCGGAAGCAACCGATTCGTCGGCCTGGATGTGAGTCGTTAATGACTCAGTGGCAAAAATACCTACAAGGAGAGCTAAGATGAACGGCCTAATGAACTTCTTCCACATAGATATTTCCTATGATTATTGCTTGCGTCTTCTTGTTGTAAAAAAGGAGTTGTAGAAAGAGTTGTAAATAATTTCATACATACTTTTGTCAAGTAATCGCGGGTTGGTCCACTGACACAAACCGCTCGCGTAGATTTCTTTTTAACACCTTGCCTGTTGCATTTCTCGGTAATATATCAATGAATTCTGCGCTCTGGGGAATTTTGAATTTCGCAAGGTTCTTCAGACAGTGCGCTAGCACCGCCTCTTCGTCCAGTGTTGCACCAGACTTTAATACAATAATTGCTTTGCCAGTTTCCCCCCAGCGATCATCGGGTACGCCAATGATCGCTGCCTCGGCAACTTCCGGTAATTGATATAGAACATTTTCAATCTCTGCCGGGTACACATTTTCACCCCCAGAGATGTACATATCCTTCCAGCGGTCAACGATAAAAATAAATCCGTCTTCATCAAAACGGGCAGCGTCTCCAGTCATTAGCCATCCGTCTACAAAAGATTTTTCCGTCGCTTCGGGATTGTTCCAATAGCCGGGTGTGATGTTCGGACCCCTTATCAGGAGTTCACCGACTTCTCCCTGTGGCAGGTCTTTGCCGTCATCGCCCACAATTTTGACTTCCGTATGCAGGAGTGCCTTACCTGCTGAGCCGATTTTTCGCATCACATCTTCTGCGGCAAGCGCGGTCCCGCCAGGACTGGTTTCCGTCATGCCCCAGCCCTGTATCAACGGGACGCCGTGATCAATCCATGCCCGGAGAATCGCCTCTGCACAAGGCGCACCGCCGACACCGGCAGTTTGCAGGTGGCTGAGGTCCGTCTGCTTAAAGTCGGGATGTTGCATCATAAATTGGTAGGGAGCCGGCACCGCGAAGAAGTGCGTCACGCCCAACTCAGGGTCACCGATAATCTTCAAGGCTCTGCCCGGGTCAAATTCCCGCATTAAAAGAATCTCGCCACCCGCATGAAGAATTGGATTGGCATAACAATTAAGCCCGCCAGTATGGAACAAAGGCAACACAACCAGTTGCACTGTGTCACTGCCGATAGCGGCGGGTATGCCGAGGTTGACGGCGTTGTAGAAGTTCATGCCAAAGGTAATCATGGCGCCCTTGGGATGACCGGTGGTGCCGGAGGTGTACATAATCATGGCGATGTCGTCGTGGGTGCAGACCGCTGGCTCGTAGTTGGTGGTAGCATTCTGCATGGCTTCGGCATAGGAGGGAGTTTGAGAAGCCTTTTCCGCATTGGCATCACAATTTTTCAGCCCTCTGTTGATGCCGCAGCGGGATACTAATTCTGTGGCTTCCTTGGCAAAGATTGAATCGTAAATCAATATTTCTGGTGTTGAATCATTGAGGATGTATTCAAGTTCATTGACCGTCAGCCGCCAGTTGAGTGGTAAGCAGATGGCACCTATCTTGGCGCAACCAAATTCTATTTCAAAAAATTGAGGACTGTTCTGCATGAGCATCGCCACTCTGTCCCCTCTTTTAACTTTGTTTACCTGCAAGTAGGACGCGAATCTTGCGGCTCGGTCATTGAGTTCCCCGTAGGTGGTTTCCGCGCCAGTGTCCAGGTCAACAATTGCTTTTTTGTTCGGTCTGATGCTGGCATGGTAGGCAGTCCAATCGTAATGTTTAACATCCATGGTTTGCTCTCGTTAATTGATCTTGTGTGGTGGTGTTTGTGCCAGGTGGCTAATATGGAACTATACTTGCGTCAAGGAGAATTGGGAAACCTATTATTTCCAGATTGGCATGAAGTCTGCTGATTTTCCAAGGAGATGTGTTTGTTATGCGCACAATGAAAACACCGCAGACCCGGGCTGATTTCATTATTGTCGGGGCAGGGTCTGCGGGTTGCGTGCTGGCGAATCGGCTTTCCAAAGGGGCAAGGGTCCTGCTGATTGAGGCTGGTCCGGTAGATCACTGGTGGGACCTGCGACTTCACATGCCTGCTGCCCTGTCCAGGGTCTTGGCAGCGACTCAATATAACTGGTCTTATCGCACCGACGCCGAGCCTTTTATGAACCATCGGCTGATGCACTGCCCCCGCGGCAAGGTGCTGGGCGGTTCCTCTTCAATAAATGGCATGATATTTGTTCGCGGTCATCCTGCTGATTTTGATTGCTGGGCGGACGACTATGGTTTACCAGACTGGTGCTATGCGTCCTGCTTGCCCTTTTTCCGAAAGTCTGAAACCTGCGTTCAGGGTGATCCGCGTTACCGAGGGCAGGCTGGTCCCCTTGCCATCAGCCGAGGTGCTGCGACAAGCCCGCTCTTCCGTGCCTGGTTTGCTGCTGCTGAGCAGGCAGGCCATGCCCGTACAGGTGACTTCAATGGTGCTGACCAGGAAGGGACGGGCATATTTGATTGCACGATTCATCGCGGCAAGCGGCAAAGCACCTCGCGGGCTTATCTCCATCCCGTCTTGCATCGGGACAAACTTTCGGTACTCAAAAACGCGCTGGTGACGAGAATTGTTTTTGATGACACCGTAGCCCGCGGTGTGGAATTTTCTCAGCATGGCAGGTGCCAGAGGATAGATGCTGAGCAGGAGGTCATACTCTGTGCGGGTGCGATAAATTCGCCGCAGCTACTGATGCTGTCCGGGGTAGGTGACGCTGATATGCTGGCATCGCAGGGTATCCGGCTGGTCAGTCATCTTCCCGGTCTGGGACAGAATTTGCAGGATCATCTTGAGGTATATGTGCAGTACGAATGCCTGCAACCTGTTTCCATCTATCCGATGACAAGAAGATTTCGCCAGCCGCTGGTCGGTCTTCAGTGGGGTCTCAGCAAAACCGGTCCTGGGGCAAGCAATCATTTTGAAGCGGGCGCATTTTTGCGAAGTAGTCTTGCGACCTCCTGTCCTGATCTTCAGTTTCATTTTCTGCCAGTCGCAATGAATTATGACAGCAAAGATCACTATCCGGGTCATGGTTTCCAGGTGCATGTGGGACCGATGAAACCCTCAAGCCGTGGTAGCGTCACACTGAGGTCTTCAAACCCTGCCGATGCTCCCCGTATTCAATTCAATTACAACGCAACGGAGGATGATCGTCAGGTGATGCGGGAAGGCATAGAGATGGTCCGAGATATTGTGGCACAGGGTGCTTTTGCTTCCTTCCGAGGCAGAGAATTGAAGCCCGGGTGGCGGCTGAAGACCGGGCGCGATTTTGACAGATTCGTCCGTCAATACGCCGAGAGCGCATATCATCCGGCGTCAAGTTGCCGAATGGGCGTTGATGCCGGGTCAGTGGTCAATACCCATGGCAAGGTTTACGGCACCGAGGGTCTGAGAGTTGTTGACGCATCCATCATGCCCGAGATCACCAATGGCAACCTGAACGCACCGGTCGTGATGATGGCGGAAAAAATTGCTCAGACAGCCCTGAGCGGCTCGTAGAAAACAGCTCTGATTATAGATGATGACGCTATCTATCGGTTATCGGATTATGAAATCTCCAACACCGAGCGCGCCACCTCACCTGCCTTCATTGATCGAAAGGCTTCATTCACATCTTCAAGTTGTAATCTTCTGGAAACGAGTCCCGTGAGATCAAGTTTCTCTTGCAAAAATAGATCAATAAGTTTCGGCATGTGCTCACGAAAATTGGCAGAGCCGTACATGCAGCCAAGCAGTTTTTTCTCCTGTAGAAAGGCAGGTCCTGGCACGCTGATTTCTGAACCATGCGGATGCATACCAACGATGACGCAGGTGCCGCCGGGGCGGATGATGTTGAATGCCTGGGTTGCGGCAGCGGGAACGCCTATCGCCTCAAAGGAATATTCCACGCCACTGCTCTGAGTGATGTCACGAATGGCTTCCACCAGGTTTTCCGTATCTTTTGAGTTGATGGTATGGGTCGCGCCAAAACTGGTTGCCAGTTCCAACTTTGAGTCAATGATGTCAATAGCAATGATTTTTGCGGCGCCAGCAATGCGACATCCCTGGATGATGTTTAGCCCGATACCGCCACAGCCGATCACCGCTACTTCTGAACCGCCAGGCACTTGCGCCGTATAAAGCGCGGCGCCGACTCCAGTCATCACGCCACAGCCAATTAATGCCGCTTCTGCCATAGGTAGTTCGTCTGGAATTTTTACTACACCGTTTTCTGATGTCACCATCATCTCTGCAAATGAGCCGACGGAGGCGAACTGTAAAACAGGCTTACCTTTCCATTGTAGTCGCGTAGTTGACGCCAGGCCGACGGCGGGGTCGTTACACAGGTTGGGACGCCCGCCCAGGCAGTAGTAGCACTTGCCGCAAAAGGGACGGAAGCTCATGATGACTCTGTCCCCCGGTGCCACATAGGTCACGCCCTCGCCTATGGCTTCAACCACGCCAGCAGCTTCATGCCCCAGGACGCAAGTCATGGGCAGGGGCCACAAGCCATCCACAAAGTGCAGGTCCGAATGACACACACCAGAACAGGAGGTTCTCACCAGAACCTCCCCGACCCGGGGGTCAATAATATCCACATCTTCAATGGTCAGTGGCTGGTTGGCTTCCTCAAAAATTGCTGCTTTCATTGGCTCCTGCCTTTTTGTTAAAACACTGTTTTGCCAAAGATTTCGCCTCTGTTCAGACGATTGCTTCAGGATGATTAACCGATCGTCCATTGTAAAGTGGCATGAACGGTTGACAAGACCCGCCAGAAGCCGAACACTGTCCACATTCTTCCTGGTTATTACAACAGTTGATTGCCCTCATCCTGGTTACTATTAATGTCAAGGCTCCCAATCTATAAAGTGGTCTTCCTCAATCTGGGGCAGATTTATGAAGTGTACGCCCGCCAGATATACCAGTCTGATCTTTACGGTTTTATTGAAATAGAAGAACTGGTGTTTGGTGAACGTTCCGGGATGCTGGTTGATCCGGTGGAGGAAAAGCTTAAATCCGAATTTGAAGGGGTGAAACGGAGTTACATCCCCATGCACGCCGTGGTCAGGATTGATGAAGTGTCAAAGGAAGGCGTGGCATCCATCACCGAAGCCAAAGAGAGCAATAATGTGTCCCCATTTCCGGTACCTGCATTTACTCCAAAGGGTAGCCAAACGGATTAGTTATTCTGAGCTGAATTTCTGGTGCCATTAACAAATAGGATAGCGATGCGACGCAATAGCCAAAAAGGGGTGATGTTGGTTCCAGTCGCCAGAACGTCTCCCCCTCTGCAGAGGTGATCAATGATGCGACAATTGATCCCGCACAAGCCACTGAATAGTAATGCATCAACAAACACGAATTGTTAAAGATGATTGTTTGCGGTGGTTGTGCAACACCGAAGAACAAATAAATCTGACTTTTTTTGACCCGCCTTTTAATCAGGGACGGTTTTATCGTCATTATGACGATAATCAAGAAAAGGATTCTTATTGGGAATGGATTACCGATGTCTTGTCAGCATTGCGGGCGAGAACACAAAAAGGTGGCGTAGTTTATTTTATGCACCGTGAAAAAAATGCAGAGTTTGTTTTGACCGCATTACGACAGGCGGGCTGGACCTTCCAAAACCTTATTGTTTGGAAAAAGATGGCATCAGCGGTGCCCTGTACAAATAAATTCGGAAAGCATTATCAAATCATTGTGTTAGCCACAAACGGTGCGCAATCAAAAGTGTTTCATAAGTTGCGAATTGACCCGCCACTGATGCCACATCAGAAATATGCGCGTAAAACCGGACTTTATGTCACTGATGTATGGGATGACATTCGTGAATTAACATCGGGGTATTTTGCTGGCAAGGAACCGATGAGAACCACTGAGGGAGAACGTTTTCATAAACAACAATCGCCAATTGCATTACTACTGAGAATTATCTTATCGTCATCAAACAAAGGCGATATGGTGTTTGATCCATTTGCTGGCACCGGCACGACGCTTGTAGTAGCTAAACAACTGAAACGAAAATCCATCGGCGTGGAAATTGACCCGCAAAATATCAGCCGCACCGAAGAAAGAATAAACGAATTACGCACCTCCGATCGCGTGGAGAAATTTTTTCACTATTATCGCCATACCGAAAATATCGACGCGGTTTGGGGTAAATCCGATGAAAACATATTCACAGAATTCACAGAAGCCGGAGCCGATGACCTCTTCCGCATAGCATCTGTTTAACGACATGCCACTAGTACTGTTCTTGATTTTGATCGGAAGCAGGAGCACTTTTCCAAAATCAAAAAGAATAAAGACGCTTCGGTCAGTACACGAATCATGTTCGAAGTCATTAACGAGGTGAATGTGCTTGATTCAAATCAATACCCTACAATTAAAGATAATACCTTGAATATGATTGTGCCGGGATGCCCGGAGCAGGATTATGGCAAACCAGAGCAAGACGCCATTGAAAAGATGGAGGTTGCTTTCGGTAGCAAACGGAATTGTCTGCCTGATGATTTAACAGTCACGAAACTGAAGCATTTAAGAAACGGACCCTTTGTTTTGTTCACAACTAATATCTAAACATCAATATCGTCTTTATCCTTTGTCCCACAAAATATCAGTGAGATCCTTATGAAAGCAGCCGTATTGCGAGAAATAAACAAGCCACTTGAAATTGAAGATGTGCAGGTATCAAAACCCGGTCCTAGAGAGGTTTTGGTGAGGCCAGTGGCGGCTGGTGTCTGCCGCAGCGATCTTCATTTTATGGACGGCTCCTATCCCTATATGCTTCCCACCATTCTGGGGCATGAAAGTGCTGGCGTTGTGGAAGAGGTAGGGGCAGATGTCATCTATGTGAAAAAGGGCGACCATGTTATTACTTGCTTGTCCGCCTTTTGCGGACATTGCGACAAATGCCTCACAGGACACCTGTCACTTTGCCAGAGCCCGGAGGTTTCCCGGAGCGAAGGTGAGCAGACTCGCCTGCATCAAAATGACCAGCCGATACATCAATTCCTGAATCTGTCCTCCTTCGCGGAGTTGATGCTTATTCATGAACATGCGCTAGTAAAAGTTCGTGAAGATATGCCTTTTGACCGGGCGGCGCTTATCGGCTGCTCTACCACAACAGGTGTAGGTGCTGTGTTCCATACTGCTGGTGTTGAACCGGGTTCAAAGGTCGCCGTAATTGGCTGTGGCGGCGTTGGTTTGGCGGCGATTAACGGTGCCGCCATTGCCGGAGCGGGGCAGATTATTGCTGTTGACAAGGTTGAGTCCAAACTTGAGATAGCCCGCTCTCTTGGCGCTACTCATACTGTTAATGCCGGATCTAATGATGCAGTGGGTGAAGTGAAGGAGCTGACTCAGGGCGGCTGTGATTATACTTTTGAGGCTATCGGCCTCAAGGCGACAACTGAACAGGCTTTTCAAATGTTGGCGAATGGCGGCACGGCAACGATCATTGGCATGATTCCCATAGGTACCCAGATTGAACTGCACGGCGTGGAATTCCTGATGGAAAAGAAAATTCAGGGTTCCAATATGGGCTCTAACCGCTTCCGAGTGGACATGCCGAGATTTGTGGACTTTTATCTGTCTGGCAAACTGCTACTTGACCAAATTATATCCAGGCACATAACATTGAGCGATGTGAACGATGCGCTAACAGCGCTGAAAATTGGCGAGGAAACACGCCACATCATCATGTTTGATCAATAGCAGGGTTGTTGGCGACTGTTGACGATTGTCTGTGATTGTTTGGGACAAGAAAAAAAGGCTATGGCAAAGGTTGAAATCAGATCTGAAGTCACCGGAAAAGTTTGGAAAATTGAAGCGAGCCTGGGTGACCAGCTCCGGGAAGATGACACTATTCTTGTCTTGGAATCCATGAAGATGGAAATACCTATTGAATCTGGTTACGACGGAAAATTGGTAGAACTGCTGGTGAAGGAAGAAGATCTGGTGGAAGAGGATCAGTTGGTGGCGATACTCGACATCAGTGAGCGATGATAAACTTGATGCCGCATTAGTGAGCAGGTGTTAGCGAGCGGGTGATGGGGTGCATGATCACTTGCAAGTGGGCTAGTCAATGAATACATATTTTGATCGACGTTATCCAGACATCTCTGATCTCAAGAAAAAGGCTAAAAAACGCATCCCCCGCTTTGCCTTTGATTATCTTGAGGGTGGTTGCAACCAGGAACATGGCATTGTACGAAATCGGCAAGCCCTGGCGGCGGTGCGACTCAAACAACGACAGTTACAACCAAGAATCATTCCTTCGCTTTCCTGTGAAATCTTGGGTCGTCCCTACAGCGCGCCATTCGGCGTAGCGCCAGTGGGGTTACAGGGTCTCATGTGGCCCCGGACGCCAGAAATCCTGGCACGAGCCGCAACCGATCTCAACATACCCTTTGTTTTGAGCACCGTCTCATCTAGTAGCCTTGAGCGTGTCGCGGAAGTTTCAGACGGTCACGCCTGGTTCCAGTTGTATAATCCGACCGACGATAAAATTCGCGATGATTTGTTTCGTCGTTTAGAAGCTGCCAGGTATGAGGTGCTGGTGGTCACAGTTGATGTTCCGACCTTCGGCTTTCGTCCGAGAGACATTCGTAACGGCTTGTCAATACCACCACGCATGACGATAAAAAATCTCCTTCAAATGCTTTCAAAGCCTCAATGGTTTATATCCACAGTCTTGGCTGGAAAGCCACAACTACAAACACTATTACCCTACATGCCGGGAAATAAATCTGGTGCTGGGCTCGCCGCTTTCATGGACAAGACGCTTATGGGTCCCGTTGATGCAGAAGGCTTGAAGGAGATTCGTGATCGCTGGCAGGGAAAATTGGTCGTCAAGGGACTGCTGAGCACACAAGATGCCGAAGAGGCTGTTGCTATAGGTGCCGATGCGATTGTGGTTTCAAACCACGGCGCGCGCCAAATTGACGTGGGCGAAGCACCGATTCAACCTCTGTTGCGCATTGCTGATCTAGTGGCTGGTCGTATTGAAGTTTATATGGATAGTGGTGTCAGAACAGGACCTGACATTGCCTGTGCCATCGCATGTGGCGCGGATTGTGTGTTCCTTGGGCGGGCGTTTGTTTACGGGGTCGGTGCCCTGGGCGAACGGGGTGGCATACACACGATTAACTCTCTAAAAATGCAGTTGGAACAGGTCATGGCTCAGCTGCGTTGCGCAACACCGTCCGATCTTGCTAACTGCCTGGCTGATTGATGAGCACTTTTAGGCAACTCTATTAGTGATGCACCAGAGCAATATCGGTGCTTCTTTTTTGCCGATTCAAATCAATTGCCTGTGAACTCCGGGTCGCGATTTTCAAAAAATGCCTTGATGCCTTCGGTGCGGTCTTCCGTGCCAGCCGTCAGAATATTTTGATCTGCATCCATGTGCACCATGGCATCATCGCCTGCCGAGCTGACCGCATTGATACTCTGCTTAATCATTTGTACGGCGGCGGGTGGTCGGGCGGCATATCTTTCCGCTAGGGCAAGAGTCATGCTTTCAAGCTCCGCTATCGGTACTATGTCGTCAAGAAATCCCCACTCCTTTAATGCCTGGGCATCTTCCTTTTCCCCCAGCATAACCATTCGTTTTGCTCTGGCGGGTCCAATCAGTCTGATGCAGAGAGGGAGAGAATGCCACATCAGGTTCATGCCCAGTTTGACCTCGGGATAGCCGCAAAAACAATCGTCAGCACCAATGCGGAAGTCGCAAGCCGTCGTGATACAAGCACCGCCGCCGAGTGCAGCACCATGAATGGAGGCGATGGTGACCTGGTGTATCTCGGTAATTGCCCGGATCATCCTTGCGCCTAGGGCAGCATCTCTGCGTCGCATTACAAGGTTTGGTACCGGTTCCCGTGGTGGTTGTTTCAGATCTACACCCGCGCTGAAATGTTTGCCCGCGCCCCTGAATATGACGACCCGTGTCTGTTCATCATGCAGGAAGGCGCGCGCGGCCTCTTCAATCTCTTCCATGATGCAAGTGTTAAGCGCGTTCAGAGCCTCGGGACGGTTGAGCGTCAGAGTCGCAACTGATCCTTGTTTGTCAATGAGAAGATGTTGATAGGGCATGGCTTGTCACTAATAGTTCGTGATTGATTGCCATTTAACGACACACGTTTAACGCCTGTGCGGAAAACGCCACCGGTTAATCTGAAGCGTCTTCCTTGAGCATATCACGGATTGTCTTGTTCAATTCTTTGAATACAAACTCACTGATCTCAAATTGCCAGTTTTTGAGGTCGGCATGCTTTTGTGACAAGCCCGCTGAGGGCTCCTGTGACAAGCCCGCTGAAGGCTCCTGTGACAAGCCCGCTGAGGGCTCCTGTGACAAGCTCGCTGAAGGCTCCTGTGACAAACCCGCTGAAGGCTCCTGTGACCAGTCCGCTGAAGGCTCCTCTGTATCGCTACTATTTATCTGTAAATGCAACAGAAATTTATCATCCAGGTGGCGGGTTCTTGCTTCAATGGATTCTCCAGAATCAAGCTCTACCCTGGCGATGCCATACTCCGGCCACTGGTTTGGGTCATACAGGGAGACATCTTCAAACCGTAGGTTGACCAGGATTCTGGCGAGACTGGAGACAATGGTTGGGTATTTTAATTCCGTGCCTGGCGGCTGGTTGAGCAGGATCAGGTCACCATGAGAGCCCTCAGCGGTTTGCGTGAAAGAGCCCTCAGCGGTTTGCGTGAAAGAGCCCTCAGCGGTTTGTGTGAAAGAGCCCTCAGCCAGATGGTCAGAGGAGCCCTCAGCGGTTTGTGTGAAAGAGCCCTCCCGGGCAGCCGCAAGTTGCACCTTGTCTCCCTGGATCATTTCAACACGAACCACTCGCTCAGCATCCAGATTGATAACAATTGGATCAATCCAATCAAGCGGATCAACAGACGCATTAAAAGTCCTGTTAGCCAACCAGACCTGAGTTTCCTCTGGGTATCGGATGAAAGTCCCCGTCTGGGAGGAGGATTCTATTCCCTTGATAAAGGTAAAGGTTTTGTTCCCTGCCTGAATATCAATCTGTGTGCCGATTTCATCTGCTTCACCACTTTCTGCCAAGCCAAGTTGCGGGTGAAATGACGCCTTAGATGTTTTCTGCTCCGTCAATCTTGCCTCGGTTACAGCGTCAAGAAATTCGACCAGGGATGTAAAATTAACGGGGTAGCCTGATTTTTCTTTTAGGTGCCAGCCTTGTGCGTCCATGATGATGCTGAGCACCTCCTCCTTGCCCAGTCTGGTGACAAGCACACGATCAACTTCGTTCCTAGCTACTGCCAACCCAGGCAACAGCGCCGCGGCTTCATCATCGCTGTCGTTCAGTTCATCAAGAGTTAATAATTGTGACAGAAGAACAAGTGACAGTATGGCAAGCAACAGAAGTGTCAGGCGCAGATTCATGATGCGTCCCCTTACCTGCCGAATATGCGGAGCTTCCTGCCGACAAGCAACAAGCCGGTCAGAAGTAGCGGCAACAACACAATGTTAAGAAATTTAAGTCTGGCACCCAAAGATTCAATGTTCTTGTCCAACTGATGACGAACACTTCTCAGTTGCTTGCGTATTTTCAGTTTTTCATCCTGGAACTGCTTTAATGCGGCATTCTGTTCCGGGGTCAAGGTGAGCATGCCATCGTTTATTCTGACGGATTGTAGCGCACTCAGTTTTTCCTCCGTCTCCCTCAGACGAACTTGTAAATCTTCTGAGCTTTTCAGATAACCTGCTTCTGCTTGCCTGCGCAAGTCCTCAACGCGAGTGAAGGGACGCGAAAACTGACCCCGGGAGCGAATACTGATCAGGGCGTTACTGCCCGAAAGATTATCCACCAGGTTGGTAATCAAACTCCCGTTGTCAGCAAAGGCACTGGTGATCTGCTGCCCGAAAAAGTTCTGCACCTGAACCCAGAGTCGGTCCGACAGGACATCCGTGTCAGCGACGACAATTACCTGAAGTTGATCTGTTGACTGGATGACATCACCTTCATGGCCATCAATGCCATCAGGATACGCGGTGGTCGCCGTACCTGAGAGACGGACGGCGACCGGATAGGTTTCGCCAGTTGCAGTAAAGCCCTGTTGCAAATCACCGGGGCTGGACAGAAATTGAAACTGGAGACTGTTAAATGGCATGGCAGAGGTGCTTGATTCAATCAGCACCTTGGTATCAATGCCTGGGACCTCCTCCAGCGCGAGAATACCTGTTGTGGAAAAGTTGACGCTTTCTAGGGATGCGGTCACCAGATCATCGGCGGCAAAATTATTCGCCGTAAATCCCAGAATGCCGAGATGCCGAACCGAGGCACCAGACGCCAGGTTGACCATCAATGCCACCTGGGCGTCGCCGAGTATCTTGTCAGGACGCAACTGGACACCCCACTTCTCCAATAGGGGGTTCATCCCCGTAGCCATTCGCGTTGGTGCTGATTGTCTTGTCCTTTCCGTGTCCGCCAGGGGATCCGCAAAGACAATCAACTTACCACCTGCCATAACGAACTGGTCAATGACAAAACGCTGCGAGTCATCCAGGTCCTTCGGCTGTATCAACAGCAATAAATCCAGCCCTGCCAGAGCCTCACTTGACAGATCACTAATATCACGAACCTGGAACAGCTCCTGCAACTGCTGAACGACGACCCAGGCAGGTTGCACCTGGTAGGTCGTCGGATCCGTCTGCCCGGTAACCGGCAAGTTGGAAAATATACCCAAGGCAAACTTGTCGTCTGTATTCAGGTTGTAAACCAGTTTGCTGAGTTCATATTCAAGAAACTCCTCCCTGTCCAACTGGAAAAACGGAATAATCTCCCGGTCATCCAGCGCATTGGTGCCAGCAAGTCCAAAGTAAATCTCTTTCCCGGATTGATTGATGGGGACATTTTGTAATCCGAACCCGGCAGCCTGATCTTCTGCTTCGGAAAAGGGCTCAGGATCAATCACCTGGAGTTTTATTTTGCCGTCCGCCCGCAATTCATATTCCTCCAGTATTTCCTGCACTCGGAGCGCATAGGAACGCAGCGATGTGAGATCTTCACTAGCCTTGCCAGAAAAGAAAAAATAGAGGTTTATCGGTTCGTCAATTTCTTTGAGTATCTCCTTGGTACCAGTTGACAGGGTGTAGAGTTTGTTGGCTGTCAGGTCCAGCCGCAAGCCGCCGAGGAGCAGATTGTTGACCAGAGTAAACAGCAGGAATACGGCAAAAACGGCAACTAGGGAAGTAACAAAATTGGCGCGTTTCAGCATCAGCCTAGCCTCCCTTTTTAATATCAAGGATGATGGAAGATGCCCCTAGCCAGACGAGTATCACTGACACAAAGAACAGAAAATCCTGCAGGCTCAGTACACCCTTGGACACGGCAGCAAAGTGCGTCAGAAAACTCAGACTGGCAAGAGTATCCAGAACAACCAACGGCACCCAGCCTTTGAAAGCATTGAGTACCAGTGGAAATCCCGCCATCACAAACAGCAGGCAGACAAAGCTACACAGCACAAATGCAATGACCTGGCTCTTCGTGAGTGCCGACATGCAGGAGCCGATGGCGATGAAGCCGCCCGCCATCAGCCAGCTGCCGATATAACTGGCAAGGATGACGCCATTGTCTGGATCTCCCAGATAGTTCACCGTTAGCCACAGCGGGAAGGTGAGCAGGAGTGCTATGCCCGCAAACAACCAGGCGGCAAGAAATTTCCCCAGCACAAGATGGCGGCGGGCAATGGGCAGGGTCAACAAGAGTTCAATTGACCCGGACTTTCTTTCCTCGGACCAGATACGCATGGCAATGGCAGGGATCAAAAACAGATAGAGCCAGGGATGAAAGGTGAAAAATGGTGCTAGATCCGCCTGTTGGCGTTCATAAAAACTTCCTATGTAAAATGTGAATAAGCCTGATAACACAAGGAATATCAGAATAAACACATAGGCTATGGCGGTGGAAAAATAACTTTGTAGTTCGCGCTTCAGGATTGTTCTCAATATCCTTGACATTATGCGGCGACACCTTCCGTCAGGCTTCTGAAAACATCATCCAGTCTGCCCTTCTCAACATGGATGCTGGACAGTTGCCACCCATGCGCCCTGGCTGATTCGTAGATATCCGCCAATAGATTGACCTGCCCCGGGGACGGGAAGATGACCAGGCTGTCGGCAGTCACCATCACATTTTTGACTCCATTGAGCTCGCCCAACAAGGTTACGGCTTCATTCGGGATCTGCTCGCCCTGGAAAGAGAGAGAAATCGCATCGCGAAAGGATGATTTTGCCAGCAGGTCCGCAGGGGTACTATCCGACACAATCCTGCCTGCCGCCAAGACCATGACCCGATTGCAAACGGCAGTCACCTCCTCAAGAATGTGGGTCGATATAATGACTATCTTTTCTTTGGAGAGTCCCTTAATCATCTCTCTCACCTGATGTTTTTGATTGGGATCCAGACCATCGGTGGGTTCATCGAGAATCAATATCTCCGGCTCATGGAGTATCGCCTGGGCAAGTCCTACCCGACGTTTGTATCCTTTGGACAGGGTTTCGATCTTCTGATGCAACACGCTGCCGAGGGACATGGTATCAATAGCCCGATCAACAGCGGCGGTAGCATCGCTACCAGAATAGCCGCGCACCTCAGCGATGAAAGCCAGAAACCCGGCGGGCGTCATTTCCTCATAACAGGGAGCGCCTTCTGGCAGATAACCTATACGGGATTGCGCTAGCAGACTCTCTTCTGGCAGGCGGTGTCCCCAGATGGAGATTTCACCCGATGTCGGCGTCAGGAACCCCGTCAGCATTTTCATGGTGGTGGATTTACCTGCGCCATTGGGCCCAAGGAAACCAAGAATCTCCCCTGGCACCAGATTGAACGACAGATCCTTCACCACCAGGAGGTCTCCATATGCTTTACTCAGATGTTTCACCTGAATCATCTAGTTGTGCCTCGTATTGAAAAGTTTGTTGAATGCCTCAAGGCGGGCTATGGTATATCATCGTTCGGGGCATTTTCTACAGATTGGCTTGGTCGATTTGCTCCCGCCCTAACTTTTATGATGCTCTATTTGTGACAATTCGTTCATGACAGTTTTTTCCACCTTACCCCAAGCCATCATTTTTGATCTGGACGGTACGCTCCTTGACACGGAACCGCTTTATACCAGGGCGATGCAAAGGGTACTAAAACCCTTCGGACATACCTATACCCTGGCATTAAAGAAAAAATCCGTGGGCGGTGACTCACACCGAAGCGCGCAATTAGCCATTGACGAATTCGGTCTGCCGCATACCTCGGACGAACTGCTGACTGAGAAAGAGTCCTACCTGAGAGACTTGTTCCCGGATGCCGGGGAAATTAAGGGCGCAGGTGCCTTCATCTTCAGAGCGGCGGCAAACGGTATCCGCCTGGGGCTGGCAACTAGTTCTCATCGGCACCTCTGCGAACTCAAGTTGCAAAACCGAAGTTGGATACACCTCTTGGACACCATTGTTTGTGGTGATGATGACGAACTGACTGCCGGTAAACCTGCCCCTGATATATTTTTACTCTGCGCCGCAAGAATGGGCGTTGCTCAAAAAGATGTTGTAGTTTTTGAAGATTCCAGAAACGGTATTGAAGCGGCAAAAGCGGCGGGGATGACGGTCGTTGCCGTGATGAATCCCTATGCGAGCGCAACAGACCGGAGGTTGGCAGATTATACGATTGAGGATTATTCAGGATTGCTGGAATAGGACAAACCCATTTATTTATCCTGGTCTCGTCGGTTTATTCCCTGCGTCATGCGGTTCCAGAATTCCAGGTTTTTGGCCATGGCTTTACGCATCACCTTGAGAGGTTCTGCATCCGTAATATCCCGGACAGTCTTTCGGTATTTTTCCTGCTGTTCAATGAAGGTCATGATACTTTGTTCAATGTATTTACCTACAAAACTCTGCATCGTATCACCGTAAAATCGTATCAATTGCTCCAGCACCTTATTGGTCAACACAGGCTCATGTCCTGCATCTTCCTGTTCGGAGATGATCTGCACCAGCACTGAGCGTGTCAGGTCTTTTTCTGTTTTGAAATCAAGGACAGCGATTGACTCGCCCTCTAATATGAGTTTCCGAATATCCTCAAGAGTGACATATTTGCTCTGCTCAATGTCGTAGAGTCTTCGGTTTGGATACTTTTTAAATACTCGCATGACTTGCTACATGATTAGAATGATTAGATTAGCGTACGGCACTCTTGTAGTATAAATGTTCGTAGTATCTATTGTGCATTGAACAATTTAGGTTTGTCCACATTAAAGACAGGTTTCAGGAACATTCCAAATGATTGGCACAGATAAAACCCTGAGAAATTTTGATTATCTACGCAGGAGACAGGAATGAAAATAACAGTTGATGTTGACATCACCCCGGAAGAATTAAGGAAGTTTCTCGGTCTTCCAAACATTGAAGGGCTACAGGAAGAAATGCTAAAAAGGGCGCAAAAACGCTTGGCGGAATCCGGGCAGACGATGATTTCCGACCTGATGACGGGTGCGATACAGCCGATGATGGCGTACCAGCAATGGTTGCAGCGGATGATGACCGGACCGTCAGGTTCAAAAACACCCAGCGAAAAGGAGCAAAAGTAATGTCATCAGAAGATGCATCAGAACAAAGTGCGGCACAAGGAAGCACGCCTGGCAGGGGTACCGCGCTGGTCACCGGCGCATCTTCTGGTATAGGCGAGGCATTTGCGCGGCTACTTGCTGCCGAAGGGTTCAATCTCGTCCTGACCGCAAGGCGTACCGACAAACTGGAAGCATTACAGGCGTCTCTGGCGAATGACGCACCGTCCATGGAAGTCAAAGTCATCAGCATGGACCTGGCTGAGGCTGAGGGTGCCCAACGTCTCTGTGAGGAAATTGATCGTCTTGATATAGAAATTGACCTGCTCATCAACAATGCTGGCGTGATGACGCGGCGGGTCTTGATGGATACGGACAGAGATGAAATCCAACAACTTCTTACCCTCAACATCACTGCGCTGACACATCTAACGCATCACTTTCTTCAGCAAATGCGAAGCCGAGACTATGGCAGGATACTCAATGTGGCGTCCATAGCGGCATTCCACCCCTTATCTGGCGCGGACATCTATGCTGCCAGCAAGGCTTATGTCCTGTCCTTGTCGGAAGCCTTGTCGGCACAACTTCAAGGCACGGGGGTTTCCGTTACGGCACTCTGCCCTGGGCTAACGGCTACCGATATGATTGGGGATTCACTCGCAAAAACTGTGCCGCCCTTCTTCATACAGTCAGCCGAAGTCGTCGCCCGGGAAGGTTTTGATGCTCTGATGAATCGGGAAGCCATGCGGATATCCGGGCAAGCCAACAACCTGGCGCTCACCTGGGCGAAGCATCAACCAAGATGGCTGATCAGAGGCTTGGGGGGCATGATGTCAAAATTCATGCAGTAATTTTATCGGCAACGGAACCAACGAGACCTGCCTCAAGCCCTTATTTTCAAAGCGCCGCTCTTAGGCTGATTTTTCTCGCCTTTCATCTCTACCAATTCATAGCGCAAATTTTTCGTGCAATCATCTCCGCGAATGGACGATAATTTTTCGGTAGTCGCCTTAATCGCGTATTCTGATTGATCTATGCCTATCCATTTTCTATGTAGTAAATGCGCGGACTTCAAACTTGTACCCGAGCCGCAAAAACAATCCAGCACGATGCTTGCCGGGTTGGACGAGGTGCGAATAATCAGGTCCAATACTTCT
>DKIG01000019.1 GCA_002454165.1 Gammaproteobacteria bacterium UBA6724
GAAGTTGATAAGTTTATCTCCATCCACAAGCCCGCCAGCCAGGATGTGCCGCATATCCGAAACTATCTGAAAGCCTATGTTGCCGATGAACGCTTCCGCGAGATCATCAACAAAAAGCATTTTGCGAAACTTAACACTTACTCAGGATTTTCCATGCGGGAATTCAAGGCGCTCGGCAACTGGCAAGATGTTGTGCCAGAATATGTGAAAGATTACATTCCGCTCAATCAATATATGGAGTGATTTTTAATAGTCATGCTGGATAACGACACAAAACGAAAAATCGACGCCGCCCGAGACATCCTGGTTGGCAAGGTGCCAGACCCCAAGGCGCAAGTGGAGCAAATCACCACCGCGCTGGTTTATAAGTTCATGGATGACATGGACAAGGAATCCCAGGAGTTGGGTGGAAAAGCCAGTTTTTTCGCCAACGACTTTGAGAAATACAGTTGGAGCAAACTGCTTGACCGACGGCTTTCCGGCACGGCGCGACTTGGCCTGTTCGTCGAAGCCATTGCCATGATGTCGACAAATCGCCACATCCCGCAACTTTTTCGGGACATATTCAAAGGCGCATTTTTGCCCTATCGCGACCCCGAAACGCTTTCCCTGTTTCTGAAGGAAATTGATGGCTTCACCTACGACCACAGCGAAAATCTCGGCAACGCATTTGAGTATTTGCTTTCGGTGCTTGGCAGTCAGGGCGACGCCGGGCAATTCCGCACGCCGCGTCATATTATTGATTTCATTATTGCCGTGGTTGACCCGGATAAAAAAGAAACCATCCTTGACCCGGCCTGCGGCACCGCCGGTTTCTTGATCTCGGCGTATAAGCACATCCTTGAAAAAAACGAGAAACCGCCGCTGACGCCGGATGAGAAAACCAAATTGATGGATAACATTGTCGGCTACGACATTTCCCCTGACATGGTGAAATTATCGCTGGTAAATATGTATCTGCACGGCTTTCAAAGCCCGCAAATTCACGAATACGACACCCTCACCAGCGAACAACGTTGGGACGAACAGTTCAATGTAATCGTGGCAAACCCGCCTTTCATGTCGCCCAGAGGCGGCATCCGTCCGCATCAACGTTTTTCCGTTCAGGCGAGCCGCTCCGAAGTGTTGTTCGTGGATTACATCCTGGAACATCTCCGCATCAATGGCCGCGCCGGCATCATCGTGCCGGAAGGAATTATCTTTAAGGCACAAAATGCCTACAAACAGTTGCGGAAAATGCTGGTTGAAAATGGACTCTTCGCGGTCGCGTCCCTGCCGCAGGGCGTATTCAAGCCGTATTCTGGTGTAAAAACCAGTATCCTGCTTGTTGATAACGAGCGGGTAGCAAAGAAAGATGAGATATTGTTTTTTGAAATTCACAACGATGGTTTTGATCTAGGCGACAAACGCCAGCCAATAGATAAAAACGATCTGCCCGAAGCGCGAGAAGTCCTAACGGCGTGGAAGCAAGGCAAAAAACAGAAAAGCGAATTGGCGCTGTGGGTGAAGAAAAACAAGATTGCTGAAAGCGATGACTACAATTTAATCGGTGAAAGATATAGAGAGATTGAAATTTATAAAAATGTGAAGTGGCAAATGGTGGAGTTGGGGAAGGTTTTGGATTACGAACAACCTACAAAGTATATCGTAAAATCAACTAACTATAATGACAGTAATAAAACCCCAGTTTTAACTGCTGGTAAAAGTTTTATATTAGGTTATACAAGTGAAACTGACGGAATATTTTCAAGAAAAAAATTGCCAGTAATTATTTTTGATGATTTTACTACGGCGATAAAATTTGTTGATATGCCTTTCAAGGTAAAATCTTCAGCAATGAAAATTCTAAACATTATTGATAAAAACAAAACCAATATAAGATTTATTTTTCTTGCAATGCAAAATATTAGGTTTAATGTTGGTCGTCACAAACGATATTGGATTAGTGAATATTGTAAACTGAAAATTTCACTTCCACCATTGGAAGTCCAAAAAAAAATCGTGGAGCAAATTCAAGTCAAACAAAACGCCATCAACCACGCCAAAGAAATCATCAAAAACCTAGAGAGAGAGAGACGCTATTTTGGCAACACGCTTAGAAAATTAGAAAATATTGAATGGGTAGAGTTGGGCAAGGTGTGCGAAATTTATAATGGGTCTACACCTATTAGAAGCGATGAAAGTTATTGGAATGATGGGGAAATATCGTGGTTTACAATCGAAGACATAAGAAATCAAGGAAGAATAATTAAACAAACCGCTCAAAAAATTACACAAAAAGCACTTGATAAAACAAGCGTAAAATTACTACCACCAAAAACAATTTTACTTTGTTGCACTGCTTCTGTAGGTGAATATGCTATTACAGAAATCGAAACCACCACCAACCAACAGTTTAATGGATTGGTTGTAAAAGACGAATATAAAGAAAAATTGATTCCCTATTTTTTGTTTTTCCTTTCAGGAAACTTTAAAGATGAACTAATTCGTTTGAGTGGAAAAACTTCTTTTAATTTTGTGTCTGTTGGAACCCTTAAAAAAATGAAAATCCCCTTCCCTCCGCTCGTCACCCAAAAACAACTCGTCGCCGAAGCAGAAAAAGAAGAAGCAATCATCACCGCCAACCGCCGCCTGATTGAGATGATGGAAAAGAAAATTGGCGAGGTCATCGCGGAGATTTGAGCAGCCTTGCCGCTAGTCTGAAATCAATATATGCTAATGTATTAATTCACAAGCACTTGAAGCGAAAAGATTGATATTTTCAACTCATCATGTGAATTGTGGACAAAGTGGAGGGAGACCATGCCTGAAAGAACTAAAACAAAACAAGTCTCGGACGATTACCTAAAAACATTGGAAGAGGTCAAGAAACAATATCAACAGTATGTGGAAGTGAGCAATCTGTATAAGTTGCTGACCTACAATGAAGAGGAAACAATACAGTATCAGCCGCCTAGCCCCGGACATCCTCTTATCAACCAATACATTCCGCGTAAAGTAAAATGGCTTCTTGGAGTGAACTGTTAGCCGAATATCAGTAGGCGGTTAAACCAGACCCCAATTGGCTTGACAAGAAATTGACAGAGCAGTTAGATGAAATATCAGAACTTCGTGTTCCTGATACCGTTATTTTCTACGCCTCTTCTTTTCTGCAAAAACCTAATCATGCCGACACGTCCATCACCCGTAAAGATATTAATGGTTTTATGAATGCGCTTCACGGTGCTTCTGTTGAGAATGGTCTTACCCTGATACTTCTTACAAAACGTAATTTTAACCGCATATCACTTGATGACTTTAATGTTTGAAATAACTCCCTCACTAAAATTTATCGCTAGTAACCATGGAAAAATGTGGATAAAAAGCCAACAGGTACAGATTGTCGGCCCCAATCCCCCTTTAAACATCTCGCCCTAAACACCGTTCGCATTGGTGAAATCGTGCGCCAGCATTTCCTTGATGTAAATATCTCGCTTGGTTACTGGCAGGCAAGGCGCATAGGGTGCACACCCAGTTAGACAATGCCGCGCATCATTTCATAAGTTTATGGTGGCGGTGAGGGAGGGATTCGAACCCTCGAAGCCTTTCGACTTACACACTTTCCAGGCGTGCTCCTTCAACCACTCGGACACCTCACCGATTTTGGTCTTTATTCCGCCGACTCTTATTCATCAACCAGTTCGCAGAATCAAGCAAAGCGGACAGGTGGCGGGAATTGATCGGCGGTTTTTGACGGGCGGAGACTTTACACATAAAGCCAGAGACTGACAATCATTTGCGCTCCGCCGTCATTCTCCCGCCTATGTCATCATCCTCAGCGTTTATGCTCCTGCTTGCTGGTGAAGTGCCGCACCATGCCGGTCCCGCATCCGAGTAGTTGAGACTAATACCTTGTTGCTGTTCAATAGAGGTTCAATAAGGGTTCAATAGAGGTTCAATGCAGGGAGGGGTAAAATGAGCGGTGCGCGAGACTACTTGCCAATTCTGAGCAAGATAGCGCGGCAAGCGGGTGCTGTGATCCTCAATCTATATCAGGATACAGATTTCGGTGTGACCAAGAAGTCAGACGCTTCCCCCTTGACCCGCGCGGACCTAGCAGCTCATCAGAGCATCATCAACGGCTTGGCAAAGGCGGTGCCAGACATTCCTGTGTTATCCGAAGAATCTGACGCGTCCCATTTTGCCGAGCGGCGGCAGTGGCAGCAATACTTTCTCGTTGATCCTCTGGATGGCACCAAAGAGTTTATCCACCGGAATGGTGAATTCACCGTCAACATCGCGCTGATAGACCAGGGGGTGCCTGTCCAGGGGTTGATCTATCTTCCCGTCAGGGATGAACTGTATGCAGGCAATCAGTCTGCCTCCTTAGCCTATGTGGAAAGGGCAGGGAAACGCAGTGATATCCGGGTGCGGAATGTCGCATCAAGAATCTCGCAGGATGAGCCACTGGTTGTGATTACAAGTCGACGCCATAACAGTGCGGCACTGGAGACCTGTCTGACCGCACTGCAAACGCGGTTCAAAAGTATTGAGACAATCAGTATTGGCAGCTCTCTCAAATTTTGTCTGATTGCGGAAGGGAAAGGAGATATCTACCCCAGACTGTCACCCACCTCGGAATGGGATACAGCGGCAGCCCAGGCAGTCGTCGAGGCGGCGGGCGGCAGGGTCGTCAACACTGACTTTGAGCCCCTTAGATACAACACCAAAGAGAATCTGCTGAACCCGTTTTTTTACGCCATAGGTGACCCGGATTTCGACTGGGAAGCACTGCTCAAACCGGTAGCGATTGAGCATTCCTGAACTGCCGGGTGCTGGCTCTATTACCTGGTTGCTGGCTTGGTGAAAACCCCCTCTAGTCGCCACTCATTGCTACCCGGCACCATGCTGGGACATGGCTATCTGGGACGAGATGGTGGAAAATAAGGTAACAATATCAAACACTTGCGAGGAAGGTTGGTCTCGGCTAGCGAAGCTGTATCCGCATTCATCCCGCCCGACTGAATACTATGTATCTATACAGCTTGCGCTAGCGAGGTGAGCAATGTAACTACAAAAATTGACGAATTAAACCCCTCAATAGTGGAGGTTTCTCTAGTGTTTTCCCCTTGACTTTTAGAAATATTGCGTAAGGTTCTGATATCAATCAAAAAGCATTTTTTGTCGACAAATGAGGTGTAGGATGAAGCGAATGTATAACAGGATAGATGTTGGATTGTCGGTCCTTAACGACACACAACTCCCAGAATAGGGGTGGCAAATAATTAGCCCACAGGGTTGAATTAAGGGTGGACATTAGCCAGATCTAGGTTGAGAATACAATTCAGACTTTATTTATTGCTTGGTCAAAGCCCGCCTCTTGCCCTGAGTGGTATCTTGTGGATTTGAATTAGGCAGATGTTTTGATGTTGCGAAGTCATTCCTAATATTGCGTCAATTTAGAGTCTGATAGATATGAAGATACAAAAGATAAATCTCGCACGCGATTTGTGGACAATCCATCAAATATTAATAATCATGTCTGGGTTCCAGGGGTGGCGCTCGTGCATATCAACGCACTTTGAAATTTGATATTTGTCACTTATATTGGAGACTTGGGGGATACTTTTTCTTCTGCTACATCATCACAACCTGATACACAGGTGTAACGGAACTTAACTACTATGACAAATATGACAAACCATGCACATAACGATGATTTTGATTCAATCCTTGGTGGCGATCATTTGGAAGACGCCATTGACGAATTGGATAGTCTCGGAGAACTGAGCGAGAGTGAAACCCTGAATGAAGAGATGGACTCTGAGGAGTCTCGTCTCAAACTTCTGATTGATAGAGGGAAGGGGCAGGGTTATCTGACCTATGATCAGTTGACCGAAGTCTTGCCCAGAAGTGTTGAAGAAACAGATAACTTTGAAAATATCGTCTTGATGTTTGAAGGAATGGGCATTTCAATTTTTGAAGTTACTCCCGAGTTGGCATCGCTCAAAACCGTCACTGATAAAACCACCGAAGCCAGAGATGCCGTCATCGGCGACACCTTGCTGACGAATGTCGTTGGACGGACCATGGACCCGGTGCGTATGTATATGCGTGAGATGGGTACAGTGCCTCTCCTGACGCGGGAAGGTGAAGTTGAAATCGCCAAACGCATTGAGGACGGTATCAGGGAAACCATGGCGATTCTCTCTGCGTATCCGGGGATTGTGGAGTATGTCCTGGGCGAATATGCCCAGGTGCTTGAGAGGGAGGACGACATCTCTGTTTTGATTAGCGGGTTCCTTGACCCCGAAGACAGTATTCCGAATATGTCGGAACTAGCCCAGGCAAAATCCCAGGGCATTTACGCTACTGATGAAGAGGACAACAGAGGAAAGCTTGACCATGAACTTGGGCACGCTCGGTTCACGGCGCTTGGAAAATCCCACAAGGCATATCTTAGAGCGGTTGACAAACATGGCAGGACTGACAAGAAAACCATCAAAGTGCAAGAGAAACTTGCCCAGATATTTTCTCTTTTCAAACTGGTGTCGGCAGTCATGAATTATATTCTGGGCAGGGTAGAGTCCGATATGCAACTCATTCGCCATCAGGAAAAAACTATCCTTAATCTCTGTGTTACCAGAGCCGGGATGCCGAAGGATCTGTTCCTGAAAATCTACCCAGGCAACGAGACCAACATTAAGTGGATTGACAAGATCATCAGGAAATTCCCGGATCATGCAAAGCATCTACAGGAATCACGAATATCAATTCGTCATGCTCAGAAGTTGATCAAACAGGTGTCGGATAGAACCGATATGGATGTTGTCGAGATCAAACACATCAACCGATGTTTGTTCCTGGCAGTCAAAACAACCCAGGCTGCCAAGAAGAATATGATTGAGGCAAACCTGCGCCTGGTCATTTCTATCGCCAAGAAATATACCAACCGGGGGCTGCACTTCCTTGACCTTATTCAGGAGGGCAACATCGGTTTGATGAAAGCAGTGGACAAGTTTGAATATCGTCGTGGATTCAAGTTCTCAACCTATGCAACCTGGTGGATACGGCAGGCGATTACCCGTTCTATCTCTGACCTGGCGCGGACTATCCGGGTGCCGGTCCACATGATGGAAACCGTGAACAAACTGAGTCGGCTGACTCGTCAGTTGGTTCAAGATATGGGCAGATCACCCACTATTGAAGAGCTGAGCAAAGCGATGGACTTGCCAGAGGACAAGGTGCTTAAAGCACTTGATGTGGCTAAGCAACCCATCTCGCTGGAAACTCCGGTAGGCGATGATGAGGATTCAACGATATGGAATTTTATCAGTGACACTCTGACGGAGTCACCGATGGACCACGCCACTGGTGAGGGCTTGAAGCAGACAACCACCAATGTACTGGATGCGCTGACGGAAAGAGAAGCCAAGGTGCTACGAATGCGATTCGGTATTGATATGAATACTGACCATACCCTAGAGGAAGTTGGTCGTCAGTTTTCTGTGACCAGGGAAAGGATCAGGCAGATTGAAGCAAAGGCATTGCGTAAACTTCGTCATCCAGCGCGCATGGGACAGTTGAAAAGTTTCACTGAAGGCTAGGCAAGATCCCTGCGCATACAGTCCTTACATTCAGACTGGCGCAACACCAAGTCTGCCGTGCAGTTGATAACAGGAATCAAGGATGAATGAAAAACTGAAAGATCTCTTCGTCGGCAGACCAATATGGATGAACCTTCTCATGGTGTTTTGCGCCTATATGACATTCATTTACATGCCATTTGATATGATTTTTAAACCGGTTGCAGAGGATGTAGAAGTCTGGTTTGGCTACAGTCTGTACGGCTGGGCAGCCAAGGCAACTGAGCCCATTCACTGGCTGATCTACGGTGCTGGGTGCTACGGATTCTTCAAGATGAAAGCCTGGATGTGGCCCTGGGCTGGGCTTTATGTTTTTCAGGTGGCAATTGGAATGTTCGTGTGGGGGCAACTAGCTGAGCAGTCTTCCAGCATCCTGATAAGTATTGGTGTCGCGGTACCATTCGTTGTTTTGGGTGTTATGTTGTTGCGGGCAAGGGCAAAGTTTAACCCCGGCCAGATGCCGACATATCGTAATGTGTGACCAGTTGGGAAGGATGCGCCAAGGCCCAGCAAAAAGATAAAGAACAACAGGAGAGCAGAGATGCAAGATTTTTCTGGAAAACTTGCTGTCCTTACTGGCGGCGGAACGGGCATGGGCAGAGAGCTGTGCATTCAACTGATGCAAGCAGGATGTCATGTCGCCGCCTGCGATGTGCTAATGGATAACCTGAAAGAAACAAAATCCCTCGCTGAAGCCTCAGCATCTGCCAAGACTCGCATGACATTACATGAATGTGATGTGTCTTCTGAAACATCCATGCAGCGATTTCGTGACGAAGTTGTTGCCGCTCACGGCGAGCAGCTTAACCTCCTCTTTAACAATGCTGGCATCGCTGGCGGTGGGAGTTTTATTGAAGATGAGCGCGCTGACTGGGAGAGAACTTTTGCAGTGTGTTGGTATGGTGTTTATTACGGTTGCCGAACCTTCCTGCCGAATCTCATCGCCAGTGACGAAGCACACATAATCAACACCAGTAGCATCAACGGCTTTTGGGCAAGCATTGGTCCCACCGTGTCGCATACGGCTTACTGCGCGGCAAAATTTGCGGTTAAGGGTTTCAGTGAAGCCTTGATTACCGACCTCAGGATCAATGCCCCCCAAGTCAAAGTATCTGTCGTGATGCCTGGTCATATCGGGACTTCAATCATTATCAACTCAGCCAAGGTAATGGGTAAGTCGGACGCCATGAACATGAGTGAAGACGAGATCCGGAAAATACGCGAGCGCATGATGAAAACCCCGGGGGAAATATCAGAATTGATTATGAACATGAGTGACGATCAGCTCCGCGAGCTCATGCACCAACGAGGCATTGACTTCCGGGATACTGCGCCTACCACGGCGGCAAGCGCAGCAACCATCATTCTTGACGGGGTTCGTGCGGACAAATGGCGAATCCTGGTCGGTGACGATGCACATCATCTGGATGAACGGGTACGCCAGGATCCGGAAGCGGCATACGAGCCGGGATTTTTTGAAGCCATCCTGGAAAGTGGTGACCTGCAAGTCATCACCAGCAGTACCGAGTAGTTTCCCCCAGGCTTTTCCCCGTCCTTTCATAAACAGCCGTAAACACCCATCAATAGCCATAAATACCCATAAACAGCGCTGCCTGTAAAATGCCTTTCAGGTTTGTTGTAAACTGAACGGATGGCTAACAAAAAAACACAACTCCGAGACGGGTGGCTGGAAGTGTGTGTCCTGGCGGCCGGTGCTGGGAGTCGGATGCACTCGGACCAGCCCAAGGTGCTGCAACCCCTGGCAGGTAAGCCGCTGCTGGGCTATCTGCTGGATACTCTGAAGCCGCTCCGTCCCGACAGGGTGCATATTGTGGTGGGTCAGGGTGCCAATGAGGTGCAGGCGCGGTTTGACGCTGGCACGGACATCAACTGGGTGCAGCAACGCGACCGACTGGGTACGGGTCATGCGGTACAGCAAATCGCACCACATCTTAACAATCTCAACAAGGATGCCAGGGTCTTGATTCTGCTGGGTGATGCACCGCTGATTAGTCTTGCCACCATAGAAGCCTTGCTTGCGGTGCCGACCGATCTTGCTTTACTGTCGGTGCACATGGCAGACCCTTTCAATTATGGCAGAATTATCCGTGACGGGCAGCGGGTAATCGGGATTAAAGAAGAACCAGATGCGTCGCCTGCCCAGAAAAAGATCACCGAAATCAATTCCGGTGTCATGGTTGCCAATAGCACTGGTTTGTGCGACTGGTTATCCTTGCTCACCAATGACAATGCTCAGCAAGAATATTTGTTGACAGATATTGTTGAGCATGCGAACAAGGCGGGGGCGAGCATAGGCCTCTGCCTTGCCGAGGATCCGATGGAAGTCGCTGGTGTGAACACCTTTTCCCAACTGGCAAAACTGGAGAGACATGTGCAGAAAAATATTGCGACACAACTCACGGAGCAGGGCGTTCGACTAATGGATCCAGCCCGGCTGGATGTCCGGGGGACATTGAATGTTGGAAAGGACATTGTCATTGATATTAATGTCATCATAGAGGGCGATGTGTGGTTGGGCGACAGAGTGTCTATTGGTCCCAATTGTGTGATACGGGATAGCAGGATTGGTGCTGGCACTCAGGTTAAGGCAAATTCTATTGTTGAGGAAGCGACAGTTGGCGCCAAGTGCATACTTGGTCCCTTCGCAAGATTGAGACCAGGGACAGAGTTGGCAGATGAAGTCACTGTCGGTAATTTTGTGGAAGTGAAGAAGAGCAGACTCGGCAAGGGCACCAAAGCCAGCCATCTTGCCTATCTCGGTGATGCGGTAATAGACGAAAATGTGAATATCGGCGCGGGCACGATTACATGCAACTACGATGGCGTGAACAAGCATAAAACACAAATCGGTGCCGCCGCATTTATAGGCTCAAACTCTTCACTGGTTGCTCCTGTCAAAATAGGTGCGGGTGCAACCATAGGTGCAGGTTCAACCATCACCAAAGATGTTGATTCCCAAACCTTGGCTCTAGGCAGAGGCAAACAAAAATCTGTACCCGGCTGGCAGGGACCATCCAATACTGAGGAATCATGAATAGCGAACGCCACAAGAGAGCATCATGTGCGGCATAGTGGGTGTAGCGGGTCATCGTGCAGCAACAGGCGTCCTTCTTGAGAGTTTGCGCCGTCTTGAATATCGTGGCTATGACTCCGCTGGCATAGCGTTGCTCGGCGAGGATGGTCAACTCAGCAGGGTCAGGCGGCAGGGCAAGGTGGCGGAACTCTGCCGGGCATGCAAACGCGCTACACTAGAAGGTAGTATCGGCATTGCCCACACCAGATGGGCTACCCACGGTGAACCCAGCGAGACAAATGCTCATCCCCATGTGTCCAACGATTGCCTGGCGGTTGTCCATAACGGCATCATTGAAAATCATGAACCTCTGCGGAAGGCACTCATCCAACAGGGCTTCCAGTTTGAATCTGATACGGACACGGAAGTCATCGCTCATCAACTCAACCATGAACTGAAGCAGACTGGCGACCTGGTGGACGCAATGAATTCACTGCTCCGCAAGTTAGAAGGTGCTTACGCCCTGGCAGTCATCCATAAGGATTATCCCGACAGGTTAATGGCGGCGCGTCAGGGTAGCACTCTCGTCGTCGGCATAGGAGAGGGCGGGCACTATGTTGCTTCTGACCCTGGAGCACTGCAGCACCTTGCAGAACGTTTTATTTTTATGGAAGACGGCGAACTGGCGGAAATCACCAGGCTCGGCTATACCCTGTTCAATCACAAGGAAGAGCCGGTAGAAGATAGGGTCGTCACGCTAGATATGTGTCATGACACCGCTGACAAGGGTAATTATCGGCACTATATGTTGAAGGAAATCTATGAACAGCCGGAAGCAGTTGAACGCACCCTGTCCGGACGGTTAAGTAGCAAACATGCCCTGGCTCAGGCCTTCGGAACCGGGGCAGAACGCGCCTTCGCGGCGGTGCGCGCAGTGCAGATTACTGCCTGCGGGAGTAGCTACTACGCTGGACTGGTCGCTAAGTACTGGTTTGAGCAATATGCCAGAGTCCCATGTCAGGTCGAGATAGCCAGCGAGTTAAGGTATCGGCAGAATGTGGTGCTTGAGGGGACTCTGTTTGTCGCTCTGTCCCAGTCTGGAGAAACAGCCGACACCCTTGCTGCACTTCGTAACGCCACGGATCCAAATTATGTGACGAGATTGTGTCTTTGCAATGTACCGAACAGCACGCTCATCCGTGAATCTGATTTGTCAATGCTACTGGAAGCCAGAGCGGAAATCTGTGTCGCATCAACCAAGGCATTCATCAATCAACTTGTTGACCTCCTGATGCTGGTTGCTGTCATTGGCAAGATGAGGGGCTTGACGGAAGAGGATCATGAAGAACTAGTATCAGCATTGCGACAATTGCCCGATCTCATCCGCGAAACTCTGAAAATTGAACCGGACATCAAACGCATTGCAGAATCATTCGTAGATAAGCATCACGCCTTGTTCCTCGGTAGAGGAATTCACTATCCGATTGCACTTGAAGGTGCGCTGAAGCTGAAAGAAATCTCCTATATCCACGCGGAAGGATATCAGGCAGGGGAACTCAAACATGGTCCATTGGCACTGGTGGATGACGATATGCCTGTGGTGGCGATAGCACCTGGCGGAGCCTTGATTGAGAAGTTGAAGTCAAACCTGGAAGAAGTACGAGCGCGCGGCGCCGCCTTGTTTGTATTTGCCGATGAGCGTAATAAGATAACCGGGCAGACAGGCACAAGGGTATTGAAAGTCCCGTCTTGCCCCGCCGCAGTATCTCCCATGATCTACACTCTGCCGGTGCAACTTCTCTCTTATCATGTTGCGGTGCTGAAGGGCACGGACATTGACCAACCGAGAAATCTGGCGAAGTCAGTAACAGTGGAATAATTTCTAACCTGTTTAAGGTTAATAGTATTTATTCTTCTCTTTTCTGTAGCCTTTTGTTCTGTATAAATAAGCCGACTGCCAGACCGGCTAGATATCCAACAAGCACATTCCAACCTACCAGAAGCGCCATGAACTTATAGTTTATAAATGAGTCTTCGGCGCCAAATAGTCCGCCAGCAGCAATCGCGTCCAGCCCCGGGATCAGCAGAATAGCGTACTTCAGCGGTATAGATGTAATTGTTAGAATCGGCGCAAATAATATATTTAAGGGCGAGGGTCCCAGGATTGAACCTATGCTAGAGACAATCAGCATAATGCCTGCACCCCAAAGAGCACATTTTGTGATTATATTCATCATCTATACTCCTTATCCGTCATGATTTGTATAAGCTCAGATACCTTTGG
>DKIG01000044.1:0-4790 GCA_002454165.1 Gammaproteobacteria bacterium UBA6724
TCGCCCAGCATATCAATTATTTTTACTGCAACCTTGTAGTTGGTTCGGGGGGGGGGTAGTTCATATTCGCCTTTGATGAAGTCGGTTTTCTTGCTCGGCAAATCACTTTCCACTATGTTGAAATTCTTGCCGTTGTAATCGGTGTCAATCATCACGCAGTCTATCTGGGCTCTAAAATCATCAATTTGTTCATCAAAAATCGTGCGGTTAATGTCCATTCTCGTAAGAATGGACGGGCTAATATAATCGTTGATTTTCACCTTAATCTTTTTTGGTTTTTTGGCGATGCTCACATCCGCCTGGGCGGGCTGATTGGTGAACATGCCTTCTTCTTGAATATCAATTACCGTGATTTTATTAATCGGTGTTTTTTCGTTGGCAAGTTTTTCCCTTATTTCCATTTCCGAACCGTTGCAATACACAGTGATGTCGCGCGTCTCGTCCGGGCGATTGTCTTTGATTTCATCCTTAATGATTTGAATATCCAGTTGCGTCAGCGGTTTATTTAGATCAATGATTTTTGCCAACTGGTCGCCAACCCTGCCGTCAAAAAACAAATCATTGCGTTTCTTCTGTATGCCGTATTTTGAGGTGATGATTTTTTTCAGGTCATTTTGTTTGGCGGGGTCATAATTATTCACCCGATAATGGATCAATCCGCGCCCCTTTTGCTTCGCAAGGTCGCCGCGTTTTTCTTTGATGACACCCTGTAGTCGCTTGATAGTGGTTTGAATCGCGCCCTTGTTCAGGTCTGCCATAATCCAGCGGCGCCCCAACTTCTCGGCAACCGCGGCAGTGGTGCCGCTACCGCAAAAGCAGTCAAGGACAATGGAATCTTCGTTGCTGGATGCTTTGATGATGCGTTCTAACAAGGCTTCAGGTTTTTGGGTGGGGTAATTTATTTTTTCAGGATTCCAGCCAGTTACAGTTTTTATATCTATCCACCAATCTGTTACTGGCGTGCCTTTGTCAAGGTCAATATCACCTCCTCCTGATAAAGTGCTACGTTTTCCAACTTGTTGCGTGTTTTCTTTGTATGGCTTTCTCTCAATATAGAAGACAAAATTTGTAGTTTTAGTATATCTTAAAATACAATCATGCTTGTGCGGATAACTTGTTTCAGCAATACCTCCTCCTGCATAACACCAAACAATTTCATTTCTAAAATTCTCCGCACCAAAAACCTCATCCAGCAAAAATCGTAGGTGATGACTTTTATGCCAATCACAATGCAGATAAATACTACCCTGGTCGCTCAGCAATTCGCGCAACAAAATCAGCCGCTCATACATAAACTGCAAATAATTGTCGTTCGCCCAGATGTCCTCGTATTGTGCTTGCTCAATGAAAGCCTGTCCTTCGCCTTCCAGTTTTTCATTCTGCCCGCGCAACTTCACCCGGCGCACATAATCCGCGCCCGAATCAAACGGCGGGTCAATGTAAATCAAATCAATCTTGCCGCGAAATCCAGCAATTAAAAGGGAAGAAAGAATCTCTTTGTTGTCACCGTGAAACAGCAGGTTGTAATTGGCATTGATAAATTCATTATAAGACGGCTCAGTCGGCGGTCTTTTCACGCCGACCGTCTCGCACAACTGCGCTGGAAAATGCCGCACCTGATCCAACGGCTTCTTCCCCACCCAATGTAACATCGGGCGACCTTTGAGCGGAGTGATTTCTAGGGAGGTCATGCTGCCAGTCGTGTAATATCAGCGACTGCTTTTTCCTTGAAGTCATCCAATACTGGATATTGCTTGTCGGCGTTCTTGGTAAGGTAAAGCCTTTCTTTTTTTCCGAGGATATCCATATCTTCATGCACGACGATACCGATGAATGGTATGTGCGCTTTCTGGAATTCTAGTAATGCAATTGCAGCAACTTTCGCCTTATTGTTGCCCAGTATTCCGAAAAGATATAGATTGCGGTCATTGTGCGTAAGAGACCAATCCACACTGACAATGGGGTAATCAAGTAAGGGAGATTTATTGGGTGCAGGGTTGAACTGCCCTAGCTCAATAGTAATGTAGTTCTTCAAGTCGTCGTAAAAAACATTTTTGGTTGTTTCTGTTCCCCAATGTCGCATATTGCAAACTTTTTGCACACAACCGGTGAATTGAAGTATGTTCTCGTAAAGCGTTTCCAGCGTGGAATCCAGATAGAGGTTTCCTTGATTGTTCTGCACTCCGCTGTTAATGAGAATGTTGTTAAAAATTCTCTGGCGGGCGTCACTGTTTATTTCGTAGGTGCAGGAAAGGCGCATGATGGCCATGCCGAAATCGCATATACGGATGTACTCTTGGCCGTTAGGGCTATCTTGCAAATAGACATCCACCATATCGCCGTCTTCATGCAATATGGGAAGGATGAGTTGATATTTTTCAGGACTCCGTTCGTAAATATCGAATTCTTTTTTAGTTTTACTATGAAGAAAATCAATCACTTTTTTAATGTGCATCATAAAAGCCTTGTCTGTCTTAATTCAGGAAAGAATTGAAAATGATTCTGTACATGAATATCTTCAAAAAAACATGTTAGGGCATCCTCAAACGCATTATACTTGCCAGTGACTTTTCGATGTTTTTCTTGTGGATCAGTGCTACCTGATTTTGTTTCTATAGCGGTTAAGCGGTGTATATGTGGTTGATGATAGTGATTATCTTGGTTTTTTCTTGTTTCCCCGTGCGAACCATTATAACGGATAAGCGTCACAGATCCGAATGCTTTATCCTTGGTTTTGTACCGCAATCCAATGGAGAAATTTTCTTGAAACGTGTTGTTCTGATTGATGAAAATAGAAAAATTCTTGCCGTCCGCCGATATACCCGCTAACTCCAAGTAGCAACGTTTGTGGCCGTTTTCTTCTGTGTAACCCTTGGTTGGGTGCTTGCTTGTGATCTTCTTAGGAGCATCTATAAGATATTGAATTTCTTCATCAGTTAACATACCTAATTCCTCAACCAATCTGCAACAGGTTTGATTTTTTCCGCACCCACTGCGCTGGTTGGAGTATACACGATTTGATACTTGAATTTGTCCGGTTGCATCTTTTGCAATCGCTCCACCGCTTTTTTCTTTGCCTCCACAATTTTGTCGCCGCGCTTGTCTTCGTCTTTGACCTCAATGATATAAAACTCGCCGGTCTTCTTCACCAGAACAAAATCGGGAAAGTAGGGATGATAACGCTTGTCCTTGCCCATATATTCAAAATGAAAGTCGGTTTTCTTTGGATCGGTCAATCCGCCGGTGAATAGAAACGCTTCCACTTCTTCAGGTTTTGTATTGAGCATGAATAAAACTTTCTGAAACAAGGAACGCTCCGGCTTGCTGTCAAAGTTGTAAGGCGTGTAGTGGAAACTCAGACTGTGTTTATCCTGGTAATCTTCGAGTTCGGCAAGCAAACCCCCATCTTGCATCTGTTCATAAGTTCTTTTAAGCAAACGTAAGCGATGAACATAAACGTCGCCTTCCTTATCAAAAATTTCCTGTCCGTCATCATCTTTAGTCCGAATCAACGCCATTACTTCGGTGATCTTTTCTTCAATAATTTTGTAATTCGCCTGTTGTTTTTCTACCTGTTGAAACAAAGCATATAAGTGATTGTTCGGGATTTCTCCTTTGGGATATATCGCATTGAGTTGTTTCAATATCGGCATCACCGACACATGATATCTTGATGCAATTTTCCAGGCGGCGGTGTGGCATGCCATCATACTTTTCCCCAGCGGCAATTCTTTGGTATCGCCGGTTGGCATCAGGATTTCCCTTGGTCCACTGAAATCTGGAGTAAAAATGTTACGCAGTATGACGGGGGCGATTTGCGCTTTGGGCTTTTGTAACCGAATGTCTTTATTCAATGTTTCAACCCGCGCGGCGCGCCTGATGATGCGGGTGATTTCCAGTTTTGGTAATTCTGTTTTTATAATGCGCACGATGACGGTTTCTTTGTCTTTTTTCGGTTTAGAAAGTCTATTTATGTCAGTGCCGAAATTGTCTTGCAATTCCTTGTCTAAAATCTGGGCGTTGCGGTAATCCAGAAAGATTTTTGCCGAATGTTGATTTTCTGGCACCTGCCGCAAGCAACGAGTCGCCGCTTGTAGCACATAATTGTTGCTGGTCGTTTGCTCCTTGATGAGCGCGCAGGCGAACAAACTGGGGCAGTTCCAGCCTTCCACGCCTTTACCTATCAGCAGGATAACCCGCTTCTGGTTAGTGGGATTGTTGAGTCGCTTGAATTCGTCAACTTCCGCGGAACTTGATGTCTGGGTATTGACCAATATCTGCGCGATGCTTTCGCCGATATTTGTCATAGCACACTCAATCAACACGCGGGACTCGTCCAAGTGCTGCTGTGTTTTGAAATAAAAAGCAATCTTCGCTTTGGCGCCGTCGGCAAGCGAAACCTTGCCGTAAGCGTTAAAAAACTCTTGGATGATGTCATAAAATACTTCGTGCTCCGCTCGCTCCCTGATGTCGTATTGATGAATTCCGTGGTTGAGGTCTTTAAGAATGTTGTCCTTAATACCATCGCCAAGCCCATACCAGACAATCACTTCTTTTAGGATTTGCTTTTTATAGTAAGGCGTTCCGGTGGTGTTGATTACCGCCACGATAGGTTTTTGCGCGTGTATGTAGTTGATCGTCTCGCGCACCCTTTTTAATTCATCAAAAGTATTGCCGTAGGTGTGATGCGCCTCATCCGAAAACACGCCGAGGTTCGGCAGACTGGCAATTTTTTGAAGCCTCAGATTTGCCTCTACTTCTTTATGTTCAAAAGCATCATCTTGTTGGTT
>DKIG01000044.1:4900-43048 GCA_002454165.1 Gammaproteobacteria bacterium UBA6724
TTGAGATCGGGTGGCAAAATTTTCTCATACGGCATATCGCTGAGTTCGCGCAGGCTTTCTATGATGGTGGTGCCGGGTGCAAACACCAGCGCGTTTTTCATAAACTTTTCCTTCGTGTAACGCAACGCCATCGCAAACTCGGTGGCGATGATCGCGCCGATCAACACGGTTTTCCCGGCGCCCATCGCCAGGGCGAGGATGTAACTGGGGTAATCCAAAATTACCGCTTCGTGTAGCGTCTTAATTTTTTTCTTTTTAACCCAGTCCAAATCACTTCTGACTCTTTCGATCTCATCGTCTATGTTTGTCCGCTCTATCGCCTCTTCGTGTAATGATAATCCGAGGGCATTAAAAAAGGTTTCTTTATCAGCACCGTAACAGTGTTTGTAGAGATCGATGATGTGTGGTGTTTTTAATCTAAGGCGGACATACCAGTAAGTTTCCAGCGCGGCAAACTGCGGTTCGCGTAGATATTTAAGAAACGGACTGCCTTCCTGGGCTTCCTTTTGGAAGGCAAGAATCTCGCCGATCAGCGGAAAATCAGCACAAGCATATCCGCGCTCGCGCCATTCGGCGACCTCCGCGGCGAGTGAGTTGAATAGCGTATTTTCCATGCAGGTATTTTTATATTTCTTAGTATGTTGGGTTATGTGACGCTACTGCACCATCTTTGCAACTTAACTTATTCAGCATTTCCATGATGCTGACGGTGTTCGCTTTTCATTTCAAACCCAAATCCTCCGTGAAGAGATATATTTCCAACATTGCGGATTTTTGAGTAGGCAGTGCCCAATATTAATCAATGCGGATTTAGGTATATAATCTCCCATTCTTTCCCATGAATAAAGACAATGTTTACACCTTTCTTGACTGTTCAATGTAATCAATTTGTTTCTGCCTGATTGCCTCGCCCAGGGCGGGACCGGTGGCGTCGGTGGAAATTGTTGATGCGTTGACGGCGCGGGCAATTTTAAGTAACGCCATCCATCTGTCTCCTAGGTCTGTCCTCTTCTGACTTCCCTGCCGACTTCTCTTCTGACTTCCCTTCTGAGCAGCATCAAGTCCTGGGTGACCCAGGACGGGATAGCCTATACTGGTCGCCATAGCGTTAAAACTTGCAAACCGTTCCGGCCTCCGCAAGGCATCAATCTGATATAAAAACGCCACAATTTCCACCGGATCAAGCGCCGATAGGTTTGCCCACTCGTAGATATGAGTAGCGATGAGGGAGGTAATCTCGGTTCTTGCCCGGGTGCATTTCAGACGGGAACAGAGGTTTTCAATCTGCCTACTGCTCTGGTCCGCCAGCAAGAGTACGAAGCGGCTCTCAATGTCGGTGACCTCTTGGGCATGACGCTCAATCTGTGCCAAACCCGTATCGGTGATTTCTGGCCAGAGAGTCATAGCGCCGCCAATTTTTTGTAGCCAGGAAAAAAAGATACCCGGAGCAGGGGTCGCCAGCGCCTTGTCCATTTCCGCCAGAATCCGCTCCCCTGGTAGTTGGCTTAGTTGATCTTCCGCCACCATTGCAGTGACCAGGCGGGTTGTGGTGTCGTGAGAGTTGAACCCTAACCCATGAAACCGCGCCTTGAATCGCGCCAGCCTGAGGATGCGTAGCGGGTCTTCTGAAAAAGCAGGGGAGACATGCCGCAACACTTTTCCGCTCAGGTCAGCCTGACCGCCATAAGGATCAATCAGGACGCCATCCGTGTCTTTTGCCATAGCGTTGATGGTCAGGTCCCGGCGTAGCAGATCTTCTTCCAGAGTCACCTCCGAACTGGCATGGCATTCAAAACCCTGATGCCCAGGACCGATTTTGCGCTCGGTTCGGGCAAGGGCGTATTCCGCGCCGGTGTCTGGATGCAAAAATACCGGGAAGTCCTTGCCTACGGGACGGAAGCCCTGTTGCAGCATCTCCTCTGGACTGCTACCCACCACCACATAATCCCGTTCAGTAATCGGCAAGCCGAGTAACTCATCTCGGACGGCACCACCAACGAGATAGATTTTCATCTGCTGGCGGGTATGGAAAAGCGGACATCGTCTTCCAGCCGCAAAGCGGTGAGCTCCCGTCCCCAGACGCAACCGGTGTCCAGTGCCCGGACGAAGTCGGCATCGGCTCTGCCTTCAAGCGCTGCCCAGTGTCCGAAGAGGACAGTCACATCATCTTGCCTGGGGAAACTGAACCAGGGCGCGAACCCTGCTGGTTGTATATCTGCTTTGTGATTCAATTCAAGTTGTCCGTCTCGGGTGCAGTAACGCAGTCGGGTAAGGCAATTGGTAATCACGCGGAGTCTCAACATACCCACTTGCCGATCATCAAAAGTATCGGGGTCGTTCCCGTACATGGCTTTTAGAAATTCCATATAGTCATCATCTCGGAGTGCCGATTCTACTTCATGAGCCCGGGCAAGACATTGCGCGAGTGACCATTGCGGCGGCAGACCCGCATGCACCATGACCAGATTCCTGATTGCATCATAGTGCAGTATGGGTTGTCGCCTGAGCCAGTCCACATAGCGGTCCAATTTCGGGCTTGTCAGGAGGTCGCTGAGGGTATCGCTGGGCTTTTGGGTCTGCTGTCCTGTAGCGATTGCCAGAAAATGTAAATCGTGATTGCCCAGCACCACTGTTACTCTGTCCAGCCCCATCAGCAAGTCCATGACCGAGGTGTTCTTCGGGCCACGGTTGACGAGGTCACCCACCAGCCACAATTCATCGCCACCAGGGTCGTAAGAAATTTTCTCAAGCAGTTGCTGCAATTCGTCAAAGCAACCTTGAATATCGCCGATAGCATAGGTGCTCATATCAGGATGACTGTGTTAATTTTCTATCTGTTATCGTTGCTGCCTTGCGACATCCTTGCTGCTTCCTGGCAACTTGAATAGCGCAACTTACATACTGGCTGAGGTCTAGGTTTTCTGGTCTGAGACCTGGGTCTATTCCGCAATCTTCTAACTCGGTTGCCGAGAGGAATGCCTGCATCGCGTTTCGCAGGGTTTTCCTGCGATAGCTAAACACCTGTTTGAGTATTTCTCCCAGGATGAGGGGATTGGCAGGAGGCTTGTCAGCCCGCGGGGACAGTCTCAGCACCGCACCATGTACTCCGGGTATAGGCTTGAATGCTTCCGGAGGGACTTCAAATATCTTCTCAGCACGGCAGTGATACTGCGCCATGATGGTCAGCCGCCCATAGGCAGGTGTTGAGGGCAGGGCGCAAAGCCTGTCCACCACCTCGCGTTGCAGCATGAAGTGCATGTCCTGAATCTGTGCTGTGCAGTCAAACAGTCTGAACAGCAGGGGAGTTGAAATGTTGTAGGGAAGATTGCCGACGATTCTTGATTTTTCATCGGACAATAAAGCGCTGAGATCGGCTTTCAGAATATCTTCATTGTAGATATTGACGCCTGGAAATCTGGATTGCAGCAGTTTCGTCAGAGACGTGTCTATTTCTACTAGCGACAGGTCGCAGCCTGTCTTGAAGAGCGCATCGGTCAGCGCGCCACGCCCGGGACCAATTTCGAGGATTCGATCTTCTGGCAGGGGCGCGATTGTTTGAATGATCCGGCTGATGACCTGTTCATCCTGCAGGAAGTTTTGCCCGAAACGTTTTTTTGCTCTGCTCATTGGCGCTTTGTTAGCACGGCAGAAGCAAGCAACAATTCATCCGGCATCATTCTTTACTCACTAATTCAAGCGCGCAGTTAAGCGCGGCTATCAGGCTGCCGGGGTTTGCCTTACCGGTGCCTGCCAGGTGAAGCGCAGTGCCGTGGTCCACTGAGGTCCGCACTAGGGGCAATCCGAGGGTAACATTCACGGCTTCCCCGAAGCCGAGGCTTTTAAATGCGGGCAAGCCCTGGTCGTGATACATGGCAAGGACTGCGTCCACATCTTGCAGATTGGAGGCTATGAAAGCCGTGTCCGCTGGAACGGGTCCCGTCAACCGGTGCCCCTCGCCTTGTAATTTTTTGATCACGGGTATCATTACATCAATTTCTTCAGAGCCCAGATAACCCTCTTCACCAGCATGGGGGTTCAAGCCGCAAATCAGCAGCCGTGGTTTCGGGATGCCAAACCTGTGCTGCAATTCATCCAGAGTGATGCTGATGACCCGGGTAAGTAGCCCGGGACTAATTTGCCCAGGGACCTGGCGGAGCGGGAGATGGGTCGTCGCCAGGGCAACCCGAAGACTGCCAGCAACCAGCATCATCACGACCTGAGTGGTATGAGTCCTCTCTGCCAGCCACTCAGTGTGCCCGCTGAATGTGATACCAGCATCACAAATGACTGCCTTGTGGATGGGGCCCGTAACGAGAGCCGCACACTCGCCCTGAAGGCAGGCGTCCAGCGCCTCGTCCAGGCAACCGAGGACATAACTGGCATTGCTGGCATCTGGTTTGCCGAGGGTAACGGGAGATATGAGGTTAATCTGGTGGACATTAAACCTTCCCGGTTGATAGGGGCTATTGTTCAGGATGTTGATGTCCAGGGAAACACCGAGCAGGCTCGCGCGTTCCTGGAACATCTGGGGGTCGCCGAAGTAAACAACATCGGCATCTTTTTGGAAATCGGTGCGGCAATCGGAGAGATGCTTCTCTTCGAGGCGCTCTTCTAAACGCCCTTCTAAACGCTCTTCTAAATCATCATCCGCATCATGGCGGGAAGCGGCAAGGTGCGCCAGAACGCAAATATCAGGACCTATCCCTGCCGGCTCGCCCGGGGATATGGCAAGGCGGGGTCTATTCCTGGACTTTGATTTCGACAAATGCCTCGTCTCTGATCTCCCTGAGCCAGCTTTCCAGTTCATCATTAAATTTTTGGCGGCGCAAATAGCTGTCTGCCTGTCCCATTTTGAAACGATCGGTGAAGTCTTCTACCCGGCGCTCCGTCACTTCAAGAAAATGGTATCCATGTTGTGTTTGGAATACTTCGCTCACCTGGTTTAATTCGGCCGATTGGATAACTTCTTCAAATCTGGGTACAAAGACGCCGGCGCGGTTCCAGCCGAGATCGCCATCACTCAGGGCGGAACCCGAATCATCGGAATGGAGCTTGGCGACTTCCGCAAAGTCGGCACCCGCATTGACGACTTCATCTCTGATTTGCCTGGCAAGTGCTTCGGCTTCTTCCACGGTTCTGATTTCATTGGGTTTGATTAGGACATGCCGCACCCGGCTCTGGTTAATCTGCCCCTCTGCTGCCGCGCCGCGTTTTCTAAGCAACTTGATAAAATGGTAGCCGGTGCCGCCCTTTATAGGACCCGCCACTTCCCCTATCGCCATCCTTTCAGGCAGTCCAGCGAGCACACCGGGCAGTTGTCCGGGTTTGCGCCAACCAATATCACCCCCTTCAAGGGCGGTCTGGCTGGATGACCATGTCTTGGCGAGGGTTTCAAAGTCTGCCCCCTCATCCAGCGACTGACGTATCTGGTCGGCTCTTTCTTTTGTTGCCTGGATTTCATCCGTCTCTGCCTGAGCAGGAAATGAAAGCAAAATATGGGCGATATTATATTCGTCGGCGGTGACCGACTCGCCGACTTCAGAAGCCAGAAAGTTCATGATTTCCTGCTCCGTGATCTGGATTCGTTGTCGCATGGCACCCTGTTGCACCCGGCTGATAGCAACTCCTTGGCGGATCTGCTCGCGCATTTCCCGCCAGGATGTGCCCTCGTCGGTTACTGCCTGTCGGAACTCTTCCAGCGTCATCTGGTTTTGGGCTGCTATACCTTGCAAAGTCTCGTTTAATTCTTCATCGCTGATGCGTATTCCAGCTTTTTCCGCCATTTGTAGTTGCAGGTTCTCAACAATAAGCCGTTCAATGACCTGTTGTTTGACGACTGCTACGGGAGGCGAATCTTCTGTGAGAGCGCTTTGTATCCTGCTGAATCGCTGATCAATCGTTGATTGCATAATGACATCCTCATCAACGATAACGGCGACCCGGTCCAGCAATACAAGTGCTGCCTGTGCCGGTATCGCCAGTAGTAGCAGGGTGAAAGTCACAATAAATCTAGTCATCTTGTTCACCATCATTCGGCTAGTTTATGAGTAGGAACGACCCTGCAGGCACTTGGATCAGAGACCAGAATATCCCGGTATGGCATCCTCCAGCAGGGGATCAAGTCTGCCGCCGAGGGAGGTCAGTCCCTTAAGTTGGAATTCAAAGAAGATACCACGCTTCGCCCGCCGGTCAAACCGGGTAACAAGGCCTGCGGATGATCTGAGATTGATTCTGCGCGGTTCATCCAGATAACGGCGTAGGATCAGCCTGAGTTTCCAGCAACAGCCATTGTATTCAACCCCGAACAAGGACTCCAGGGTCTGGCTTCTATCAAGGCTATAGTGCCATCTGCCGATGACAGACCAGGATGGCGTTGCTGGCAAGATAAATGACAGATCTGATTCTTCAGCGCTGCTGCCCGGAGCATCCGGCCCAGTGCGTCGATGATGGTTCTTGGCAGCGTAGGCATAACTCAGATTAAAAATACTACCCTTCCGGGCATGGTATCTGACTGACAGGTGGCTTCTGTTCGTCTTGCCAGGATTCTGCCCGGACAAGTTCCTCCATTCAAAGGTGGAGTGTGCGGTTAATGCTGGAGTGAAACGCGCCTCAATCCTGGCGAATAGGGGTGAAGAACCCGCCTTCCTGTCCATATCGGGTCCAGTTTCCCTGACGACATCTTGTATTCCGACATTGCGATTTTTGAAATAGAGAAGCTGTCCTATGCCTGCGCTCAGTATCTGGGCGCCGGTTTGGGCAGACGATATGTTAGTGCTGATGCCCAGTGCGACCTGCCTGGCGTCGCCGATCCGGTCATAGCCAGTGAAGCGGTTGGCACGGAAGATTTGCGCCAGGCTCGGCGTGATAGTGACAGAATCAAAACTGGGTAGGTCGTCCTGAAACTTTTCTTCAAGGTACAGATAATAGACCCTGGTCTCCAAGGTCTGATACACCGGCTTGCCCCAGAGGGTCTTGTTACGTTCAAACACCAGCCCGGCATCAAGCGATACCCGCCTGGTGGTAATCCTCGCCGCATCACGCAGAGTCGGTGCTGAGCCAGATGGATAATCAGTCAGATCATAGTGGCGGTGAATGATACCGACAGCAGGCGTGAAAAATCCCCAGGGTCTGCGTAACGGCAGACTCACCTGACTATCAAGGACAAGCCGTGACCCGGCTCCCGGAGCTGGTGTGCCGATGGACAGGTCGTCATCGTCCTTCCGGTACCTGGCTACCTGGATTCTGGATTTGACATCAAATACCGAAACTTGTCTGGCGTAATCAAGGGTGATCTTGGGCAGGGTGGCGTACTGTTCTATTGGGGACTGCCTCAGATTTTGGAAATTCTGCAGTTCCAATATGCCGCGCCAATGTCGGGCACCATAGGACAGTGAACCTGCCTGGCGCAATGCGGGTGGCTGGCTAGCACCCGATACGCTGTTGGCGCCTGTTGCATAGTCTGTGGCAGAGCCGACCTGACTTCCGAAATCATGCAGGTAGTCAATGTCCGAAACACGAGCGTAATTCAATCTGGAAACCCAGCCACGGGTCACGCCTCTGTGGCTCAGACGAGTAAACCATCGGTTCTGTTTTTTTAATCCAGTATTGGTCCCTGCCAGGTCCATCTGCTCAGGGTCCTTATATTGGTCATCGTCCGATAAGAAGGCACCGCCGATAAGGACATTACCAAGCGAACCCAGATAACGAATCTCCCCCTCATGTATCAGCCCCCGCTGCCAAATGTTGCGCAGGGTGTAGGTGGCATCATAGTTGGGCGCGAGGTTGATGTACCAGGGGACGGCCAGGTCAGTGCCGCCGTCACTCTTGCGCCCTAGGCTAGGGGTCAGGAATCCCGATTGCCGCTTATCACTGGTCGGGAAACGGAAATAGGGTGTATAGGCTATGGGTATGCCCTTGATATGGAGGGTCACATGACGGGCAGTGCCATAACCTTCCTCTGGTTTGATTAGGACCGATTTTGATTTGATTGCCCAGACATGATTGTCCGGCTCGCAGGTTGTGAACTCACCCGAATGTAGCACCAACTGCTGGTCCGCCTTGATAGTGATCTTGTCCGCCTTGCCGCTGAGTCTGCGCTCAGGTATCAGGAAACTGGCAGCATTGACTGTCGCACTCTGGTCGTTCAAATTGCCGGTTGCCCGATCGCCAGAGATGATTAGTCCCGGTTCTTGAATCGTAACGGCACCTTCTATTCTGAAGTCCCCGGTGGCTTCGTCAATCCATGCAATATCGCTGTTGATTTGCCAAGACTCTTTGGTTATTTCAACATCACCGATAAGTTGGGTGGAGAGATTCTCGGTGTGGACCGCATTACGGGCAGAAGCGTTCATAGTGTCAACCGGAGGGTGGACGATTTTCGGTTGCGGGTAGCTCGGGTAGATGTTACGACATTGATTGGCATCTAGATCAGCAGCCTGGACTTGCAGACCACCGCCTGCAATCAGCAAGAGCTGCAGAAACAATATATTCCATGAGAATATACGCATAGAGTGTAAAGAAAATTGTTCAGACAATAACATTGTGCGGATAATAGAGTATTCAGCATTTTGGGTCAGGCAATTGATGACAATTTATGAACAGCAATTTATGAACAGCAATCGCAGAGAAGAACTTGAAGCCTGGGCAAGGTTGCAATGCCATGACCAGTTTCCTGATGACAAGCGCAAAGTCCGCCTGACCGCCATCTCCAATGACGCCAGTTTCCGACGATATTTCAGATTCCAGCCGCCACAAGCCTCGGAATTCATCCTGGTGGATGCACCGCCCGAACATGAGCAGAACGAAGCATTCATCAAGGTTTCCCAGGCATTGCTGGAGCAAGGATTGACCTGCCCCAAGGTGCTAGCGGCAGACCTGTCGCAGGGCTTTTTGCTGGTCACCGATCTGGGTGATGCTACCTACTTGAAAGTGATCACCGAACAGCCTGACCGGGTAGCAAGCCTATACACTGGCGCGGTGCAAAGTCTGATGGCGATGCAGAATGTGAAGTGCGACCTGCCTGCTTATGACGAGACACTGCTACAGACTGAGACGGCATTGTTCCCGGACTGGTTCCTTGAACAATATTTGCAGATGACCCTATCAGTTGCGTCAAAAAGGCTGTTTCGGCGGGTGGATGAATTGCTAGTGAAGAATGCGCTGGCGCAACCACAGGTGTTTGTGCATCGTGATTATCACAGTCGGAATCTGATGCTAGTGGCGGGAGAGGGACCAGGGATACTTGACTTCCAGGACGCGGTGATTGGTCCCATTACCTATGACCTGGTCTCGCTGTTCAAAGATTGCTATTACCGCTTTGACCGCCAGGTGGTGGTGGCAGAAGTTGATAATTTTCGTGCTTTGCTTGCGACATCCGGGCGGCTTCAGAACATATCCACAGCAGATTTTCTCAAATGGTTTGATTTGATGGGTGTCCAGCGGCATCTGAAATGTGTGGGAATATTTAGCCGCCTCCATATCCGTGATGGCAAGCCCGGTTATCTTATGGATATCCCGCTCCTCATCACCTATCTCACCGAAACTTGTGCCATATACCCGGAGTTGGAAGCCTTCGGAAACTGGTTAGAGACGGAGGTGGCGCCTGTTTTGAAGACAGTCCTGGCTACTACTGACCAATCTTCTGCTAACAACCTCGTCGGATTCCGAGCAGGCTCATGAAGGCAATGCTCCTCGCTGCCGGTGAAGGCCGTCGCTTAAAACCCCTGACGGACAGACTGCCGAAACCCCTGCTGGAAGTTAAGGGCAAATCCCTGATTGAACATCATCTGGAGAGATTACAAGGCGCGGGCATTACAGATTTTGTGATCAATGTGCGCCATTTGGCATCAATGATTGAAGAAAAACTTGGCGACGGGTCAAGCCGAGGTATCAATATCGCTTGGTCTCGGGAGGAGCGACTTTTGGAAACCGGCGGCGGTGTCAAAAAAGCTCTGCCGCTATTGGGAGAGGAAGAGTTTTTACTGCTCAGCACAGATACCTATGCGAAGTTTGATCTGACACGACTCAGGCAAGCTCTCGCACCCGGAACCCTCGGCCGGTTGATCATGGTGCCAAATCCACCCCATCATCCAACAGGTGACTTTGCTATCAGCGAATCTGGCAGGTTGACGATGACTGGCGACAAATTCACCTGGGCAGCTGCGGGTCTGTTTGCTCCGCGTCTCTTCAGTGAGGAAACGACAGACTTATTCAAATTGCGCCGGGTGTTTGATCGGGCGATCGCCAGAAATCAGTTGGAAGGCTTTATCCACACCGGCTACTGGCAGGATATAGGCACCCTTGAGCGATACGAAGCCCTGTCGCCCTAGACCTGCAATCACAGGTGCAGAATCAAAATTTTGTGTCTGCTTCCCAATTCGTTAAAATTGCCGCAAATCAACACAGGAATGACAAGAGACATGAAGCAGGAGTATCTGATTGCGCCATCAATCCTTTCCGCTGACTTTGCGCGGCTCGGCGAGGAGGTTGATGCTGTACTCGGGGCGGGTGCGGACATCATCCACTTTGATGTGATGGACAATCATTATGTACCCAATTTAACCCTTGGTCCCATGGTGTGTGCATCGCTCCGTGCCTATGGTGTCACCGCGCCCATTGATGTACATCTTATGGTCAAGCCTGTTGACCGACTGATTGAAAATTTCATTGAGGCTGGTGCCAGCTATATCACCTTTCATCCTGAAGCCAGCGAGCATGTTGACCGCTCCCTGGACCTGATCCGCGCGGGCGGCTGCAAGTGTGGCTTGGTGTTGAATCCGACTACTTCGCTTGCTTGTATTGAATATGTCATGGACAAGATAGATATGGTGCTGGTGATGTCGATCAATCCCGGGTTTGGCGGTCAACAATTTATTCCCGGAACCTTCCCTAAATTGCGCCAGGCAAGACAGATGATTGATGCGTCGGGCAATGATATCCGGCTGGAAATTGATGGCGGCGTCAAACTTGACAATATCCAGGCAATCGCGGCGGCGGGTGTTGATACCTTTGTGGCGGGTTCTGCCATCTTCGGCTCTGATAGTTACCGGACAACCATAGATGCAATGAGGGCGCAGTTGGCTTCGGTAGAAACGCATCGGCAACAATAGTGATGAATAGCGATGACGCCTGAGCAATTCCTGCAACTCGGCAAGGACGGCTACAACCATGTCCCGGTGGTGCGGCAGATGTTTGCGGACCTGGATACGCCTCTGTCCTGTTATGTCAAGGTCGCCACGGGCGCTTACAGTTATCTGTTGGAATCTGCTGCCCAGGGGGGAGAGAAATGGGCAAGATATTCGGTGGTTGGTTTGCCTTCCTCCTGCGTCATCAAAGTCTATGGTCACGAGATTGTCATTGAAGACCAGGGTGCCGAGACAGATCGTTTTCATGCTACCGACCCGCTTGCCTATATTGAAAACTTTCAGAAGCAGTTTACCTATCCTGAGATAGTCGGTCTGCCCGTCTATACTGGCGGGCTGGTGGGGTATTTTGGCTATGACACAGTGCGTTACATTGAATCAAAACTCGCCCATTCAACGCCCCCGGACGGGCTCAACACGCCAGATATTTTGCTCATGGTGTCCAACGACCTTATTGTGTTTGATAATGTCTTGGGAAGAATACATCTGATTACCCACGGGGACCCGGCGGTCAATGGGGCTTATGAACAGGCGCAGGCCCGTCTTGATGTGATGGCGCAGAAGTTGCGTGGCAATCTGCCTGCAAGCCTTTACGAACCGACAAGAGGTCCCAGATTGGAAGCAACTGATTTTGTGTCTGGTTATGGTGAAGCGGCGTACCAGCGCGATGTTAACAAGATCAAAGACTATATTCTCGCGGGCGATGTTATGCAGGTCGTGCTGGCGCAGCGAATGTCCGTCAGTTTTGAAAGTGCGCCCTTGAATCTCTATCGTGCCCTGAGATCACTTAATCCCTCTCCCTATATGTACTACCTTGATCTGGGTGAATTCAGCATTGTCAGTTCTTCCCCGGAAATTTTGGCAAGGCTGGAGCAGGGTGAAGTCACCATCAGACCCCTGGCGGGTACTCGGCGGCGCGGTGTTGATGAGCAGGAAGATATGTTTTTGGAACGGGAACTTCTGGCAGACCCCAAGGAGAAGGCAGAGCATCTTATGCTGGTTGACCTCGGCAGGAACGATATAGGTCGTGTGTGCAAGACCGGCAGTGTTGAAGTAACAGAAATGATGCAGGTGGAACGATATGCCCATGTCATGCACATATCGTCAAATGTTCGGGGACAACTCAAAGATGATCTGGGACCCATGGATCTGCTACGGGCGAGTTTGCCAGTGGGTACCCTGAGCGGTGCGCCAAAAGTCCGGGCAATGGAAATTATTGACGAGTGTGAACCAGAAAAACGCGGCATCTTTGGCGGCGCGGTCGGCTATCTTTCATGGAATGGCAATATGGATACGGCGATTGCCATTCGCACCGCGATCATCAAGGACTATACACTCTATATTCAGGCAGGTGCGGGAATAGTCGCCGACTCCGTCCCCCAACTGGAGTGGCAGGAGACGATGGACAAGGCGCGGTCAATCTTTGAGGCAGCAGTCATAGCGGAAGCCGGCTTGGATATAGAGGAGTCCGCCCCGGATGCGGCAGGGAATCAACGAGGCTATGTAGGTCCCTCAGCGGTTGCTTGTGTGAAGCTAGTCAAGAACCCTCAGCCAGTGAAGTCAACACAATGATTTTGATGATAGACAATTATGATTCTTTTACCTACAACATCGTCCAGTATCTGGGTGAACTGGGTGAAGAACTTGTTGTGCATCGTAATGACGAGATCAATATAGATGAGATCCGGGCTTTATCTCCCCAGGCCATTGTGATTTCCCCTGGACCCGGCAGGCCCGACCAGGCCGGGATTTCCATTGCACTCATTCGCCATTTCGCTCAGGAAATTCCTGTCCTGGGCGTCTGTCTGGGGCATCAATCCATAGGCCAGGCTTTTGGGGCGCGTATTGTCAGGTCGGCGCAGGTCATGCACGGCAAGACTTCTGAAATACATCACCAGAGCGAGGGGATTTTTGAGGGCTTGAGCAACCCCTTCACCGCCACCCGCTATCATTCGCTCGTCATTCAGCCAGAGACCCTGCCGCCTTGTTTTGAGGTCACGGCCTGGACGGTGACAGATGACGGGAGTCAGGAGACCATTATGGGCATCCGTCATAGAGAGGCGGCTGTGCAGGGCGTTCAGTTTCATCCAGAATCTATTTTGACGGAACATGGCTATGACCTGCTGAGAAACTTTTGCCGTCAAAGCCGGGACGACAAACAGACACGAAGTCCTCTCTAGGACAGAGAGCAGGACAGAGAGCAGCACCCAGATACAGGGGAGTAGCAAGATTATGGATATGCCGACCGCCATCAGCCGGGTGATTGACAGGCAGGACTTATCAAAGCAGGAGATGACCCAGGTCATGCGGCTGGTGATGACTGGCAAGGCAACCCAGTCGCAAATCGGCGGCTTGCTGGTCGGGTTGAGGATGAAGGGTGAGACGGTTGAGGAAATTACCGGTGCGGCGGAAATCATGCGCGAACTGGTGACGCCGGTGGTGACCGGGGATGACGCACTCATAGACACTTGCGGCACGGGAGGTAGCGGCATCAACAAGTTCAATATCTCAACGGCGAGTGCCTTCGTTGCCGCCGCCGTTGGTGCCCGGGTCGCCAAGCATGGGAACCGGGCCATGTCTGGCAAGAGTGGCAGTGCCGACCTGCTGGAAGCCGTCGGTGCCCGGATTATGCTGTCACCTGACCAGGTTGGGCGGTGTATCAACGCGGTGGGTGTGGGCTTTCTGTTTGCGCAGAACCATCATGGCGCGATGAAGCATGCCATAGGACCCCGCCGGGAAATGACGGTCAGAACGATTTTCAACATCCTGGGTCCCTTGACGAATCCGGCGGGTGCGAAACGCCAGTTGTTGGGCATCTATGATGGTTCGGCAGTACGCAGGATTGCCGAGGTATTGCGGGAACTGGGCAGTGAGCATGTCATGGTTGTCCATGCCGAGGACGGGCTTGATGAAATCAGCATAGCCGCGCCGACGAAGGTCGCCGAACTGCGGGACGGTGCCATCCTGGAATACACCCTAAAGCCTGAGCAATTCTCCATTCCAAGCCAATCCCTTGACCCGCTCCGCATCAATAACAGCAAGGACAGTCTTACGCTGGTCAAAGGTGCGCTTGATGGAACCAATCAACTTGCCAGGGATATAGTGGTGTTGAACGCGGGTGCTGCTATCTATGTATCCGGCAAGGCATTGAGTCTGGACGCGGGGGTGGAAATGGCAAGAGACGGAATAGGCACGGGTATGGCAAGAGAAAAGATGAAGGAGTTTGTTGACTTCACCAACTCTCTGCCGATTGATGCCGAATAGACATGTCTGACACAGATATCCTCTCCAGGATAGTCCAAAAAAAACATTCAGAGGTAAAGAGTCGCCGTGCCGCGCGGCCGGTTGAGCAACTCAGAGAAGCAATTGAAGAACTGCCGCCACCCAGAGAATTTGTTGCTGCCATGGCGTCGCCACTTGCGGCACGGCAACCGGCGGTGATTGCGGAAATCAAAAAGGCATCACCCACAAAGGGTGTTATTTGTACGGCATTTGATCCGTCACGAATTGCCCGCAGTTATGAAAGCGCTGGTGCCGTCTGTCTGTCCGTCCTGACGGATGAAAGTTTCTTCCAGGGTAACGATGAATGTTTGCAGATGGCAAGGAGCCAGGTGTCTCTTCCGGTGCTACGCAAAGATTTTATCATTGACGCTTATCAGGTTTACGAGGCAAGAGCCATAGGTGCCGATTGTATTTTGCTGATAGTCAGCATCCTTGATATAGGAGAACTGCATGAGTATTACTCACTTGCGATGCGTCTCGGGATGGGTGTGCTGGTAGAAGTGCACAATCGTCAGGAACTTGATATAGCCTTGACCCTGTCGCCGGAGATGCTGGGCATTAACAATCGCAATCTCAATAACTTCACGGTTGATCTCAACACGACGCTGGATTTATTGCCTTTTATTCCTGCCGGTATTCAGGTGATTACAGAAAGCGGAATCCACACCAGGCAGGATCTTGCTCGGCTCCTGTCAAAGGGCGTTTATGGCTTTCTGATTGGCGAAGCTTTTATGACCCAAGCAGAGCCTGGCAGGGCACTGGAGCAGTTACTTTTAGGGGATGATGAGCAAGATGACCAAAATGACTAAGATACATAAGCCTGGCAAGACAGGTGGACTCAGGCATGTTGCACTCTTCGTTGAAAATTTTGAAGAGACCGAGGCTTTTTACAAGGACCTGTTGGGCATGACAGTTGAGTGGCGCCCGGACGAAGATAATGTGTATCTGACCAGCGGCAATGACAATCTTGCTCTGCATCGTGTGGCAAAGCAGCCAGCGCAGGGACAACTTGACCACATTGGTTTCTTTGTCAATGAGATAGACGAGGTGAACATCTGGTTTGAATTTTTGAAAGGCATGAATGTGGAAATCACCGCCAGGCCAGAGACCCATAGAGACGGCGCCAGAAGTTTCTATTGTAAAGATCCCGCCGGCACCAGTGTCCAGATGATTTATCACCCGCCGATTGCTGAACCTGAGACTCAGACCCAGTAGGTCGTTCGGGTCATCAAGCGGCTGGCGGCAGTCATCAGCCGTTTCATGGCACTGGGAAAATTGAGACCGCCGCGGTTGAGCGCCTGTACCCTGTGGCTGTTTTCATCATCTTTCATCTGACTAAGAATGGCGCGGCTACGATGGTCATTCTCGGGGACCTGGGCGATATGCTCTTCCAGATGCGCGACCACCTGCTCCTCCGTTGCGGCAAGAAAGCCAAGATTAAACTTGTCTCCGACCAGTGCGGAAGCAATGCCGGCAGAGAAACTGGCGGCGAAGAAAAGCGGATTGAGGTAGCTCACGGGCGTGTCCAGTTCAGCAAGCCGCTGCTCACACCAGGACAAATGATCAATCTCCTCTTCGGCGGCCTGGGACATCACCTTGACGGTCTGCCTGTTCCTACTAGCGAGCGATTGACCCAGATACAAGGCCTGGGCGCAGACCTCGCCACAATGATTAACACGCATCAACCGACCGGATTTTAGCCGGTCCTCTTCCAGCAACTTGTCATCTTGCAAACTATTTGATGGGCTAGACCGCTGAGTTTGTCCGATATTGCCGGTGACGGCACGAAGCACCCGGTCAAGCTGTGCGACGAACCTGTCTGCGCCGGTGATACTCGTCATAATGTAAAGTGCCTCATCTCAGGTGAGTCAGTTGCCGACCGGCGAGCAGATGCAGATGCAGGTGATAGACAGTCTGACCGCCTTCTTGATTACAGTTCAATGCGAGCCGATAACCCGATTCGCCAACACCCTCGTCTGCTGCCAGGTCCCTGGCGGTCATGAGCATGTGACCCAGGAGCGGCTGGTCATCCAGAGTGGTGTCATTGAGCGTTGCAATGTGCTCTTTGGGGACGATGAGAATGTGCACTGGTGCCATCGGCTGGACATCCCTGAAGGCAAAAAGCAGGTCGTCTTCAAACAACTTGTCCGATGGCAGATCCCCGCCAACAATCCTGCAGAAAAGACAATCAGACATATCGCTATACCTTCCTCAATAATTCGCAGATTATTTCTGCAACTATCGCTATCTTCTCATAAATGCTTTGCGCAACGAATTCTCATATCCTTGCCACTCCCAGTGTTACCAGCACCGATAATGCATGATGAGTTGTGAATGAGGTGATTTCAACTTTCTAGTGCGAGTGAGGTGATGGCACCCCAACAGGCTTGGAGATAATCGGTTATTACTTAGATGATGCGCGCGAATCTAGCCAATCGCGCAGTTGCCGAAATAAGGTGCTAAGAAAACCAACAAGTCCCAGTGGTACGGCGATACCGATATAGCCTTGCCAAGTTGCAATGCCAGCCACAGCAATCAGGGAGATGCCTAACCAGATGGCGCCGTCAATGCGCCTTCTGTCGTTGGCAAGTATTTTGTCCTGACTATCCGCACGTATCTGTTGTTCCTTTTCCGCCATGGATAAAATGCGGTTCGCCGCGCCCGGTATAACCTGATCATACTTAGCGAAATCCCCGGGAGGTGGTAATGGGCCGATGAAGGTTTGCTCAATCCGATAGCGCTCAACCAATTCTTGCGCCACTTGCGCGCGCTGTTCATCAGGAAGATGATCAATAAGTTCCGCTACTTCTTGGGGAGAAGTTGCCTTGCCCGCTATCGCCTGGTTCTGATTTGCTATGGGTCCTGGTGATTTGGAAAATTTTCTTTTTTTACTCATGAAATTTAATCAGCGGTCCTACCATGACGCTTTTGTTCTTGTTTTTCTATATCAACCGCTTTGCGAAAATATTCGCGTATACGATGTCCATCGCGGATGCGTGCCAGAAAACCGTAGTCCGTTTGATGCAAGGGCAAATCTTCTGGCGAGGTGAACGCATCATCAAAAGCATCCAGAAAGGTCCGGTCGCGAAAATCCTCGGGTACACAGAACTCTCGATGAGAGATCAAACTGGAAACTTTCTTTCTGTTAGTCATATCTTGTACCTCTTTTGGTGTGATTGTATGGGAAATCACTAATGGACGCATTGTAAACCATCAAGTGTGAAATCGCACATCACAACTCAACCATCGGCCACCCGGCTTGGACCTTGATAGACTTGTCAGCCGTTGGTTGCCTCATTATGGGACAATCCATCACGTCGTTGCGATTTAACATAAAAAGGCACACCAACCCTACGAATATGATCCAATACATCGGGGTCGTCGATCTGTTTCAAGAGAGACACATCAAACATATAGGGCAATAGAATTTGATCTATATCGTCCAGAATTTTGGACACATGCCGCAAAGTCATCTCCCCATTGTCGCAAATTACCAAATCAATATCGGAGCCATTTTTATAATTGCCCTTGGCACGCGAGCCGTATAACAACACCTTTTCAACTTGTGGGTAACGCGCGAACACGGCGCAAATATTTTCTATCACCGATAGGTGCAAGCCATATTTATGATGCTCGTTTTTCATATCTAGGGATGCTGTTGCAGTTGTTTCAGTCTGTTTTGGAAGAGTTGAAATTCGACAAAATACTGCCCCAAAATCTCCGAGACCACTTCTGCCGCCACATTTTCATTATAAGTATGCGAAGTCAGATTTCGTTTTTTGATCATGTCCATCCAGATTTCGCCGTTTTCAATCACCCCTTCACTAAAAGCAATGCGCGTAGCATCTACTGAGCCGTGTATGCCTTCAATGCCACTTTCCTTAAAGTAATCTTTCAATGTGTTCCACGCCAGTTCGTGTGTATATTCAAAACCCTGAATCAAACCCTGCTCCTCTAGTCTTGATAGCGGACGTTGCTGTGCCAGTTCAACTGCTTCCGCCAACAGGGAAAGTGCCTTGTCAAAATGATTAAGTCGCTGAACCCAACGTATATCTTGTGCGTTCATAGCGAGTCCCCGCCAACAATCCTGCAGAAAAGACAATCAGACATATCGCTATACCTTTTGTTAAACCTTCACCAATTAAAAGTAGCTATTTCTCTGCCCCGCGGCACCGCCCATGATTCCAGCAGTTTCTGCGCCACTGCTGGGGTGACACCTGGTCAGGTAACCCCCAGGCGCCGAGCTTTTGTTTTTTTGCCGATTTCTCTGCTTCGTAACTGGCGGGGTCCCTAATCCATGCGCGGCGATAACCACCCTGCCCATCGCGCGGTAACCAACCCCAGCCATTCTTAATCATTTCCAAATTGATGTTAGTCCCGCCCTTGTATATGTGACAGATCACGCGCTCGTACAAATCTTTTTCATAACACTTTGCAGTAACTCGATCCCCAACACGTACCAGCCTTTGCAGTGCTTTTTTGGCTGCCTTCCCACCTGGCTGTCCCGGTTGGCAAGGGGTGGTCTTGCATCCAGGCTCGTCGTGTCTATCAGTATGTTCAATTTCCGGCGTATCCATATCAGAGAACCGTATAGTGAAGCGTTTTTTATTCGCATCTTCCACGCTTAGGGTGTCGCCGTCAGCGATGACTGTTACGGTTACCCGCAGATCGTGGGGAAATTCTTGAGCAAATGCGGCGGATGCTCCAAAGGCAAGGGATGATAAAAATACGAAGTTTTTTATAAACGAGATGTTCACTAAATAGTTCCTGATAACTAGCCCGCTATCATAGTTTCCCGGCTCTTCATTCACAACTCAACCATCGGCCATCTGGGCTTGACATTGATAGCCAGGTCTTCCCTATGCCCCTTGCTTAGGCGGTGGTAACCAGCGAAAGCGATCATGGCGCCATTGTCTGTACAGAGGCGAAAGTCAGGGTAGAAAACCTGGCAATGGAGTCGTGCAGAAAGGTGATTGAGACTTTCCCTCAGTGCCACATTGGCGCTGACTCCGCCAGCAATGACCAGTGAATTCATGCCGGTGGCTGCCAGTGCGCGTTCACACTTTATCCTGATGGTATCAACGACTGCTTCCTGAAAAGCTACCGCAATATCAGCCTTGTCCTGCTGCGACAGCACCTTGAGGCTGGCAATCGTGTTCAGCGTAAAGGTCTTCAAGCCGCTGAAGCTAAAATCAAGCCCTGGTTTGCTGGTCATGGGGCGTGGAAATGAAAATCGCGCGGCCTTCCCCTCGGTAGCCAAGTCGGCGATGGCGGGTCCGCCTGGATAGGGTAAACCAAGCATCCTGGCAACCTTGTCGAAGGCCTCACCAGCGGCGTCATCCTGGGATTCACCGAGCAGGTCGTAGTTCTCTGGCTCATGGCAAGCCATTAACTGGGTATGACCACCGGACACAAGCAGTGCAACGAAGGGGTAATCAGGAGGATTGTCGGTCAGTAGTGCCGCCAGCAGATGCCCTTCCATATGATGAATGCCGAGGGAAGGAATATTCCAGGCGAGCGCCAGAGATTTGGCGATGCTCGCGCCCACCAGCAGGGCACCGACCAATCCTGGTCCTGCTGTGTAGGCTATGGCGTGAATATCTTCTGGCTTGGAACCGCTAGCGAGAAGTGCTTCGTCAATCATGGGGAGGGTTTTCCGAATATGGTCCCGGGACGCCAACTCCGGTACCACGCCGCCGAATTCACGATGCAGTTCTATCTGACTGTACAGGAGGTTGGCAATGATGCCCTGATGCTCATCGTAGATGGCAACGCCGGTTTCGTCACAAGATGTTTCTATTCCCAGAACCCGCATATCTGTCTCTTAATGAATCTCTTAATGAAGCGTCTCTTAACGGCCAGTCTTTTAATAAAGTGTTGTGCAGTGAACAATGATGTAGAGCCTTCAGCGATTTTGTGTATAGAGCCTTCAGCGATTTTGTGTATAGAGCCTTCAGCGATTTTGTGTATAGAGCCCTCCAGCATCTATTTGTAACGGGCTACTCGCCTGTTTTAGCCCATTGACTAGATTCTGATTTGATGAGGTCAATCGCCTGAGCAAGAGTTTCGGTGCGCTCTCGCCAATTTTTGCCAGTTGTGCTGACCCTCAGGCTGGTAACGCCCGCATCCCTGTACCGTCTGAGTCTATCTCTGATCATGGCTTCGGTACCGATCAGGTTGGTTTTTAGAATCATCTCGTCCGGCACCCGCTTGATTGCCTCGTCCTTCTTGCCATTGACCCAGAGTTGCTGGACTGCAATGGCAGCTTCCTCGTATCCCGAGCGACGGAACGCATCATTGTAAAAGTTCGTTGTTGCTGAACCCATACCGCCAAGGGTAAATGCCATGGCGGGTTTTCTCGCTGTAATCATAGGCTCCAGGTCATCGCCAATTTCAAAACTGCCGCCAATCTGAATGTCAATATCCTTCATCTTGCGGTGCGATTTTTCCAACCCCTTCCTGAGGCAATCAAGAAAGACCTCAGCCGCTTCCGGAATAAAGGAGGTGCCAAGCCAGCCATCCGCAAGTTCGCCGGTCATCTCCAGTGCTTTAGGTCCCAGGGTCGCCAGATAAATAGGAAGATGTTGCTGAGGCGGCTGGGACAGACGAATTGCTTTCCCTTCACCGCCAGGTCTTGGTAGCACATAGTGTTTGCCTTCGTATTGCACCCGCTCATTGCTTAAACCCAAACGGACAATCTCAAGACATTCCCTTAGCCTGCCCAGAGGATGAGCAAATGCAGCACCATGGAGACCCTCAACAACCTGGGGACCACTTACGCCCAAGCCGAGTACGAAGCGGTTGTTGGACACTGTCGCCATGCTCTGGGCGGTCATCGCAATCATGGCTGGCACTCGTGAACTGATCTGTATGATGCCGGTGCCCAGGGTGATGTTTTTGGTTTTTGCCGCCAGGTAAGCAAGTGGGACTACGGCATCCATACCCCAGGCTTCCGCAGACCAGACAAAATCAACTCCCATCCTGTCTGCCTCAAGGGTGTAGTCAACGACCTCCGCCCAGTCCTCACCGTTATAATAAGCACTACCGATTGCGATGCTGGTTTTCATTTAATTTCCTTTCGTGACGCCCCGTTCCGTTTTATACGAGTGATTTCTTCTTCAAGATCTCTAAGTTTGTCCTTGCCAAAAAATATTTCATTATCAACAAAAAAGGTGGGCGAACCGAAAGCACCCATAGCAACGGAGCGATTGGTGTTGTCAATCAGGGTTTGTTTTATGGCTGGGTCCTGCATTGCCGCCATAATATCTGCTCCGGGCAATCCCGACGCTTCAAGGGCATCTTGAATAACATCTGCCTCGTCCATCTTCTTGGGCTCGCGCCACATGTGTCGATAGATGGCGTCAATGTATTTTTTGAAGAAACCTTTTTTGGAATGCTCCTGAGTTTTGGCGAATATAGCCCCCCGCATGATCTGTAGTGTGTTGACCGGGAAGAAGGGATTGCTGGAAAAGGTGGTGATGCTGTGCTTCATGAGGAAGCGCTTGGTTTCAATTGTCCGATATTCTCCCTTGTTCTTGATGCCCTGGAGCGTCACGGCAGGAGAGGCGTTGCCGGTTGCCTTGAACACCCCGCCAAGCAACACTGGCTGATAATCGAAAGTGACGCCGACTCTTTCTTCTATAGTCGGGATGACAAGATGACTCAGATAAGCATTGGGACTACCGAAGTCAAAATGGAATTCCAGGTTCAAGGCAGTTTCCTCTGATGAGTTTAGAACTTTTCTCCATAGGGACGCAGGTCTATCTCAAAGGTCCAGGCATCCCGCGGTTGCTTGTGCAGTTGCCAATAGACCTCGGCGATGGAATCTGGATTGATCAATGTATCCTCGGGGAGTTGCTCCAGGTCCCGCCCACTTGCCGCAATGCGCTCTCGTACCCAGGCAGTATCAACGCCAGCGTCTATTACCAGGTGACTGACATGGATATTGTCGGGTCCAAGTTCCCGCGCCATACTTTGAGCAAGTGCCCGTAGCCCGAATTTTGCCGAGGCAAAGGCAGCGAATCCGGGACCGCCGCGCATACTCGCTGTAGCACCGGTAAAGCATATTGAGCCTGCTTGCCGTCGGGTCATGTAATGTGCGGCTTCCCGGCCGGTGAGGAAGCCTGCGAGACATGCCATTTGCCAGACTTTTGTGAACACCCTGCTGGTGGTTTCCCGGATCGGGAACTTAACATTCCCGCCGACATTAAACAGGACGAAGTCCAGTTCCCCTATATCAGACTCTATCTTCATGAAGGTCTTGACAACCTGAGCCTCTTCACGCGCATCCATTGAAAATCCGTGCGCCGTGCCACCAGATTTTTCTATCTCCTCAATGACGGGACGCAGTTGCTCGCCATGACGACGAGCCATGCAGACGGTGTAGCCTTCTCGTGCGAATTTCTTCGCGACGGCGGCACCTATGTAATCACCCGCACCTACGATAAACGCCGTATGCACCAAGTCATCCTCTGCTAATACTTGTAGAAAAGAATGGGGAAGGGCACAGCCTGGTGCAGGGGCATCAGGATTGCTCCTGCTTTTGTAGTCTTAGCCTCGTAGTGGCAAGTCCGACCAGAGAGGCGATGACCGCGAGTTCAAAGATGAGCGGTGTGATGCCGCCCTGGGGAATGCCGTCCATAGCGAAGCCAATCAATCTGCCGCCAGCTGCTGTGCCCATCAGTAAACAACCACAGAAGAGGAAAGTGGGTGCCTGCTGGCGATTTGATGCTGCTATGGCGGTGGTGATGCCGGTCACCAAAAACAAGGCACCGAGGTCGGCGCGAATGGTCGCCCAGCCCAGGATACCGTTTGCTATGAGCCCAAAGTCCATTGCCAGATTTTCCGGATAGAAGAGCCATTGCAATCCCATGATGAGGAAGAAGAGGGCAAAGAGAAGTACCACTAGTCTTACGAAATGATAGGTTAATTTCATGTCATGCTTCCCTGAGTTGAATGTGTTGCGCGCGCGTGTCTCTTATTAAAACGCCATTAAACGAGCCCTGATGATACCAGTTTCCTGGATTGCTATTTGCAGTGATTGCTATTTGCAGTGATTGTTATTTGCAGTGATTGTTATTTGCAGTGATTGTTATTTGCAGTGATTGTTATTTGCAATAGATATGAATGAGCGCAATGCTCCCTCTTGTGACATGCTGTAATATCCGCACAGTGTTTAAGCAGGTCTCTCGGAAAATTTATCAGGGAGCCATTAGAGTATGGCAATGAAAGAATATCGTCAGCAGAAATTTGAGCGACCTGAAGGAGCAACCGAAATACTCTTGGTCCGGCACGGGGAGAGCAGGCCCGCGACAGCCGACCATCCCTTTCCTCTGGTGGATGGTCATGGCGACCCCGAGCTGGCAGCAGCAGGCAGGGCACAGGCAAAAAAAGTGGCAGCCCATCTGAAAGACCTGCCCATCGCCGCAGTCTATGTCACCAACCTTCGCCGGACGGTGGAAACCGCCGCACCCCTTTGTCACCATCTCGGCATTGAACCCAAGGTGGAATCTGATCTCCGGGAAGTCTATCTGGGCGAATGGGAAGGAGGGCTACTACGAATCAAGGCTTATCAAAATGACCCTCTCTATCTGCAAATGAAAAAGGAGCAGAGATGGGAGCTTATACCCGGTGCCGAGTCAAAAGAGGAATTACAAGCACGGGTCTCACGCGGCATCAACAAGATAGTGTCGCGGCATCCGGGAGAGCTGGTTGTCGCCCTACTCCACGGCGGAGTGATCGGACATCTGATTGCCCAGGCAACCGGGGCAGAACCCTTTGCTTTTAATGGCTGCGACAATGGCTCCATTTCAAGAATAGTCGTCAGCGACGGAGTCACCCTGGTGCGCGGCTTTAATGATGTTACTCACCTGGGAGGTTTTTCTGCCGATGGCGGGGTTATGACATGACTGACGGACATGATAGATGGACGCGACGATGGACAAGAGCCCATGCGCCCATCACTCCATCGCCTGAATCACTTCTATGCGTTGTTGAATACGCGCGCTTTGCTGGAAGTCATCGCGCACCAATGGCAGGGCGTAGCCAAGCTGTTTGATTGCTTGTTGGAAGTTTCCATTGAGGATAAAAAATTCGGCTCTTGCCTCATGTACACGGGGAATGTTGTCGGCAAGCCCGTAAGCCTCAGCCAGTAGATACCAAATGTATTCATCATTAGGTCGTTTGATGCTGAGCGGTGCCAGAATATGCAATGCCTCTTGCGGGCGCTCGGCAGCAATAAAAGTTTCCCCGTAGGCAACGGACAACGGATAATTATTCGGGCTGAGACTAAGGGCTTCATTGAGTAGAGCCAGGGCTTCATCATGTTGCTGAGCGCGTTTGTAGATGTCGGCTTCGGCTATCCGAAACACTATGTTATAGGGATAGTCATCGCGGAGTCCTGCAATCAGGCTCTTGGCATCATCAATGTCCAGTGCCCGGGTCCGGGTCAGCATCAGGCCGTACTGATTGGCAACCTGGCTGGTGTTGTGGTCCTCTCTGTTGGTTTCCTGCCCGGGCACCTTATTGCTCTCTAGTTGCACTGTGAAATAGTTAAGCGCATCCCGCGCCGAGGTCGCAGTAACTGCCCTAGCCCTAGCCCGCATGAGTTGGTAATCCAGTTGCTTTTGATAGGTTTCCCGGGGATATTTGCCAGTCTGATTGTAGGCGTCCGCGATGCGGGATTTGGTGACCGGGTGAGTGCGGAGAAACTCCGGGATACGATCATCGGTTGAGTATTTGCTGACATTCTGAAGACGCTCAAACATATACGCCATCGCCCGGGGGTCCATGTCCGACTCAACCAGGGTATCAATGCCAATTCGGTCTGCTTCAGATTCTCTCTCCCGGCTGTATTTCAGGAATTGGTTTTGTCCATAAGCCTGGGAGCCAGTCATCGCGGCCAAGCCCGCGTCGCTGCCGGTAGTTGACATCAGGATGATACCGGCAAGTAGCCCTGCCATGCCGATCACGCTGAACTTCTTCCCGGCGACCATTTGCCGTGCAAAGTGGCGTTGGCTCAGGTGTGCCAGTTCATGGGACAAGATGGCTGATAATTCATGCTCGGTTTCGGCATAGGAAAACAGCCCGTGATTGACGCCGACGATACCCCCGGGTGCAGCGAAGGCATTCAGGGCAGGGTCTTTGATGATGACTAGATCAATACGGCGATCTTCAAGTTGGCTATGGGACGCAAGTTTATAGATGAGATGTTCCAGGTAATTCTGGAGAATCGGGTCATCCAGTGTGGCATCCTGGGCTCTTATTGAACGCAGGAATTGTTGCCCAAGTTCCCGTTCCTGCTGCAAGGAGATGATGCCTGAACTTGCATCGCCCAGACTCGGCAGGTCCCGGGATTCAGAAGCAGCAGACAGGTGCGGCAACATGGTAGCCAAGACGATGTAGAGAGGGAAAGCGGTCTTGTGCCAGTGCATTTTTCCTCCGGTGAAGTGGGCACCTTAGCCTGAGTCATTATAGACACAATATCACAGTCTATGTTGCACCTTCATGCCTCCGGTTTATACTTTGCAGTAGCATAATGTGATTCCTGCGAGTAGGTGATGGAAGCAGATGTAAAACTTGACGCCTGCGGATTGGCATGTCCTCTGCCGCTACTTAAAGCCAAACAGGCTCTAAATAGCCTGGCGAACGGTCTGGTGCTTGAGGTCACCTGTACCGACCCAGGCTCGGTCAGGGACTTTGAGGTATTTAGCAAGCAGAGCGGGCATCTGTTGTTGAAAAATGAAGCGGCAGATGGCAGGTATGTTTACTGGTTGCGAAAAGTAGCGCGGTGACTGTGATACCGTTGCATGCATTTTTTATACCGCCCCAGGTGCTACATGATACGAGGAATGATCAATGACTAATCTATTGCGAAACTGGTTTGATCGCTATCTGTCCGACGAGGAAGCGGTAATTTTTGCTGTCCTACTGGTTGGCTGTCTCATTATCATCCTCACGATGGGCTCCATCCTGGCACCCCTCATCACCGGCATTGTGCTGGCGTTTGTCATGCAGGGAGTCATCAAATTGATGCTCAGTTATAGGGTGCCGAGACTGGGTGCTGTACTGCTCACCTTCGTCATGTTTCTTGGCGGCTTCGTTACTTTCTTGGTGCTGGTCATTCCCCGGTTATGGCGACAGATGAAGAGATTGTTTGAAGAGTTGCCGGATATGCTGGACAGGTCCCAGGCATTGCTGGTGCAGTTGCAAGCAACCTACCCGGAACTTATTTCAGAACAGCAACTAAGTGGCTGGTCGGAACTGCTCAGCATTGAAGCGAGCGGGCTAGGGCAATGGGTGGTGTCATTTTCACTGTCCCAGTTGCCGGTGGTAGTCGCGGTGCCAATCTACATGATGCTGGTACCCATCCTGGTGTTTTTCCTGCTGAAGGACAAGGACAAGATCATCACTTGGTGTGTGCACTTTTTGCCACAAGAACGCCCATTGATGAGACGCATTACCGCGGAAATGACCGCCCAGATGGCGAACTATATCCGTGGCAAATTCGTGGAATTCCTGATTGTGGGTATTGTGACCTATGTATTTTTTGCAGTCTTCGGGCTGGAGTATGCCATGCTACTCGCCTTCCTGGTCGGTTTGTCTGTCATCGTGCCATACCTCGGCGTGGCGGTGGTGACGATACCGGTGGTGATGATTGCCTATCTGCAATTCGGTTGGTCAGAGACCCTCTTCTATGTCCTGGGAGGCTATGCCGTTATTCAGACCCTTGATGGCTTGATACTGGTACCGTTGCTCTTTTCGGACGCCGTCAATCTGCACCCCATTGCGATCATTATTGCGGTTTTGGTGTTCGGTTCCTGGTGGGGATTGTGGGGCGTGTTTTTTGCCATACCTCTTGCCACACTGATCAAGGCGGTCATCACTGCCTGGCCCATACCATTGACTATATCCGAGCCAAGCATATCTGAGCCAAGCATAGCTGAGCCAAGCGTGCCCCAGCCCGCCGGAGAAACCTGAATGTGCTTCTCATCAAGCATCTCGCTCGGTAGCATAAGGCATTGTTTTATAAGATACTGTTTTATAAGATATCGTTTTATAAGGCATTGTTTTACAAGGTGTTATCAATGATTACTGGCTGCATCGTAGCACTTGTGACGCCCATGCATCCTGACGGCTCTATTGATTGGGACAACCTTGGACGGCTCGTGGATTGGCACATAGACATGGGGACGAATGGCATAGTGCCGGTCGGGACGACCGGGGAATCAGCCACGGTCACAGTTGATGAACACTGCCAACTGATTGAGCGGGTGGTGTCAATGGTTGCCGGCAAAATCCCGGTGATTGCCGGGACCGGCGGTAATGCGACGGCGGAAGCTATTGCGCTGACCTCTGCGGCAAGAGACGCTGGCGCGGATGCCTGCCTGCTGGTGACGCCCTACTACAACAAACCGACCCAGGAAGGTCTGATACAGCACTACGAGGCAATTGCCGCCTCAGTCAACCTGCCCCAGATCCTCTACAATGTGCCTGGGCGGACAGCATGCGATATGTTACCCGGGACCATTGCCCGGCTGGCAGACTTGGCTCAGGTCATCGGCATCAAGGAAGCCACCGGTAGTTTGGAAAGAAGCCAGGAGATCAGGTCTCTTTGCGGAGATAAAATCATGATTTATTCGGGCGATGATGCAACCGCTTGTGATTTGATGTTGCAAGGTGCTCAGGGGGCTATTAGCGTCACGGCGAATCTGGTGCCAGACAAGATGGCAACCATGTGTGCTCTGGCTGTGTCTGGCGATGAAGTTGCAGCAAAATCCATTGACACTGAGTTACAGGGCTTACATAGCAGTCTCTTCCAGGAAACCAATCCGATACCCGTAAAATGGGCACTGGCTCAGATGGGGCGCATTGAATCCGGTATTCGGTTGCCCTTAACGCCTCTCTCAGACGTCTGTCATCACAGCCTTCTGAAAGCCATGCACCAGGCGGGTATTGAGGTCGGCAGTCAGCCAGGTGAGTAATTAAGAATATAAGAGTTAAGAATATAAGAGGTAGTTGTTTATGACCCATAGTGACGACAAATCCACTTTGCCGACTATTGCCGCTCTCTGTTTGACAGCCTCACTCGTCTCTGGTTGTGCCTGGTTTGGCGTCAGTGAGGCGCAACGGACCCTAGAGAAGGGCGCGTCTGCACCGCTCATCCTGCCTGAAACTCTGGACGAACCCGCCTATATTGATTTGATGCCGATTCCGGATATCGTTGATTATCGGGGATTAGGTGACCGTACCTATGAGGTGGGCTTGCCTGAGTCCTTGGCGACAAGTTTTAACATTGAGCAGATTATTATTCGTCGTCTGGGCGATGAGAGATGGGTGTTTTTGGACAGGCCAGTAGCCGTGATATGGCCCCAGATTCTGCTTTTCTTTGAGGCACAGGAATTGCCGCTGGCAACGCAGGATGCCGGGACAGGTACACTGGTCACCGAATGGCTGATCGGTCGCCAGGGTAATGAGGATGAGATTTTTGACAGTCTTGAGGCTTCAGCCGGTCAAGAAAATGACCTATCAGTAACACAGTATAAATTTCGGGTGAGTGTGGAACCTGGCGTCAGGTCTGGTAGCACCGAGTTATATGTGAACCAGAAAGAGCTATCAGGTGGCTCGCCCATCCCCCCCGATGCGCCGGACTGGTCTGTCGGCTCGGACAACCCGGAACTTGAGGGCAAACTGCTCAGCGCTCTCGCCTATTATCTGGGCGACCGGATCACGGAAGGACCTACCATTTCTCTCCTGGCGGCGGGGCTACAGAGCACCAAGGCAAGCCTGGCAACCGAGGCATCAGGCATGATTCTGAAATACCGGCTAGATTTTGACCGGGCATGGGCGACAGTGGGTGCTGCTCTGGAAGATGCCCAGATTAATGTGGATGACCTGGACCGGAGTTCAGCAGACTATTATGTTACCTACACCACCCGGCATCGCTCTGCGCCCGGCTTCTTCCGTCGACTTTTCACATCTGCCCAGGCAGGAGATGGCGGCGGTTATAAATTCAGGGTGCATCTGGAGGCGTCCGGCGAAGAAGTCCATGTGACGGCACGCAGCGAGGATAACGAATTTCCCGAAGACGACCCAACGAAGGAACTGCTCCTTTCAGAGCGTCTGCTGAAACTCATTAAAGAGCACTCTACCTAGCCTGCCAATGTCCACGGGGCTGGTGCGCTTGGCTTTCATCCCCGTCATCCGCTGCATCACAACACGGGCCACCACGCCATCCTGGCACCCCCATCCCATCGCCGTCAGATTGAAGCCAGAAGATATTTGTAAAAACACTTGCTTCCTGTGTTTATGTACAGTAATGTATGTTAATACAGTAGATAGCCCATGCCTATGCATGCCTATACATGCCTATGAAAGAAGCAAAGGAGCAAAGGAGCAAATGAAAATCAGACATATCAAATCCCTTGATCTGTGGTTGCTGAGCAAAGGCAACAAAATCCTCTATCGTGGCAAGGAATGTCCCTGGCATTCGTCCAGACTGCTTGAAGTTGCCCTGCGTAGAAATAGTATGCGACTGGTCGGTTAGATCGGGTCCGGGATTATTTTTCGTGAAGTAGTCAGAGGGGGCAAGTTGTTAACGCTTTTTACACCGATAGCACCACCTTGCCAATAAGGGGATGCCAGAGTATAACCACAAGGTTATCCAACACAGTGCGGGGGAGTATGTCAACGGCATGTCTCATACTAACGGCATTGGGTCATTCTGGGCGTTGTTGAAACGCGACTATTACGGCACTTTTCATCATTTCAGCAACAAACATATAATCCGCTATATTGGGAAATTTGCCACCCGCCAAAACCGGCGCGATCAAAGCACCATGACGCAGATAAACCAAGCAATCATTAACAGTTAGGGCAGGTTGGGATATGCCCTCCTTACTGGAGAGACCAATGGCTAGACCCACAACCAATAAAATTAACCCGATACCTGCTAGCATGGATGCACTCGCTTCAAAAAACGTATTTTCCAGTGTGCGCAGGATCCAGCCGCCGCCTCTTACCTTGCCGCCTAAACTGAAACTGAATGCCCGCATGAAAATGGACGGACGGAAACTGCTGGCGGCCTTGCCTCCAAAGACCATACCAGTTGCCTTCTTTGACCCGCAATATCGGGGAGTACTGGATAAAATGCAGTACGGCAATGAAGGCAAGAAACGCGGCCAGCGTCGTTGTGCGCTGGAGCAGATGAGCGAACAAGTCATAGCCGACTTTATCCGCGCCATTGACAAGGTACTAATTCCTTCCGGCCACCTGTTTCTATGGATAGACAAGTTCCACCTGTGCAATGGTTTCCGAGAATGGTTGGATGGAACCAGCCTTGATATTGTGACCTTGTGAATTGGGACAAAGGCAGAATCGGCATGGGTTATCGGAGCCGTCGCACCACAGAATACTGCATAGTGCTGCAACGCGAGCCGCGCAAAGCCAAAGGGGTTTGGAAGATTCACAATATCCCCGACACCTGGCGCGAGAAGTCCAAGAATGGCAACGGGCACCCGCACAAGAAGCCTCTTGACCTGCAAGGTGAACTCATCGCCGCCGTCAGCAATGAGGGTGATATTGTCCTTGACCCTGCCGCCGGGGACTTCACCGTACTAGAAGCTGCCAAATTGTGCCGGCGCAATTTCCTCGGTTGCGATCTCAACGGCTAAATGGCGAAAATACAAGATACCAAAATCAAGGAGACTTCCGGTGCGCTGGAGAGGAGAACTGCCATGTCGTAGAGTTGAAAGACGGCCACCAGTTTGACACTAAGAAGGCTAGCGCGGAACGCCGCGCCATTCACTCGTTCATTGAGCGTAATGCACAATATCTGCAATACCGTATATCCGCCCATTTCTGCTGTTTCAATCAAGATTCTCGAGAGGCTATAGTAACTGGCTTCAAGAACAAGATAACCCAAGATGAGGCAATGACCGGACGGGAGTTTTGTGCCTTGCTGGAAATTGACTACGATGAAATCGTCAGCGATCGGCAAAGCGAACAGCCGACCAATGTCCGATTCTTTCTACGCGAACTAACCAGAATTGACCAAGTGAAGGCTATCCTGCGGGAACTGCTAAGCAACGGACATGGTTAGAATTGGATATAATTTCCAAAAAGTTGTAAAAAGCATCGCCCTACCTGGAAACGCCCACTGAGGAATACCGCGCGAACAGCTACGCCACTCAACTGCCACGCTATGCGACAAGTGACTGAAAACCCGTGGTGCAAGCATGGGAATATGCCGATGTGATAGAGTGACAATTGTAAGAAAACCTGAACACTTTACATGATAAAAACGAGCACGATTTTCACCGGCGACAACCTACCTATCATGCGCGGCATGGATAGTGAAAGCGTTGATCTGATCTATCTGGACCCGCCGTTCAATTCCAATCGTCACTATGCCGCACCCATCGGCAGCAAGGCGGCTGGCGCGGCGTTCAAGGATGTGTGGACTTATGAGGACACCGACGACGCCTGGTGGGGTGAGTTGGCTGACGCGCATCCGGTGTTATACAAAGTTATTGACGGTGCCGGTGCGGCTGGTGGCAAAGCCGACAAAGCCTATTGTATATACATGGCGGTGCGTTTGTTGGAGATACATCGCGTGTTGAAATCTACCGGCTCGGTTTATTTGCATTGCGACCCCACAATGAGCCATTCATTGAAACTGGTGTTGGATGCGATCTTCGGTCACGACAATTTCAAGAATGAAATTGTATGGTTTTATAAATCTGGCGGGGCAAGCAAAAAACATTTCGCCAGAAAACACGATACAATTTTATTTTATGCGAAAACCGTAGCGACTTGTTTTAATGTTCAAAAGGAAAAGTCTTACAACAGAGAATTAAAACCATATAGATTTAAGGATGTTGATGAATATCAAGATGAAGTTGGGTGGCACACTTTAGTGAATATGAAAGATGTTTGGCAGATTGATATGGTCGGCAGAACATCAAAAGAACGCACCGGCTACCCCACGCAAAAACCATTGAAACTTTTGCAACGCATCATCAAATCTAGCAGTAACGAAGGCGATGTGATATTGGATCCATTTTGCGGTTGCGCCACCGCGTGCATGGCGGCGGAAAGTTTGCAGCGCAAATGGATTGGCATTGACATCTCGCCCAAGGCGTTTGAGTTGATCAATGTTCGGTTGAAGAATGAACTCGGCGGGATTTTTTCAAGCGTCATCCACCGCACGGACATCCCTCAGCGCATAGGGGGACAGCGATCCAAAGACATCAAACACATTTTGTTCGGTCAACAGGAAGGCTTGTGCAATGGCTGTAAGTCGGTGTTTGAATTTCGTAACTTTGAGTTGGATCACATTATCGCGCACGATGTTGGCGGCACCGACGACGACAGCAACTTGCAACTGTTATGTGGCTGGTGTAACCGCAAGAAAGGCAATCGTCCGATGGAAAATTTGATAGCGGAACTAGTACGAGAAGGGATTTTAAGAAAAGAAGATAGTCAGAGGTAACGCAAAGAATCTTCCTGTTATTGGTAATTTCAATACACAAGTGTTAAGGGTTGCGCCCTTAACTCTTGACCTTCGTCATGTGCGAACAATCTACTCCACTGCGAGATGGTTAATCGCACTGATATTAATTTCAAACATCTTGTTGTTTTTCCCGGCGTGACGCAGTCGCACCAGCAAGTATTCATGCTCGGTTGCCAGCCAGAGGGTGGTTTGCCTCTTGTCGTCCTCCCTAATCCGATCAACGCGAACTGTGGGAGTGTCGCCCAGCGGCGTGTTCAGTAGTTCCTGACCGGTGATTCTAAACCTGTATTCTTTTAGTCGCCCGTCATCAGGAATCTGATAACTGAGCAGAGGCAGGTCTAAGCTTTCACTCCCAGGCCTAGTCGCTTGCCTGGACATAAGCCGACGGACATCCTCCCGAAGTTGATATTGATACAATAGTTTGTCTAGGGTGCCTGGCTGAATATCAAGAATGTTGTCCTTGTAGTTGACGGTCAAATCCAGCCAGTTGAATAGGGCAGATTCATCCCTGTTCTTTCCTATACCTTTCCGCTGATAAAGATAGCGAATCGGCACGACACGATCCCCCGCCATCGCAAATTCACTCACCTCGGATACAGTGATGAACATGGCACGGGCAGAAGAGGTAAGTCGATAGGTCCCGTCCTCCAACTTCCGCAGTTTGCGAAGTGCCCGCGCCTTGAATGGCAGTCCCTGGAACTTGCCGGTATACTCGGCACTGAATTCTTTTGGCTCCGCCACCACCTTCTGATTGATGCCTAGCAGTAGCAGCAGACAGGGCAGGATCAGTTTGTAGTTCATAATCTCCTCTTTTTGTAAATCTCGCTCTTGTAAGCCCCCTTGTAAATCGGGCACCAGTCGCTGACAATCCTGCGGGATGGCTGGTGACACGCTATATGACTCGGATGAAAGTGTAACCATCCCACAAACCCGCCATCAGGCTCTTCTAGACAGGCTCTTCTAGACAGGCTCTTCTAGGCAAGCCTTTCTAAACCAGTCCTATTAGACAGCATGAGAAGCAGTTTGACATGACCCCATTGAAACAATGCCTGTTCAGCCTGCTGATCTGTTTTGCGCTCCTGCCGTCTGCCCAGGCACTGCCTGTCCCGAACCTCTATGTTGCTGAGGTGCTGGTCACTAGTACCAGGGCTGCCGAACTCAAGGCAGGGACGACGGCGGGGCTGCTTCAGGTGCTGTTCAAGGTGTCCGGGAAGATGGATGTGGAATCAAGCGACCTGATTCGCAATGCGCTACTTGATCCTGTGACTTTTTTGACACAGTACGGATATGAATCCACAAACAAGATGTTGCTGGTTGATGACCGGCAGGTACCGGCGCAACTTCTGACGCTACATTTTGATCCGGGTGCCGTCACCCGCTTGCTACGGCAGGCGCACTTTCCTGTTTGGGGCAGGCACCGACCCAGCCTCCTGGTGTGGCTTGCGGTCAGCGATGCTGGGGGAAGGCGGTTGCTACTTGAGGAGGATGCCCATGCTCTCCTGCTAAGCCTTGTTGACCAAGCGAAACTGCGGGGACTGCCGCTCTTATTCCCCTTGCTGGACCTGGAAGACAACTCTCAGATCAGTATTGCAGAAATTTGGGGTGCTTTTCTTGACCGGATTGATCGGGTCTCAGTTCGTTATAATCCAGATGCCATATTGACCGGACGATTGTTACAGGACAACAACGGCAAATGGATCGGCAGATGGTCATATCGTATCGCTACCGACTGGCAGTCTGCGGTTGCTGGTTCATTTTCTTCCGATGAACTGATCAGAGGCATGGTGAACCAGTTGGCTAATGAACTTGCCGCGCGTTACGCGCTTGATTCTTCCAGGGGGGAAATCACCCTGACCGTTGAAGGTGTCACCGGCATTGCAGCATACGCGGACTTGACCCAGTATCTGAAAACCCTGTCGCCGGTATCATACAGCGCTGTGGTCGCATTACAGGAAGATCGGGTTGAATTTGAACTTCAGACAGAAGGGCAATATGAACAACTGGTGGAAATCATTGAACTGGGTGGACGGCTGGTGTTGTTAAATCAGGACCCACTCAATAGTCGCCTCTTTTATCGCTGGACCAACTAATTGAGTCTGTGATGCCAGATACCAAAAGCCCGCTACGCCTCCTGCCGAACGCTATTACCATGACCAGGTTACTACTGGTGCTGCCAATTGCATTTTTCATCATGGAGGAGAATTTTTATGTTGCGCTACTGCTCTTCTCCGTCTCTGGTTTATCAGACGGTCTGGATGGATTCTTGGCGCGGCGGTATGACTGGGTGTCTGCGTTTGGCAAGTTGATTGACCCCCTGGCGGACAAGTTGATGATGGTAGTGACTGTGCTGGTTCTAGGGCTACTAGACCACTTCCCGGTAATGTTGATGCTACTCATCATCGTCAAGGACCTGATAGTCCTGGCGGGAGTTTTCTCCTACACCGCCCTGGCTGGATTCCCCGCCATCACCCCGACCCTGTTCGGCAAACTCACCACAGCATTGCAGATCATGCTTCTCTTTTCCCTTCTGTTAAACTTGAGTTTCCCCGGGTTCTTGTCTTCTATTGGGTTGCCCGGCGACTTTTATCCTGTTTTCTATTGGGTGGTAGCAATTCTGACGGCACTTGATGGCACAAGTTATCTCTGGATATGGACTGGTAAACTCGCCAGAGACCCCCGTTGGAAGGAGACCATCTAAGCGAGGATATCAATAGGTTGATACCATGACGACTAGCCAAAAAGCCTATCTCTTGCTGCTGATTCTTGCCGCCCTGGCGTTAATCTATTTTTTGCAGCCGATTCTGGCGCCTTTCCTTGCCGGTCTTGCCCTCGCATATCTCTTTGATCCCCTGGTGGACCGTCTGGAGACCCTCAAGCTCAATCGCTCTTTTAGCGTGTGCATTGTGTTTGTGGTGTTTTTTACGCTGGTTGCTACGGCATTGCTGGTCATCCTGCCGATGCTGGCGAGGGAGCTGAGTGCCTTGTTGCGTGATATTCCGGCACTGATTTTGTGGTTGCAGCAGACCAGTAGCCCTTGGCTCATCTCCACTTTTGGTATTGACCCGTTTGATATCAAGCCGGGTGACCTCATGAGCCAGGTCCGGGATAACTGGCAACAGGCCGGTGGCATCCTGAAAATCATTCTGACCAAAGTGACGCAATCTAGCCTGGCATTCCTGGCAACGCTTGGAAGTATCGGCTTGACGCCAGTGGTTGCGTTTTACCTCATGCGTGATTGGGATCGTCTGGTAGCGAGGCTCCGGGCACTAGTACCGCGGGACCATGAACGCCTATTTGTCCAGCTCAGCACCGAGTGTGATGAAGTATTGAGCGCCTTCCTGCGCGGGCAGTTGCTTATTATGTTTTTGCTCGGCTGTATCTACTCGGTCGGCTTGTATCTTGTCGGGCTGGACCAGGCGATCTTGATTGGCGTGCTGGCAGGATTGATCAGCATAGTCCCATATCTTGGATTTGTAGTCGGTATTCTGGCGGCAACGCTGGCGGTGCTGGTGCAGTTTCAGGAGTTGACGCCGCTGATTTATGTCGTGTTGGTATTCGGTGTTGGTCAAGCCCTGGAATCGACACTGCTAACCCCCTGGCTGGTAGGTGACAAGATAGGCATGCATCCGGTGGTGGTAATTTTTGCTGTCCTATCTGGAGGGCAACTCTTTGGTTTCGTCGGTATCCTGCTGGCGCTGCCGATTGCTGCGGTCAGTCTGGTGTTTGTTCGGCATCTCCACAAACGTTATGTGCTGAGTGCTTATTATCAGAAGGGCGAGTACCAGAAGGGCGAGTACCAGAAGGGTGAGCAAGGCGAGTAGATGCGTTGAAGATACTATTCACAGGTGGTGGCACGGCAGGTCATGTCACCCCGAATATTGCCTTGATAGAATCCGTCCGGTCTCGTGGCTGGTCAGCCTTTTATGTTGGCTCATACACCGGGATTGAGCGGGAGATGATCGGCAGGCTGGATATTCCCTTTATGCCGATAGCAACAGGGAAACTTCGCCGTTATTTTTCCTGGCAGAATCTTGTTGATTTCCTGCGCATACCACTAGGCGTGATGCAATCACTACTGATATGCCTCCGGGAAAAGCCAGACCTGGTCTTCTCCAAAGGTGGCTTCGTGTCGGTGCCCGTGATACTTGCTGCCTGGCTTTGCCGAATACCCGTCATCAGCCATGAATCGGATGTTACGCCAGGACTGGCTAACCGACTGACCCGTTTCGCGTGTCAAAAAATCTGCACGACCTTTGCTGAAACGAGCCAGTATCTACCCCCAGGAAAACTGGTGCATACCGGTACCCCGGTCAGGGATTCTTTGCTAAGGGGCGAGGCCGCCGCCGGGTTCGCACTTTTTGGACTAGAGGCAAGCTTGCCACTCCTGCTGGTGACCGGCGGGAGTCTTGGCGCCAAGGTGATCAATGAGCAGGTACGACGGGTCATTCCGCAACTGACCGCCAGGTTTAATCTGGTTCACCTGGTAGGCGCAGGGCAGATGCAGCAGGGCATGGCTCAGAAGGGCTATGTCCAGAGAGAATTCATCCATGAAGAATTTGGTGATCTCTTGGCGGCTGCCACTCTGGTCGTGTCCCGCGCCGGCGCCAATAGTCTCTATGAACTCTTCGTGACCCGTACGCCACACCTGTTGATACCCTTGACCGCTGAGGTCAGCCGCGGTGACCAACTGGTGAATGCGGCGACCTTCCAAAAGAGAGGCTTCAGCCGAGTCCTTGAAGAAGCGGCACTCAATGACCAGACATTTCTACAGGCAATAGATGATGTTTACTCCAACCGACAGGCTATTGAGAAAGCCCTTGGCGAGTTTGAACAGAAAGACAGCACAGCGTTGATTTTGGATCTGTTTGAACAACTGACCGGGTCTGGTGAGAGCCCTTAGCGGTTGCTAGTGTAAAAGAGCCCTTAGCGGTTGCTTGTGTAAAAGAGCCCTCAGCGGGTTGCTTGTGTAAAGAGCCCTCTAAGGACACAGACCCCCGCCGTACCAGCGTTTCGTCCTGTCGGGCTGGGTGTCTCGTTAATATTGAAAATTTCCATATAAATCAATATATTACGGACATATAAGGTGCCTTAATCACGCCTTGACATACCGACAAGACTGTGTTGTTAGTCTTTCCCTATTTGCTAAAATGTAGATGCGGGTGCCTGGATTTTCCTGGGCGGAGGAATGCAATGAAAACGCGGTTCACGAAGCCA
>DKIG01000044.1:43089-43252 GCA_002454165.1 Gammaproteobacteria bacterium UBA6724
GGGTGGAAACGGCTTGGCGTTTTGGTGAGTCTTCACGGCGGCAATAACTGTCGCCAGGCTCAGGTTAATTTTGGCGCCGCCCTTGCCATGACGACCGCGCCTTTATCCTGGGCTCTGCGGTCACGCTATTCTCGCCGCCCCGCCACTCGTAATTCACCCCCCC
>DKIG01000031.1 GCA_002454165.1 Gammaproteobacteria bacterium UBA6724
CGGGGGGTGGTGGACCTATACAATAGATTGAGACAAGGGCTTGAGAGTGTTAGACTTTAACGCCGTTCTGGGCGGAACCAGATGGGGTCTGAATGTCTCGCTTTATATTTGTGACTGGTGGTGTAGTTTCCTCCTTGGGGAAGGGTATTACCGCCGCATCTCTTGGTGCTATTCTTGAAGCCCGTGGGCTCAATATCACCATGCAAAAACTTGATCCCTATATCAATCTGGATCCGGGGACGATGAGTCCCTTGCAGCATGGGGAAGTGTTTGTGACCGCCGACGGGACGGAGACTGACCTGGACCTTGGACATTACGAGCGTTTTGTCCGCACCACCATGACCCGAAACAACAACTTCACCACTGGCCGTATCTACGCTGATGTGATTGCCAAGGAGCGGCGGGGCGATTACCTGGGGGCGACAGTGCAGGTCATTCCCCATATCACAGATGAAATCAAATCCAAAATTGTCGCCGCCGGAAAGGACGCCGATATAGCGATTGTGGAAATTGGTGGCACCGTGGGGGACATTGAGTCTCAGCCATTTCTTGAAGCCGTCCGGCAATTAAGGTTTGAACTGGAACCACAGGAGACGCTACTAATGCACCTGACATTGGTGCCTTATATTGCCACTGCGGGTGAAACCAAAACCAAGCCAACTCAACATTCAGTCAAAGAACTCAGATCCATTGGCTTGCAACCAGACATTCTTATCGTCAGGTCTGACCATGAAATCGGCTTGAACGCGAGGGAGAAGATTGCCCTTTTCACCAATGTGGATTCCAGATCAGTTATACCCTTGCATGATGCGGAAACCATCTACCAGATTCCTGGTTTGTTGCATCGGCAGCAGTTGGATGACATTGTCCTGGAAAAGTTAGGACTTGACTCTGCGCCTGCCGACCTGTCGGGCTGGGATGAGGTTGCTCACTCCCAGTTACACCCGGAAAACACAGTCAAATTGAAGATGGTGGGCAAGTACATGGAACTGCTTGATGCCTACAAATCGCTGAACGAGGCAATTGTGCATGCCGGTATTCACACCCACACGGAAGTGCAGGTTGAGTTTATTGACGCCGTTACTATTGAACAAAAGGGCACTGCCCTGCTTGAAGATGCTGATGCGATTCTTGTGCCGGGCGGCTTCGGCATCAGAGGATTTGAAGGCAAGGTTGCCGCATCGCAATTCGCCCGGGAAAACATGATTCCCTATCTGGGCATCTGTTACGGCTTGCATGCGGCGGTGGTGGATGTAGCGAGAAACCTGGCAGGCCTGGATAATGCGAATACGACCGAAAACAATTCCGATACCAAGCACCCTGTGATTGGTCTCATCACGGAATGGTTAACTGACAAGGGTGCTCTGGAACAACGGGACCAGACCTCCGATCTTGGCGGCACTATGCGAATTGGCGAGCAGGAATGTCAGCTGAGTTGCGATTCACTCATTTATAATATTTACGGTGCCAGGCGCATCAAGGAAAGGCATCGCCATCGCTACGAAGTAAACAACAAGTATTTACCTGAATTGGAACAGGCAGGCCTTAGGGTTGCCGGGCGCAGCATAGATAACATGCTGGTTGAGGTGGTGGAATACAAGCCTCATCCCTGGTTTATAGCCAGCCAGTTCCATCCCGAATTCACCTCAACCCCAAGAGATGGTCATCCCTTGTTCAAGAGTTTTATTGAGGCCGCACTTAGCAGACGGCGACAATTTGCACCCTCAGACTAGAAGCGAGCAGACAAAAATGCACCTTTGCGATTTTGAGATTTCAGATGCTTCCCCCTTCTTTCTGATTGCCGGACCCTGCGTTATAGAGTCTGAGCAACTCGCCATGGAAACGGCATCATTCCTGCGGAAAAGTTGTGAGGATCTTGGCATCAATTTCATCTACAAGTCCTCCTATGACAAGGCTAATCGGTCGTCCCATGAAAGTTTTCGTGGACCTGGCATTGAAGAGGGCCTCAGAATTTTGGAAAAAATCAAGCGCGAAGAGGGCTTGCCCGTGCTGACAGATGTTCACGAGAACACGCCTCTGGCGCAGGTTGCAGAGGTGGTCTCGGTACTTCAGACGCCGGCCTTCCTCTGCCGACAGACAGATTTTATCCAACGGGTAGCCAAAATCGGCTTGCCGGTGAATATCAAGAAGGGGCAGTTCCTTGCGCCCTGGGATATGCAGCATGTCGTGAACAAGGCAAAGGCGACAGGTAATGAGCAGATAATGGTGTGTGAACGGGGAGTGAGTTTCGGCTATAACAATCTGGTATCGGATATGCGCTCCCTGGCGGTGCTACGGGAAACTGGTTGTCCGGTGGTCTTTGATGCCACCCATAGTGTCCAGTTACCCGGTGGTGAGGGGAAGGTTTCTGGTGGTCAGCGAGACATGGTGCCGGTGCTTGCCAGGGCGGCGGTTGCCGCTGGTATTCATGGTTTGTTTATGGAAACCCATCCAGACCCCGACAAGGCATTGAGCGATGGTCCCAACAGCCTGCCCATGGCGGACATCCCCGCTCTGCTGAGGAGCCTGGTCCGTATTGATGAGATCGTCAAAGAAGAAGCAAGATGAGGCGGGTTGAATGGAAATAACCGACATCAGGGCAAGGGAAATCCTGGACTCTCGCGGCAATCCGACTGTTGAGACGGAGGTAGAAGTCGCGAGCGAACACACGGGTTCAGCCTGCGTCCCGTCCGGTGCATCAACAGGCGCAAGGGAAGCACTTGAACTTCGTGACGGAGATGAATCACGATATTTAGGCAGGGGTGTCCAGCAAGCGGTTGAAAACGTCAACACCAGAATTCGGGAACTGCTACTCGGGCGGCAAGCCGATAATCAGGCTGAAATTGATCATTTAATGATTGACCTGGATGGCACGGAGAACAAGGGTAAACTTGGTGCCAATGCGATCCTTTCCGTGTCCCTGGCTACTGCTGTTGCGGCAAGTCGGTGTCGCGCCATGGAGCTGTATGAATATCTTGCTGAGTTGGACGGTAGCCCCGGGCGTTATAGTATGCCGGTGCCGATGATGAATATTCTCAACGGCGGTGCCCATGCGAATAACAACCTGGACATTCAGGAATTTATGATTCAGCCGGTGGGTGCCACCAGCTTCGCGGAGGCTTTGCGGTGTGGTGCGGAAATATTTCACACCCTGAAGAGCTTGCTGTCTCGCCGCGGCCTGAGTACAGCAGTGGGTGATGAGGGTGGTTTTGCCCCGAATCTGCCGAGCAATGAGTCCGCGCTGGGGCTCATCATGGAGGCGGTCAACCAGGCGGGATACAGGCCTGGCGAGAATGTCTTCCTGGCTCTGGATTGTGCCGCTTCGGAATTTTATAAAGAGGGTCAGTATTTTTTTGCCAGCGAGGACAAGAGTTTCAATGCTGTCGAATTCAGTGCCTACCTTGCCGGACTGGTGGACGACTACCCTATTTTGTCCATTGAGGATGGCCTGGCTGAGGATGACTGGGAAGGCTGGAAGCACCTGACGAACCTCCTTGGTGACAGAGTGCAACTCGTGGGTGATGATCTGTTTGTGACCAACCCGCAGATTTTGCAACAGGGCATTACCGAGGGCGTCACTAACTCCATACTCATCAAGGTGAACCAGATAGGTACCCTGACCGAGACTCTTGAAGTCATGCACCTTGCCAGGGAAGCGGGCTATACCACCGTCATGTCGCATCGTTCCGGGGAAACCGAAGATACCACCATTGCGGACCTGGCGGTTGCTACCGCCGCCGGGCAGATCAAGACTGGCTCTCTAAGCCGTTCAGATAGGGTGGCAAAATACAACAGGTTGCTGAGAATAGAAGAGCACAGCGCCGCTATCTACAAGGGGCTTGCCGAATTTCGGTGGCATTAGAGAAGACATGACATGACACTGTATAAATGCTTCATAGCCCTACTCATCGTCGCCCTGCTCGGTTTGCAGTATCGGCTCTGGTTTGGGCACGGCAGCTTTACCCAGATCAGCAACCTTGAAAAAGAAGTCGCACTCAGAAGAGCAGAGAAGCTAAACAAAGAGGAAAGAAATGCCATCCTCAAGGCTGAGATCAAAGATCTGAAAGAGGGCTTTGATGCCGCGGAAGAGGTTGCCAGAAGTGAACTGGGGTTGATCAAGGAGGGAGAGACCTTCTTCCTACTGGTTGAAGAATAAGCGAGCAGGGATGGCGCAGGCACACTACACATTGACACCTATATTGAGGCAACCTGAGGCGCGGCTTGCAGTCCGGGGTGTAGCAGATGACCGGTAAGTTGAACCTGCAAGGCATAGGCATGACCTCGCGGCGCACCCGGACTCGCCTGGTGCAACGTCTCCGGGACCACGGCATTGCCAGCGAACTGGTACTAGATGCCATCAATGAGACGCCGAGACATGCCTTTATAGACGAGGCGCTGGCACACCGGGCATACGAGGACATAGCACTGCCCATCGGCTCTAATCAGACCATATCCCAGCCCTATATTGTGGCACGCATGACTGAGGCGCTACTTGCCGATGGACCCATTGATAAGGTGCTGGAGGTGGGCACCGGCTCTGGATACCAGACAGCGATACTCGCGAAACTCATCGCCAGGGTCTATACGGTGGAGCGAATAAGCCAACTTCTGACGAGAGCGAAAACCAGGTTAGGTGCCATAGGCTATCGCAATATATTCTTCAAACACGCCGATGGCAGCATGGGATGGCGGGAGCAGGGACCCTTTGAGGCTATTATGGTGACAGCATCGCCAAGGATGATCCCCGATGCGCTCCTTGAGCAGTTGGTACCTGATGGCCGGCTGGTGGTGCCGATAGGAAATAACCGTCATCAGGAGTTGGTGCTGATAAGAAACACCGCCAAAGGAATAGAACAAACTTACCTTGACGCCGTGAAATTTGTGCCGCTACTGGGAGGGAAGACATAATTTGAACGAGAAGCACAGGGCTGTTTTTCGGACTCTTATAGTTGGTTTTCTGATGGGAGCCGCCGAACTGGTACCAGGCGTTTCTGGCGGTACGGTAGCTTTTGTATCCGGTCTGTACGAGCGGCTGGTCAATGGCATCCGTCAATTCACGCCGTCGCGGCGATGGTTCAGGTCTTCCCCTGGGTCTGTCTTGCAAGACAATCCTCAACAAATTCCTTTGAATATCAGGCAACTCTGGCAAGGATTTGATCTGAGCTTCCTGACACTGCTGTTTGCTTCTATGGCATGTGCCCTGGTGTTACTGGCGCGGGGTATGAGTTATCTGCTGGAATTTCAGCCAGTGCTGATCTGGTCCTTTTTCTTTGGACTAATACTTGCCTCTGTATGGGTTATCACAAATAGCCTGAGGCCCCTGGGTGTCAATCTCCTACTGGCGATAACAGCAGGTATGGTCGCAGGGTTCTTTCTTTCCCGTTTGACACCCCTTGAAGCGGACATCTCGCCGCTGAGCCTCTTTATCGGTGGTTGCATCTCGGTCTGTGCCTGGATTTTGCCCGGCCTGTCCGGCAGCTATGTGTTGTTGATGCTTGGCTTGTATCAGACGATCATCTTTGCGCTTGGAACCCTGGACTTTTCGGTCCTGATATATGTTGCCCTGGGGTGTCTTGTCGGCCTGCTGAGTTTCTCTCAACTACTGGGACGCTTGCTGGAAAGTCATCGGCATATCACCATAGCAACCCTGACGGGCATAATGTTGGGTGCCCTGCCGAAGGTTTGGCCCTGGCAGTATAGGCTGGCTTATCAGATCAGGAGTGACGGCAGCGAGTTGCCGATGGTGCAGGATCCCGTCCTGCCAGAAATGTACCAGCAACTGACTGGGCAGGACCCGGAATTGGTAACCGCTGGCATTGCGTTTGTTGTTGGCTGGGTAGTGATTCTGTTGCTGAACAGATTAAAATTGCTTAATGAAACGGTCGCCCATACTGACAGGGATGGTCAATAACTTCTCCTGGTTCAGATTATTGTTTGTCGGCCTATGCCTGTCTCTCATCCTTTCCGGCTGCGCCAGTAACGCGCCGGTCTATAACATTGGCGAAGAGCCGCCGAACAGGCATCTCGTCAGGAAAGGTGACACCCTATATTCCATCGCATTCCGATACCGGCTGGACTACAAAAGCCTCGCCAACATCAATGGCATCAAACAGCCTTACATCATTTTTCCGAGTCAGAAACTAAAATTATTCGGTGTCACCCAGGCACCTGCCGAGGATGGCGCGCCAGGAGAGGGGGCGAAACTTGCCGTCAAGACAGGTAATAAAAAGAGTCGTCCGACACCGTCTCCACCCAGGGCAGTGATTGGTTGGCGCTGGCCCCTTGATGGTAAGAATATCGGTAGTTTCTCTCTGTCTGCTCCGGTCAACAAGGGTATTAATATTGAGGGTAGGCAGGGGGGTGATGTCCTGGCGGCAGCGGATGGTGTGGTGGTTTATGCTGGCGGCAATTTAAGAGGCTACGGCAAACTTGTCATCATCAAACACAACGACATCTATCTCAGTGCTTATGGTCACAATGCAAGGATACTGGTCAAGGAAGGGGACACGGTTAAGGCTGGCAGGAAAATAGCGAAGGTCGGCAAGAACTCATCTAATATCAGAATGTTGCATTTTGAAATTCGCGAGAAGGGCATACCGAAAAATCCAATCAACTATTTGCCCCGGCGATAGGGGTCCCAGGCTCGCTGGATCTTCAGCTCAGGTTTCCAAATGTTCTCTTTTGTTTTTGACTTCTGTCCAGCGGTCCACATCGGGTAAGGGATCTTTTTTTTCCGTGATGTTTGGCCACTCCTCACAGAACTTGGCATTCAATTGGAGATATTCCTGCTCCGCTTCGGGGAGTTCATCTTCAGAATAGATAGCATCAACAGGACATTCGGGTTCACACAGGGCACAGTCAATACACTCATCAGGATGAATCACGAGGAAATTGGGACCTTCATAAAAACAATCTACAGGACACACTTCAACGCAATCAGTGTGCTTGCAGTTGATACATGCATCACTTACTACAAAGGTCATAGCTAAGTCTCTTTGAACTTGGACAAGTCAACATTCTAGCAGTGATTGATAATTTTTGTACCAGGCAAACCATCCGGTATCTTTATTTGCCCAGGTCAAATTCCAGTCTGATACCAACGACACGTGGTTCACCAAATTGAAAGTAGGGCTCCCGGATATATCCCTTCCCCGGATCATTGCCGAAGTTGAAACCTCTGATGAAGTAATCCGTATTCGTCAGGTTCCTGCCCCAAAAGGTTATCTTCGTGCGCCGGGCTTGATAGGTAAGGGAAGCGTTATACAAGATGTAGTCGTCACTTTTGACAGCATGTCCATCCGAGAAGTAGAAGTCGTCCTTAGCGTCCGCCGAGAGACTCGCCGACCAGGCGCCCCGCCGCCAGTTTAACCTCAGGCTGTACATGTAATGAGGCGCATGTGCCTGGTCGCGGCCACTCAGGTCATCCCCGACTTTGTTGATAAACTCGTCAAACCTGGCATCTAGCCAACCCAGGTTTGCGGCAAGTTGAAAATTTTCTGACACCGCCCAACTAATCTCCAGTTCAATGCCTTTGTTGGTCCCCTCGGCAGCGTTACCAAAAAACTCAATAAATTCGGTACTGTCGTCATCCCTTCGTTCCCATATTGCACTTTTGACCTGCTGATCCCGCCGGTCGTCATGGAAGAGTGCCAGTTGCAACTGCACTCTATCCGCGGCGAACCGGGTTTTTATGCCAAGTTGATACTCAATCAGGTATTCCTGAGCAAAGCGGCGGCGGGCAAGATCAAGCGAACCATCAATATTAAAACCGCTCGCCTTGTAGCCGCGCGCAACGGAGCCATAAGCGAGGCTAAGGTCAGACAAGAGATATTCAAGCACCAACTGCCCGCCCCAGAGTGAGTCATCGGGCGAAAATGCCACCGCCTCGGAGTCTTTATAGTCGCTCAGTCTCTGCTCAAGTCTGATGCCGGTACGGAGCATCAAGGATTCGCTGAGCCGGGTATCAATCTGGGTGAAGACGGCGCGGGTGTCAAAGTCATAATCGCTGAAAAAGTCGGTCCCCTGATAGGTATGTTTGCGGTGCAGATTCTCATCCGATTTCAGGAGATAAATACCCACTACCCAATCCGTTGTGTCGCCGAATATTCTGCTCTCCTCGGTGGAGAGGAACCGCACCTCGCCGCTTAGCGTCTTCCGCTCCCGCAGATACTCGTCAGTGGCGGTATAGCCGTCTGGGTGTATGCCGGTGTACACCCAGTCCTCGTCATAGCCATAATCAATATCGGACCCAGCCGTATTCAGTAAGGCTTCTACATGGACTTGCCTAAGACGCCACCGACTCTTGAGCGAAATATAATTGGTTTCCTGAATATCGTAGCCAGGCTCGTCGGACAGGGTATGCCGGGTATTGTTCAGGGAGAAGGCGTCATAGCCATTATCAATATCAACCCGGGCAAGCGAGAGATTGATATTCCAGTGGTCATTGACTTGCCAAGCGAGTTTGCCCCGAAGGGTCAGTTCATTCCTGCCGTTGGTATCGTCCCTGCCAAGAAAGTCATTCTTCATATAGCCGTCGCTTTTGTGAGACTCTGCGATCAGTCGCCCCTGAAGGTTTGCCGAGATGGGTGTGTTCACCACCATGCCGAGGGTCTGTGTACCGTAGGAGCCAGCGGACAGCTTTAGCGAGAGTTCAAATTCATCAACGGGATCATAGGTGGATATGTTAATCAGGCCAGCGAGAGCATTGGCACCATATCGTGTGCCCTGAGGACCACGAAGCACCTCAATCTGTCGGACATCTATCAGGGTGGCGATGGCACCGACGCCACTGAAGTCAACCTCGTCAATCAAGATACCCACGGAAGGGTTGATCGGGTTAACGAACTGGCTCCGTTCGCCTATGCCGCGTATCTGGAAAAATCGGGCGCGATTGCTACCGCCCGCATAGTTGACATTGGCAATGCCGTGAATTACATCCTCAAAGTGCTGGGCACCTCTGGCAGCGATGATGTCCTCGGTGATGACTGTGACGCTGTCTGGCGTTTTCATGGCCTTGTCTTGACGCAGATTCGCCGTGACGATGATTTCCTGAAGCGGAGCCGCCAGCACAGAAGCCATCATCAGTATGAAGGTCGCCAGGCAACTGGCAATCAACAGACCGACAGTCAACAGACCAACAGTCAACGAAGCGCACAGTTTTCCCATGGTTCATTTCTCCTAAGCTGTTGCCGCTCGGCTTGTCAAAGCACAGGGCGGGTTTTATTTATAATTCAATTGGGTCTGGAGTTGCGTCGTCCTGACGAATAACCCAAGACTCATCATCGTCAGGATTGCAGCAAGCAGAAAGGGCGCGCCGGGAAAATAGATACCAGCCTCGTTATCAGAAAAGACGCCAAACATCAGCGTCATAATCGGTGGGCTCAGAATGGAAGCAAGGCTCATCAGACTGGCGAAGGTGCCCTGGAGCTCTCCCTGCTGGTCTGGACCAACCTGGGACGATGCGATGCTGGAGACAGCAGGACTGGCGAGTGCGCCCAGGGCGCCGGGGATCATGGCGACATAGATGACCCAGGTGGACGGGGCAGCGGCATAACCGAGAAACGCCACCATGGTGAAGGTGAAACCAAGAATACCCGACCATCTAAGGCCAAAGACCGGCACCAGGTATCTAATCAGAACCCCCTGAACCAGTACCATCAGCATACCGATAAATCCGAGTGAATAGCCGATTTCCCGGGGGGACCAGTTGAATTTTTCAATACTGTAGAAGGTCCATACCGCTGGTAGGGCGTGATGCCCCAGATTATACAAAAATATCACGCCTAGGAGGCCAAAGACGACCTTGAACCTGCTCATTTCCCGGAATGCAATAAACGGATTGGCTCTGAGCAACTCAAAATCACGACGGTGCTCCTTTTTGAGTGACTCTGGTAGCAGGAAGAGCCCGAGAAGCAGGTTAGTAAAAATCAGTGCGCTGGTAGCAAAAAAAGGCACGCGGGAACCGAATTCACCCAGGAAGCCACCCAGGACGGGTCCAATGACAAAGCCCATACCAAAGGCTGCCCCCATCATGCCGAAGTATTGGACGCGCTCTTCGGGCGGCATGGTATCTGCTATGCAGGCATTGCAGGTGCTATAGGTGGCGGCGCCTATGCCAGAGATGATCCGGCCCACAAACAGCAGTGTCAGGGTCTCGGCAAAGCCCATAATGAGATAGTTGCATCCGAGCACAGCGACGGAAACCAGCAACACTGGCCTGCGGCCATAGGCATCGGAAAGGTTGCCGAGAACGGGAGCAAAGAAGAACTGCATGATGGCATAGACGAACATGAGCCAGCCGCCATAGATGGCAGCCTTGCCGAGACCGTCACCAGAGACCTCCATAATGAGATCTGGCATCACCGGCAGGATGATCCCGAAGCCAATGGAATCCATCAGCAGGGTAAAGAAGATAAAGACGAGCGCGAATTTTTGCTGAGCCATTATCTATGTGCCGGCTTGCCCAGAATACGGTCGGAGATGATACGGAGTTGAATTTCCGATGTGCCCTCAAAGATTTTGGTTAATCGGGCATCCCGCCAATAGCGTTCAACTGCGTGCAGTTTGGTGTATCCAGCGCCACCAAAGATTTGCAGGGCATCCGAGGTGACCCGCTCCGCCATTTCGGTCGCAAACCATTTCACCATGGAGGCTTCCTTGTCCTGCCGTTGCCGATTGTCCAGCCGGGTGGCGACGTGATACATGAACTGTCGGGATGCCTCAATTTCCGCTGCCATGCGCGCAATCTTGAATCTCGTTTCCTGGAATTCGGCAATAGGCCGATCAAACTGAACCCTTGCCTGGCTATAGGCGATGGCATCTTCCAGTGCCCCTCTGGCAAGTCCTATGGCACGCGCCGCCGTCTGGGCGCGAGCGACTTCAAGCCCGCTGGCGGTTGTCTTGAAGCCTTCTGCACCATCATTACCAATAATGTTTGCCTTCGGAATCCGGCAACCGTCAAATGCCAGTTCCCAGGTCTTCCAGCCAAAGTAGCCTATTTTCGGAATGGGCGCGCCCTTGCAGTTGGCGGGCAGTTCCCCTCTGGGTTTCTCCACGATAAAATTGCGCAGACCCTTGTAGCCGTCTCGGGCATCGCCTTCAACCCGGCACATGACCGAGATGTAATCCGCGCCGTCTGCGAAGGTACACCAGTATTTGTTGCCCGTGATAACCCATTCATCGCCATCATCAACTGCTCGGCAGGCAACCTTGGCGAGGTCCGAACCCACCTCAGGCTCGGACAGGGAAATGGCAGCAAGATATTCACCCCTTGCCGCTTTTCTGGTGAGTTCAAGGCGTTTTTTCTCAGACCAGCCCTGGACATTCATCAGCCCCCCGGCCCTTGCAATAATGCTCGCAACGCTCATCCAGCCCCGGGCAAGCTCTTCAGTAATCAGGCAATATTCAAATACGCCAAGCCCCATGCCACCGTATTCTTCCGGTATCCTGATGCCGAAATACCCCATCTCGCCCATCTTCTCCCGGAGTGCCATCGGAATATCGCCCTGCACGGGATCCAGTTCATTGGCGACGGGTAGCACCTCCTTCATGGTGAAATCCCGAGCGACCGACTGAATCATCAGGCGCTCCTCCGTCATATAGTCTGGGCTGTCTTGCCGCACGGCTTCTTCAGTACGGTCCATTACCATCTGGATTTCCTTTTCTGGTTTGTATGAATGCTGGCGGGTTGCTACTTACAATCCCAAAATCTCCGCCCTATCAATCAGGTTTTGCAGGATACGCACGCTGGCGGCATCAACCATCACCCCATCAACCTTGATGGCACCTAAGCCTTGCGCAAGTGCTTCGTTATATGCCTGCCGCTGTTTACGCGCCAGGGCAACTTCCTTCTGGTCGGGGGTAAATGCCGCTTGGACAATCTCCACCTGGTCCGGATGAATTGCCCACTTGCCCGCCATGCCGAGGGTCATGGCGCGCACACATTCTGTCTTCAAGGCTGCCGGGTTCTTGAAGTTGGCATAGGGTCCATCAACCGGGTCAAGACCATGGGCGCGGCAGGCGATGCTGAGCTTGTATCTGGGATAGTGCCAGATGTCTGGCGGATAACCGCCGCCGCTTTTGCCACCAGCATCATCACCGGCATCGCCGACACTTTTAAGATTCATGGTCTGTGATGCCGCATAGTCGCCCATGCCGAAAATCAGACACTCCAGCCGATCACTGCATGCGGCTATCTCGTCAACATTCATCATCCCCTCAACTTCTTCAATCAGACATTCAATGCCGATGCGGTGCTTCAACCCAAGTTTCTGTTCAAGTTGATCCAGTAGCAGGTGTACGAATATGACATCATGGGCGCGCTTCGCCTTGGTGAGCATAATAGAGTCCAGCCTTTCGCCAGCACCAGTGACTACTTCAATAATGTCGTCATGGCAGTATTCTGTACTAACATCATTAATGCGAACGCACCGGGTCTTGGCTTGCCAGTCCAGATTGTTGAGGGCATCCACAATCATACCCCGGGCAACGACGCGGGCACTGGGTGCTACCGCATCCTCCAGATCAAGGAAGACATGATCCACTCTTAGACCGGCAGCCTTGACCATCATTTTTTCACTGCTGCCCGGCACACTGAGTTGACATCTTCTCGCTCGTTTTGGTCGTGACATCTTCCGCCCCCATCTGTATGAATGATGAATTATGAAGGCTTAATGGGTAGAGACGCAAAGTTTTACATCGTAAACTCAAGGCGGAGAAACAATGAGTGAATTGTCGTCATCACCACCGCCAACGTCGTCTCGGAAACAATATGCTCTCCCTAAGGTTTTATTTTTCATTCATAATCCATCGCCCATCATATAGCGAGGCTGAACGATGACAGAGCGCGTAACCATCGGGCAACTTCGCCCTACCCGGGAATTCAGGGATTTTGTTGAGCAGGAGGTGCTCCCGGGGACGGATGTGGCGGCGCCGCACTTCTGGTCAGAACTATCTGCAATACTGGATGACTTCGTGCCTCGTAACCGAGAGTTACTGGCGAAACGGGACGATTTTCAGAAACAAATTGATGCCTGGCACCAAGGACGATCGGACAGGCAGATAGATGATGCGGCGCATAAAGACTACCGACAGTTTCTTTACGACATTGGTTATCTTCTGGAAGAGGGAGCCGATTTTGAAATAGAAACCACCGATGTTGATGCGGAAATTGCCCTGATTGCGGGACCCCAGTTGGTTGTCCCGGTGATGAATGCGCGATACGCGCTCAACGCTACCAACGCCAGGTGGGGTAGCCTTTACGACGCCCTCTATGGTACGGATCTTATCCCGGAGACGCCGGGTGCCGAAAAAGGGAGGAGCTACAATCCGGCGCGGGGCGACCTGGTGATTGCTGCGGCTACAGCATTTATGAATGAGACCTTTCCCCTGTCTGGCGCGCGGCATCAGGATGTTTGTCAGTACCGGGTTGAAGCGGGACAGTTACAAGCGACACTAGATGGGGGGGACAGTGTTGGTCTGCTCAGCCCGACGCAGTTTGCGGGTTATAGGATTGATGATGCCCAGAGCGTTACTTCTAAAAACCTACCTTCTAAAAATTCAGCCGAGGAACCTGCCGCCTTGTTGCTGGTGCACAACGGTTTGCATGTTGAAATACAAATTGACCGGACTGACCCGGTCGGCAGGAACGAAAAATCAGGCATGAAGGATCTGCTGCTGGAATCAGCAATCACGACAATTCAGGATTGTGAAGATTCGGTTGCTGCCGTTGATGCCGAGGACAAGATTCTTGTTTACACCAACTGGCTTGGTTTGATGAAGGGCGATCTTGCCGAAGAGTTCGTCAAGGGCGACTCGGTCGTCCGCCGTACCCTAAATCCTGAGCGCGAATATATCGCCCCGGATGGTAGTACCAGAACCCTTGCCGGCCGCAGTCTCCTACTCATTCGGAATGTCGGACATCTGATGACCAATGATGCCTTGTTGCTGGCGGACGGCGGAGAGATTCCCGAGGGCATTCTTGATGGCGTGATGACCAGTCTCATCGCTTTGCATGACCTTAAGAAGAACATTAAGAAGGATCTTAAGAAGAGCATGAACAGCCTTAACGAACAAGCCGATCCGGCAAAACATTCAACGCTTTGTTCAAACATGAATTCCAAAACCGGCAGTGTGTACATCGTAAAACCCAAACTGCATGGACCGGAAGAAGTTCAGTTCACGGTAGAGCTTTTTGCGCGCATTGAGCAGGCACTGGGGATGCCGCCCAAGACGATAAAAATAGGCATCATGGACGAGGAAAGGCGCACCACGCTGAATCTCAAGGAATGTATCCGCTTGGCGAAGGAACGGATTATCTTCATCAACACGGGCTTTCTTGACCGCACCGGCGATGAAATTCACACCAGCATGGAAGCTGGTCCCATGGTGAGGAAAACACTGATGAAGCAGCAAGCCTGGATCAGGTCTTATGAAGACTGGAATGTTGATACCGGGCTTGCCGCTGGATTTAAGGGCAGGGCGCAGATTGGTAAAGGCATGTGGGCAATGCCGGACGAGATGGCGCAGATGATGACGCAAAAAATAGACCATCCTGAATCTGGCGCAAATACTGCCTGGGTGCCGTCACCGACAGCGGCTACATTACACGCCATGCACTATCATCAGGTGAATGTCATGCAGCGGCAGGATGAATTACAAACCAGAAGCCGCGCCAGTCTTGACGACCTTTTGACCCTGCCCCTGCTCCGTGGTGAAAACCTGTCCGCCGAGGAGGTGCGGCAGGAAATTGAGAATAATGTCCAGGGTATTCTGGGCTATGTGGTGCGATGGATTGATCAGGGTATAGGTTGCTCCAAGGTGCCAGACATCAATGATGTTGGCTTGATGGAGGACCGGGCAACTTTGAGAATTTCCTCACAGCACATCGCCAACTGGTTGCGGCACGGTATTTGTACCGAAGAAGAAGTGATGACGACCTTGAAAAAAATGGCGGCAGTGGTAGACCGTCAGAACGAGGGGGATAATGAATACCACAAGATGGCGCCTGAGTTTGATCGTAGCCTGGCTTTCCAGGCGGCGTGCGAACTAGTTTTCAAAGGCAAGGAACAGCCCAACGGATACACTGAGCCGATACTCCACGCTAATCGCAAAAAAGCCAAACTGCTGCACCGGGGATAGAGCCGTAAACATTTTGTGGTGGGGCATGTTGTGGTGGGGCATGCGAATCTCAAGGGGAGCAGGTATTGGCGTGCAAGGTGTTAATAGTTGAGAGAGAGTTGCTTGTTGCGCGTGATATTCAATCCCGCCTGGGTCGCCTGGGATATCAGGTAGCCGGTGCCGCCAGCAATGGGCGGGAAGCCGTGTCCATGGCACTCGCCATCATGCCGGACCTGATCCTCATAGACCTGGACCTGGGGGGAGACATGGAGGGTATAGAGGTCGTCATCAAGATCATCAAATCCGCGTTTTTCCCAGTTATTTTCTGCGCTGCCAGAGCCAAGGATACCTTCATAGAGCGCGCCGCCCAACTGTCGTCATCTGGTTACTCATTCGGATATCTGCAAAAACCTTTCGGTAACCATGAACTCCAGATCAGCATCAAACTGGCATTATCCAGACATGGTATGGAGCGGGCCCTGGCGGCAAGGGTGATGTATCTTGATGCCATGCTGGACAGTATCGGGGACGGCATTGTCGTGGCGGATACCGCTGGCAGGATCATGCTCAGCAACCTTGCCGCCGAGAAAATTATCGGCGTTGACCGGCATACTGCCTTCAATCTACGGCTGGATGAACTGGTCAAGACCAGCGCCTTCAGGCAAGACACCGCCAAGCCGCCAGCGCATGACGGCTTCACGGTCCCGCAACAATGTAGCGGCATCAGGCAATGGTTGTGGCGGCAGGACGAGCGGCAAGTGCCGGTTGAGCTGAGTGTCCATTGTCCTGATGCCAGCCTGACGGTGCTGAGCCTGCGCGACATCAGCGAGCAGTTGGCACATGAAGAAAACCTCCGACGAGACGCCTTCCACACAGCGCTGTTTGATGATCTGACTGGACTGCCGAATCGGGCACTGTTCATTGAGCGCTTGAAGCCTCTGGTCAGTGGTCAGCAGAATCGCCCGGTGCAGTTTGCCATTTTGCTGCTGGGCATTGACGAATTGTCCGCCGTGAATGACAGTCTTGGCAGGGAAGTCGGTGCGCTGGTTATCAAGGAAGTCGGCAACAGAATTGCCAGCACCCTTGCCGAGACTCAACCCACCGCCACAGTGGCACGGTATGACGAAGACATCTTTGCGGTACTGCTTGATAGCCTGGACACGCCAGACCCAATCGCCACTTCGGCACTGGTTAGCCACCAGATACTGGCAGCACTTCATAGGCCCCTGAGCGCCGGTGACACCTTGCTGAACCTTAGAGTCTCCGTCGGTATGGCGGTGAAGAGGGACGAACCTGCGTCCGCAGACGAAATGCTCCGGGACGCCAGTCTCAGGCTTTATCAGGCGCAATCTGGCGCAAAACCTGTTGAGGATGAAATGTCCGTCAATACCGCCAGGTTTACCAGCCGTCAACACAGGCTCCAGCAGGCGCTACTGGAAGGCGGATTTGAGGTTCACTACCAGCCTGTCCTAAATCTTGCTGAGGGAAAACTGGTGGGTCTGGAAGCCCTGCTGAAGTGGCAAGACCCCAGCCATGACACGGTTTTATATGACCCGGTTACATCGGTTGAATTTGCTCCGATTGCCGAGGCAACGGGGCTGAGCCTGCCTCTGGGTAGGATGATGATGCAAGAGGTCTGCGACCAAATCAGACAGTGGCAGAATCTGGAATTTCAGAACATCAACGTGGCAATTAACCTGAATGAAAGCCAATTTGAAATAGATATGGTGGCACTGGTGTGGGCGGCACTCAACGCCGCTGGCATTGAACCGGCCAGGTTGGGGTTGAACATCACCGAGGAGGTTGCCGTGAATATCCAGCGCGGGTCCCGGGATAACCTCGCCCAGGAGGGCACTCCCAAGCTCCGCATGCTCAAAAAGTTGCAAGCCTCAGGCGTCAAGATCAGCATAGATAACTTCGGCATCGGGAGGGCGTCCTTGTCTCATATCAGGCGACTCCCCCTGACAGGTGTGAAGATTGACCCGTCTTTGATTGATGATATTACTCGGCGGAAAGACGCGGCGGAGACCGTCTTTGCCATCAATGCCTTGGCGCATAGCCTCAAGCTGACGGTTCTCGCCAGAGGTGTTACCACGGCGGAGCAAGCAGATGCCTTGCAGGATTGCGGTTGTGATTATGCCCAGGGCTCCTTTTACACCAGCCCGGTCCCCGCTGCGGAAATGACGGAATACCTAAAGAATTATTATGATGCCTGATGTTTTCCTCCTTTTGATGCGACCAGGGGCTGGAATCCAAACCTTCAAAGTGTTTGCCTTAGTCCTGGAAGCCATATACCATGCGTCCCGATGTCGCGCTCAGTGCGACAATTTTGGTCTCAGGGGGATGCACAGTTTAATCATTGTTTTAATCGTTGTTTTAATCAGTTGTTTTAATCAAAACGATCGTCAATATATCAAGAGAGGTAGAACCAAGATGCAACACATAAACATGAAATTTTTACTGGTTACTTTGGCTCTGATTATTGGGGGGGGGGTAGCCTGGTCGGCCTCTGCCGAAGAGGGAAGTGAAGGGATTGAAGAGGTCATTGTTACGGGTTCTTACATAAAACGGTCAACAGAAGACTCCTCGTCACCTTTATCCGTGATTACCAAGGCAGACCTAGATGCGATTGGTGCTACAGACCTGAAAGATGTGGTGACTAACCTAACTTTCAACTCTGGTTCTATTGGCGGCGCGGCGAACGCCTTTTCCGGTGACGACAGTTCTACTGGTAACGCTAATGTCAATCTACGAAACCTCGGTAATGGTGCGACTCTCGTTTTGATTAACGGGAAGCGAACCGTCAACACAAATTTTGATAATGTTGGTGCGGGATATATTGATCTCCAGGGTCTTATTCCCAATATCGCGCTGGAGAGAGTAGAGATAGTGAAGGATGGCACCTCCGCCTTATATGGGTCAGACGCGGTAGCTGGTGTTGTCAACTTCATCACCAGAAGTGATTTTGAAGGTATAGAGATTCAATATGATCACGCAGTGGACGATGAGACTGGCACGCAGAAAGACCGTCTTATTTCGGTGCTCATTGGTGCTTCGGGAGACGCGGGAAATATAACCCTATCAGCGAGTTATCTTGATAGAGGTGGGCTGCAGATAGGCGATAGATATGATGATTTTGGTCGCTCTGGACTATCCACTTTTGGTCAGCCAGGTAGGTATGTTGCCTTAGGGCCTATCACGAGTGCACCCGACGGCTATTTTGTACCGGTAGGCTCAGCTACATTTGGTCCCGGGCATGATCCTGACTGCGATCTTGCGTCAATAGCCGATGGTCCAATGGGTATGCTGGGTACCACGCCTTCAGGCCTTTGCATTTATGATTTTTCCAGTTTCTTTAATCTGGTGATGGAAGAGACGCAAGCGAAAGCACATGTTGATGCGAGTGTCGATATCAGCGATGACATCAAGGTCTATGGCTCCGTGAGTTTTTCCGATAATCATTCACTAAGGGGCAATTCTCTATACCCTGATGTCAGTTTTGCAATTATACCTCCACACCATTTTGGCTTGCAGTTGGATGCCGCGCGACGGGGCATTGCACCTCTGCCCTATCTTGCTTTGCAACGGATGATGGGCGGACATTACGAGTCCAGTTTTGAAGATAGACCGCTTGATACAGATTCAACCTATGATCGGACAACCTATAGATTGAACCTGGGCACAGAATGGGACTTTGCGCTGGCTGGGCGAGATTGGACAATGGATGCATCAGCAACCTTTTCACGGCGAGCACAGAACAATATAAACCCCTCAGATACTGTAACCTCAAATGTAGATGCCGCCTATTTTGGTCTAGGTGGTGCTGATTGCGACCCTTTAAGTGGTACCGCAGGCTCCGGGAATCTGGGAACGGGGGCTTGTTACTATTACAACAATTTCCAGACCAGTGTTTATGATCCAGTAACAGGCGCGAAGTGGAATGCTGCTGACACCTCGGCATGGGCAGCCGATCCAAGTTTGACGGTTGCCGAAGCGGCACGGATGTATCAAAACCCGGTAGAATTACTGCAATGGATGCAGGGTGAGATTACCTCTGATGCGGAGAGTGAACAGGTAGTCCTGGATTTAGTTTTTGCCGGGGATATTTTTGATATGGGGACTGATACTGCCGGTTTGGCGGTAGGTTTGCAGTATCGGAAGGATCGCTACAACATAAACATTGATTCCAACTCTAATAACAATAACTTCAAGTTCATCTATGGTGCCCAGGATTGGTCAAATACGATAACTTCTACGGCACTTTTCGTCGAACTCTATTTGCCACTCACAGAAAAAGTCGAGTTGAGCCTCGCTGGACGCTATGAAGATTTTGATGAAATTGACAAAAGTTCGTTTGATCCCAAGGCGACGATGCTGTTCAGGGCAACTGATACCCTCACCCTTAGAGCCTCTCTTGGTACATCCTTCAGGGTAGGCTCCCTGCTCCAAACAGGGGGTCGTGCAACCACCTTGTTGAATTCGACTGATGCCTTTTCTGGAACGGGCGGCTTGGCATTCAGACCGACCTTGACAGACGGTAATTCAGACCTAGATCCTGAAGAAGCCGATGTGTGGAATATTGGTTTCTCCTGGTTACCTGAAGGTGCGCTGGAAGGTGTCTCGGTCAGTTTTGATTACTATAATTATGAATATTCGGACCTGATATCACGCGAAGCGCACCAGGCTCTGATCAATCAGGATAATGCCTCTCGTTGCCCTGATGGCCTGAACCAGCCAGGTACCGATAGCTACGACTCCACCGCACCCCTTTGTGGTGTCGTGGACAGGGTGGTGCATTCTATAGGTCCTGGCATACCCGATAAGGTTATTAGAACGGCTGCTGGTAGCCTGCTAAGAACTCAGGCGTCTTATTTCAATGCGCCGAGTCTTGATACTTCCGGTATTGATCTGCTGCTAGGCTATGACTTTGCGCTTGGCAATATGGGCGATTTCAGAACCACCCTTGGTATAAGTTACACCCTGGAATATGACATAGTCACAGATGCAGGTACCAAAGTAGATGGTGTGGGTAGTCGGAATGCGGGCAACACTATTGGTCATGCCTTGCCCGAGTTCAAAGCCAATATGATGTTAGGCTGGTCTAAAAATCGTCATGCAGCAACGATGACGATAAAGCATATTGATGGTTATGAGGATGATTTACCTCAAAGCGCGTTACGAGGAGCCTATTACGGGACTGCGCCAAATATAGACAGCATGACCACAATAGACCTTCAATATAATCTTGAACTTCCAGAGATGGGATTTCAGACAGAAAGTGCCGTCTTGACGCTGGGCGTTAAGAACCTGGCTAACGAAAAACCTCCCCTGGTAAACACGGACGGTGGTTTTGACCCCTTCACGCATGACCCACGCGGTCGAATCTACTATGCGAGATTTCTGTTAAGCATATAAAACATAAGAATCGCTACTGAGAAGATAGAAATAGAAGCACCCATCTGCAAGGATGGGTGCTTTTTTATTGGGCGGCAGTCTCCGACTCCTGCTTTTGCAACAATGACGAAGCCAGGAGTTTTTTGATGTCATCCAGAATCAAGTAACCAGAGGGTACAACTAAGAGCGTCACCAGGGTGGCAAACAAGACGCCGAATGCGAGCGAGATAGCCATAGGCACCAAAAATTGCGCCTGGACGCTTTTGTTCAGCATCAGTGGCAACAAGCCGACGAATGTCGTGAGTGATGTCAGCAAAATAGGCCTGCAGCGAGAAACGGATGAATCGATTACTGCCTGTCTGATTGAGTCGCCCGCCAGGCGTCTGGCGTTTACGCTGTGTACAAGTACCAGACTGGAGTTGACGACCACGCCGGAGGCTGCAACGAAGCCAAGAATGGACATCATCGCCAAGCCCGCCACCAAGCCAAAGGTTTGCATAATGAGATGCCCCCAGACCGCGCCGACAAAAGCGAAGGGAATCACGCTCATAATGATTAGCGGCTGGCTATAGGATTTGAGTGGTACCGCAAGCAGCGTGAAAATCACGAAGACGGCGGCTATGGACAGGGGAATCAGGCTGGATGTTGCGTCAGTCTGGTCACGCTGGCTACCTTCAAGACTGTAGGACACCCGGGAATAGGGCTGCATAATTTCCTGTATTGGTCCCGCCCGCAGGTCGGCAATCACTTCGTTGGCTGTGATTTGTGTGCGGTCCACATCGGCGATGACATTGACGACTCGTCTGTTGTCTGCCCGCCGAATGGCAGAAAATCCCCGTCCGAGTTCAGCCTTGGCAACTGTGGCAAAGGGCACCTGTGAACCTTGGGGCGTTCGGATGCGCATAGAATCAAGTGAGCTGAGGGAGCGGCGTTCCTGATTGGTGTATCGCACCATGACTCTGACATCATCGCGGCCTCGTTGAATACGTTGGGCTTCCTCGCCGTAGAAGGCTTGTCTTGCCTGCCTTGCCAGGCTTCCCAGACTTAATCCCAGTGCTTCACCCCCCGGCAGAATGGAAAGTCTCAGCTCTTGCTTGCCGGAGCGGAATGAATCAGTGATGTCAATAACGCCGGGGTATTCTGCGAGTTTGAAACGGAGTTTTTCAGCAATGATGCGAAGTTCGTCAACATTGTCGCCCTCCACCTGAATATCAATTGCGTTGCCTGCTGAAAATAATGATGAGGTGAATTTTAGTTCAACCGCTTCCGCTACAGACCCGTGGCTGTTCCGCCAGAGGTTGGCGACTTCCCGGGTCTTCATTTTTCGGCTCTGGCTAGGTGTCAGTTGCATGATGACTTCCCCCAGATGTCCGTTGGCGGTACCACTGGGTCCTCCCGCGAAGTTTCCCGGGCTATTATTTGACAAACTGGGATGATCACCGACTGCTGCCATGATATGGGTAACTGGCGGCGCCTTGGGATACTCGGCGTTAAGTTGTTGTCTGATTGCTTCGGCAGACTGCTCTAACTGCAAAATTGCCTCGTTGGTAACGGCGGAGTTGGTACCAAGCGGCATAGTCAATCTTGCTATGACCTGATCCGACGCCAGGTCCGGGAAAAAATCATAAGGTAGGCGTCCACTGACGATGATGCCAACTGCCGACATGAGTGCCACCAGGGCTACAGCGACAGTCACATATCTAGCATTCATGGCGAACTCAGAAAAGCGCCGGAATTGATTACCGATAAAAGCCTCAAGACCTTCGGCAAATCTCGTCTGAACGCTAATCACCTTGTCTGCAAAGGCTTCAAAATATCCGGCGAAATGGATCGCAAGAAACAAGGAAGCCACACCGATAAAACAGGCGATGTAGGTTCGTAAATCTGTTGTTACACCGAGTAGGAGTATTGCCACGATGGGAATGAGCATCAAACCAACCTCGCCAGAAGAGGAGTTGACTTTTGTGTTGCCAAGATGTGCCGGTAGTATCAGTTGCGATTCAATGAGGGAGAAGACGAGGCAACAGATCACTGTGATCGCTATGACCCCCATCACCTGACCCATAGTTCCCGCGGTGAAGAGTAGCGGCATAAATGCGGCGACCGTGGTCAGCACGCCGAAGGTGACAGGTATGGTGACGCCCTGGGTGCCTTCAATGGCTCCTCTGAGCTGCGGACTGCCTCTTTGATGGTGAGAATGTATGCTCTCGCCCACGACGATAGCATCGTCCACCAGAATACCGAGAACAAGAATAAACCCGAAGAGTGAGATGGCATCAATTGATAAGCCAATGGCGTTGGTTAAAAAGATAGCACCGAGGAAGGCGACCGGAACACCAACACTGACCCAGAAGGCAAGTCTGGGGCGGAGAAATAAGGCAAGCAATATCAGCACCATCAGGAAGCCCTGACGGCCACTGTTAAACAGAGTGTTAAGACGATCCTGTAGTATTATGGAACTGTCGTTCCAGGTAGTTAATGTCACCCCGTCCGGCAAGCGAAGCTGGACATCCTTTATGTATTGTTTAACGGCATGGCTGATATCTTGTATATCCTGATCACCCACACGCGCAACGCGGATCATGGTGGCGGGTTTGCCGTTGAAGCGTAGCGACTGGTCAGTTTCCGCGAAGCCGTCAATTACATTGGCTACATCCTTGAGATATAACCTCGTGCCGTCCGCCCTGGTGGTGATGACGAGATTATCAAACTCATGTCCCCAGTAAGCCTGACCCTTGGTACGGAGGAGAATCTCCCCGGCATTGGTTTTGATAGAGCCGCCCGGCAGGTCCAGCGAGCCGCTACGAACGGCGGCGGCAACCTGGTCGAAGGTCAGGCCGTGACGCCGCAGGGAAGATTCGGATACTTCAATGGAAATTTCATAAGGGCGAGTATTGGAAACGTTAACCTGGGTTACCTCAGGTAGCTGAGCAATGTCATCCCTGATCTGCTGCCCCAGTTCTTTTAATGCGCGCTCGTCTTCTGGTCCAGTGATGGTGACATCAAGCACATTACGACTCGGGGTAATCAGTCGGACGATGGGTTTTTCTGTTTCCTTCGGGAAGGTGTCAATGGCGTCCACCCTATTTTTTACATCGTCAAGTGCTTTCGCTTCATCGGCGTCGTCAAACAATTCAATCTGTACCGAGCAGATACCTTCATTGGCGACGGAACGGATTTGTTTTACACCTACGATGTCTCCCAGTTCTTCCTCAATTCGGATGCAGACCCCGACTTCAACTTCTTCGGGGGCAGCACCCAGGTAGGGTACCTTGACGGCGATGATCGGAATGTCTATATCGGGAAAAAATTTCTTCGGCATCAAGGGCATTGATGCCAGCCCCGCCAGGATGATGATGCCCATGAGCAGGTTGGCGGCGACATGGTTGTTGGCGAACCAGGCGATAATTGGCTTCATAATAGATTCCGTCCTACCGTTGCCCGGTTCCCGGTTTCAGGAATGGGGCGCACAGTCATGCCCCGGATGGCGTTGTTGACACTAGAAAGGCATATCGTTTCACCAGTTGCAAAACCACTCCTGACATAAACCTTTTCACCAATGATCCGCAGCACATCTACCTCTCTGAACTCCAGTTGGTTGTTTTCATCAATGATATAAACCTGGTTTTCTGTCTGCATGGCGGCTCTTGGAAGGATGTAGATATTGTCCACCTCTTTGCCGGCAATTTCCGCCTCAACAAACAAACCGACGGCAAGCGGCGGTCGGTCGTCCTCCCGTACCTGATAGGGTGCCTCAACCTGGGCGATCACATTGATCATCCGGGTCTGGGGATCAAGTTCGCCCTCAGTGCGGACGATCTTCCCTTCCCATGTATGATCCTTACCACCAAATCTGGCACGGAGAATTGCCGTCGGATGGTCTGTAATCTCCTCGTTGACCAACGACAGTTCCAGATAGGCGAGTTCATCGTCATGTATTGGCAACCGTACCTCGGCATAGTCGATAGCATAAATCTTTGCGACCGGGGAGCCCCGGTTGACGAATTGCCCGATATCCACCCGTTCGGAGCGGACTCGCCCCTCATAAGGCGCGATGATTCTAGTTCTGACGAGGTCTCTTTCTGCCTTGGACAGCCTGGCAGCGGTTTGCTTGAGGGAGGATTTTGCGAACTGGAGCCGATTCAAGGCATCATCAAGCAGTGCCTCGCTGACAGACTGTTTTTTGGCAAGTTCCTCTAATCGAGCATGTGTCTTTTCGGTAGTGGCAAGTTCACTTTGGGCAGATGCAAGGGCGGCTTTGGCTTGTTCAAGAGCGACTTCATAATCAAGCGCTTCTATCTCAAACAGCATCTGTCCCTTGTTAAAAAATCCGCCTGACACCATGGCAGGTGAAATGCTGGTTACGCGTCCGGATACTTCCGGGATAAGGTCACTTTCCGTTCTCGGCAGCACCGTACCATGGGTGAGGGTCGTGAGTTGAACAGTTTCTGATGTGGCTTTCCAGGTGCGAACCAGAGGCGCATTTGATGGCGGCGGTTGTTGCTCCAGCCTAGGTCCCGTGGTAGCAATCCATATAGCAAGTCCTAACCCGACGAGCAGAATTGCTAGTGGTAAATAGGATTTCTTCATAATTGCGCCTTTAATCTGGTTCATGTTCGTCTTTGTCGCTGTCACAACCCTCGCCAGCGTCCGCCGCTTGCCGTCCTTGCTCAGGAAGGTCTGCCCAGAAGGTCTGTTCAGAGGTCTGCCCAGAAAGTCTGCTCAGAAAGTCTGCCCAGAAGGTCTGCCCAGAAGGTCTGTGCAGAGTATAGCGCGAATTGGCGACAGCCTCTCTCCCGTCATTCTTGCCCCGGCCCGTCATACCGGTGAAAACCAGAAACCAGAAGGAAGGAGCGGCATAGCCCTATTTCATATTGGCAACTACTCTTGTGTATAAGCTCAGATACCTTTGGCACTCCCCTGGCTCCGTCATTCCCCCAGCTCCGTCATTCCGTGCTTGACACGGAATCCAGACTGGCTGATTGGCGACACCCTCTTCTCGTTATTACCCACGTGCCTTCGTTGTCGTTATTGTCGTGGTTGTCGTCGGGTTTTTCTGGATTCCAGCTTCCGCTGGAATGACGGGGGAGGAGTGACACTACCGTC
>DKIG01000055.1 GCA_002454165.1 Gammaproteobacteria bacterium UBA6724
CCACAACCATCCTTGCTTACGCATTTCCAAGATGAGTTCCATCACATAAACGCTACGCTCTCCGTTGACTGCTTTTTCCTTGATGTTCAAGACAAAAGTTCCTGACGGCTTGAGCACACGCAACAATTGTTCTGCGATAGGCAAGAACCAATCAACATATTCATTAGGGTGAATGCCACCATATACATTTTTCCGCTGGTCGGCGTAAGGTGGCGATGTGACAATGAGATCAACAGAATCATTCGGGAGCAGTTTTAACTGCTCCTTGCTATCGCCAAGGTGTATGTCTGTTGTGATTTCCATTCTATGCGTGCATTCCTCAAGGATCGTTGCTAAGGATGTCTGGATGATTTTATCATATTTTCACCTAAGGCGTTCAAATACAGTAGCTGTTAACCCTAGTCTCTGCGTAATTATCCTTGTCGGGCGTCGGGATATTGCGCTCTCAGAATCCCGATATTGGCGGCAATTTTTCCAGTTCCTTGATGCACAGACAATAGTTCCTCAGCTATCAAATCTCTAATATCTCGCCTCACCGTGGACCTGCTCAGCCGGGCATATTCCCGCGCAATCTCAGGCGATAAAAATGGAATATCATCAATATCGTATGATACAAAAAGCGGCATCTCCAAAAGCAGTTGTCGCCTTCTTTTGAGCACTGGCCTACTCCACTTCATCTCGGCGAACTTGTCATAAACATGTTCCCGCCAGGCTCTGAGAAGCAACTCGTCAACGACGGCTTGCCAAACCTCATTGAGGCCGTCTAAAAAGCCGATGATCGCATAAGATATAAATGCAGTTAAATCTCTTTCATTTTGGCACTCCCTGAGATGCGCATAGTATTCCGGTCGGGTAGTGTTGTAGTGATTGGATAGGATGTGGCAACAAATGTCGGCAACGCCTCCTCTCAGCATCAGATAAAACTCAACCAACCGACCGGTGCGTCCATTGCCATCATCAAAGGGATGGATCCATTCAATATACACATGGGTCACGATGGCTTGAAGGATGCCATCCCTGAATATCTGTTTGCCAGATGCAAACCTAAACTCTGTTTGTAGCCACTGACAAAGTTGTGTCACCAACCCCTCAACCTGGTGCTTTGCTTGACCGGGCGGCGGGCATCTATAGCCCGCCACTACCCGTTGTGATTGCGCGAATTGTCCTGGTACTGCATTAAATGGCTCGGGTAAATTTTCGCCCAGCATAGAGTGATAGCGTTGTAAAAGTTCGGGGCTAATGAGTTTGGGCGAGACTGGTGCAAACACATCATTTTTGATTTTATTCATTGCTTCTATAATATTTTTCACCTCCTGTTCTTGATAGGCTTTACTTGCCGCAAGATGCTCGCCTGCCACGATTTTTCCGATTTCCTCCTCGGTGAGCGTATTGCCTTCAATGGCAGTGGTCGCCTGAGCACCTTTGACCAGGGCAACCTGCTTGAGGTGTTCTTTGAGCTTGGGACTGAGCGGCATCCTTGCTAGTATGTTGACCAAAACCTCGCATTGCCCTAACTGATAAATGGTTGCTTCGGATAATCGCCAATGACGGGCAAAACTCAGGTGTTCAAATGACATCTCGGCTTCCCTCCCTTAGTCATCCAAATAGTGTGCAATATTATTTCATATTTTACACTAATTTTAAGCAGTTATATGGTCAATTTTGATGATAAGAATGGATATACGACAGGATGTATAGATAATTATCTTTTAATTCAGTTAGTTATAATATTTATAGCGGATATTTAATAAACAATAATTCAATCAATTATTGACAATTATTTGTTCAATCATTCATTCAATTATCTATTCAACTATCGGGTAATACCCGGCTCTAGGGAGCCCATCTACGATGCCCTGCGTCATTCCCTGCCTTCTGGATGCCCACCCTGCTACCCACTGGCTTGCACCCATTCCTGGTGTATTGTCACCCTAGTGCAAATAAAGGAGACGCTGTTGAACAAGAATTTAATGCCTGGCTTGCTGCTCTTGTCCTTGCTTTTGGCGGTGGTGGGGACGGTGTTTTGGGTGCCAATAGCCTCAGCGGCAGGGGGCGCCGACGAAACTTCTGGCAAATATTCTGACCAGCAGGAAGCAGAGTTCCAGCAACGGGTCAGAGCTATTCTCACCGCCACGCCACTCATTGATGGACACAATGATATTCCCTGGACTTACCGAGACCGGGTTGACAATCACCTTGAGCGACTGAACCTGGCTCAGGATCTGAGCCAACTTGACTCGCCCACCCATACCGACCTGCGGCGAATAAAGGCAGGCATGCTGGGCGGGCAATTCTGGTCTGTGTACATTCCGATATCCAGACCGGGTGGTGAAGCAGGTGATACGGCGCGGGTCCTGGGGCAGATTGATCTGGTACATCGCCTGGTTGCCAAGCATCCCGACTCTCTCAGCCTTGCCTACGATGCGGCTGATATTCGTCGCGCCCATGCCTCTGGCAGGCTCGCCTCCTTGATTGGCATAGAAGGCGGACATGCCATTGAGAATTCTTTGGCGGTGTTGCGACTCTTATACCGATCTGGGGCGCGCTATATGACGCTGACTCACGGCAAAGGCTTGCGTTGGGCGGATTCGGCGACCGACGAGGCGAGGGTTGGCGGGCTCAGCGAATTTGGCAAGGAAGTGGTGCGGGAAATGAACCGCCTGGGGATGCTGGTTGATCTGTCCCATGTGTCGCCTGACGCCATGCACGACGCCCTGGATGTCAGTGCGGCACCGGTCATCTTCTCTCATTCCAATGCCTTTGCCATGACTCAGCACCGGCGCAATGTGCCAGATGATGTCTTGTCCCGCCTACCGGACAAGGGCGGCATAGTGATGGTTACCTTCTACCCCGCCTATGTTTCTGAAGCACTCCGGCTACATCATGAGGAGAAAGACCGGGTAGGGCAGCGACTTGAAGCAGAAACGGAAGACGAGGCGACGCGGGAGACGGGACTTAGCGCCTGGTCAGACAAGCACCCTCCTCCCCAGGCGACCCTGGCGCAGGTGGCTGACCATATTGATTATCTGCGCGCCCTTATCGGGATCCGGCATATAGGCATAGGTTCAGACTTTGATGGAATGCCGCCCGGGCCCCTTGGCTTGGAAGATGTGTCCCGCTTCCCCGCCCTCTTTGTGGAACTTCTGAAACGCGGTTACAGCGATGCAGAAATTGCCAGCATAGCCGGAGAAAACATCCTCCGGGTCATGCAGGTAGCAGTAGCGGTTGCCGCTGAGTCGGCTCATCGGGCATCTGATCTATTAATTGACGAGGTTGATGGGGTTGACGAGGTTGATGGGATTGACGAGGTTGATGGGGTTGACGCTGTTGATGCAGTGGATGCAGCAGCGCCCTAAGCTGGGCAGCCCTGCCGCTTTCTAGTCTTCTGTTATCGGCTCGCCGCCCATAGCAAGGATCATGGCATGTACCTCGCTCAGCATCTTGTCCAGCAACGCTTCGTCGGTGCCGCGCATCACCAGGCTAGTACCATAACCGTCCTGGCGATAGAAGGGATAACTGCCCAGGTCAAGCTCGGGGTATCTGCTCTGAATTTCTTCCAAGGGTCTGGCGACCTCCCCCTCACTCAAATAGGCAGCCACTGACCGGGAACGTATCGGTGCCCCGCCTTTGATCCTCTCTCTGGTGAAGCCAGCGACCATCCCCTGCATCACCAAGGGAACCCCTGCCATGACAAAAACATTCTCTATCTGGAACCCCGGCGGACCACCGGTCGGATTTTCTATCAGGGAAGCGCCCTTCGGCACGCGCGCCATGCGCAATCGGGATTCCATCACCTCGGGTGGTGCTTCCCGTTGCTGGAGCATCGCTATCACATCGGGATGCATGATCAACTCAACACCAAATGCCAGGGCGATGCAGTCCGCCGTGATGTCATCGTGGGTGGGACCAATGCCGCCAGTAGTGAACACATAATCAAACTTGCGGCGACATTCATTCACCGTATTGACAATGGTCTGCTCCTGGTCAGGAATCACCCTCGCCTCCACCATCTTGACCCCCAGTTCATTGAGTGCTTCTGCCAGATAGGTGAGATTGGTGTCCTGGGTTCTGCCCGATAGGATTTCATTGCCAATAATAATTAGGCAGCCAGTGACCTCAGCAGTGGATGCTTTTTTTGTTGGATTTTTTGTTGCTCGTTTTGTTGACATAAGTGCGTTCCATGGCGAAAGGATATCAGTCTTTGCTGACGAATCGGGCAAGGGTCAGCCAACTTGCCTATGATACTATGCGCCTCGTCCGATTAGGGAAGGCAAGAATGGAAACCTGAATGTTTAATATAAACAAGGAGATATGATGCAAATGTCGGTCAGATTAACAGGCATCCCGCGCGGTATTTTTATGACGGTTGTCACTGTCGCCATCCTCGTATGAAAATTTTAAAAATGCAAAAGCAAGTAAAACCTCCACAATAAGATAATCAATCTTCCATGAAAACCGCATCAGAAGAACTGGATCACATCCATATCCGGGGCGCGCGAGAACACAATCTAAAATCCATTGAAGTCAAAATCCCAAAGCGCAAGTTAGTCGTGCTGACCGGGGTGTCCGGGTCAGGGAAATCTTCTCTGGCATTTGACACCCTCTATGCGGAGGGCCAGCGGCGATATGTGGAGTCCCTATCCGCTTATGCGCGGCAATTCCTCGGGCAGATGGAAAAGCCCAAATACGACACCATCAGAGGTCTATCTCCCACCATATCCATTGAGCAAAAAACCGCCTCCCGCAACCCCCGGTCCACCGTGGGGACCATTACCGAGATTGCCGATTATCTGAGGGTATTGTTTGCCCGGGTAGGCAAGCAACACTGCCACGAATGTGGTGGCGAGGTAGAGGGGCAGACGGCGCAGCGTATCGCCCAGGAATTGATGAAGTTGCCGAAAGGCTCAAGGGTGTATCTGCTGATACCTCTCTTAGTGAATCGCAAGGGGGAGCATCGGGAAATGCTGGCAGATGCGCGGCTTCGGGGATTTGTCAGGCTCAGAGTCAATGGCGATATTATCCGGAGTGATGCGATTGATGCCCTGGACAAAAGGAAGAAACACACCCTTGAAGCGGTGGTTGACCGCCTCGCCATTAAGCCCGGCATTGAGGAAAGATTAAACGAGTCGGTTGAGACTGCACTGATGCACGGCGAGGGTAGCCTCATCGCTGCAATTGAGGGCCGCAAAGATACATTATTTTCCGAAGCACTGTCTTGCGGACACTGCGGTATTTCCTTTCCGGTCCTAACGCCCCAAGCCTTCTCATTCAACAGTCCCCAGGGCATGTGCCACGAATGTAATGGCCTAGGCACCCAGGTCTCCTTTGATCCGGATCTGGTGATACCCGACAAGAATCTTTCACTCAGAGATGGCGCATTGAAACCTACCGGCAGCATTGATGCGGACAGAAATTCAATGTCCGCCAGATACCATTATCAAGTATTCAAACAACTCAATATTCCCCTAGACAAACCCTGGCGACGGTTTTCCAAGACAACAAAAAACACCATCCTCTACGGCACGGGAGAAACGCGCTACAAGATCAGGTGGGGCAGTCACGGCACCAGTATGAGTCGCTACGAAGGCATGCTGAATCGCATGCTACGCCGGTTCAGAAATACCCGCTCCGAAGGGATGAAACGCTGGTATTCACAGTTCCTCGCTAAGACCCCATGCGCTGCCTGCCAGGGCATCAGGTTGAGACCGGAAAGTGCCGCCGTGCGCCTGGGCGATGCCAGCATTGTTGATGTGTCTTCCTGGACGATTGACCAGACCTATCAGTTCTTTCAGTCACTCCAACTGCCAGGTGCGGCGGGTGAGATTGCCGCAGAAATATTAAAAGAACTATGTAACCGACTGGGGTTTCTCAATTCAGTTGGCTTATCTTATCTGTCCCTTGACCGGCCGGGACCTTCCCTGTCCGGCGGTGAATCCCAACGGATTCGGCTTGCCAGTCAGGTCGGCTCGGAGCTGTCCGGTGTCATTTACATACTTGACGAACCCAGCATCGGATTACATCAGAGAGACAATAAAAAACTGCTAGCGAGCCTCCGCCGGATGCGGGATATTGGCAACACGGTTCTGGTGGTGGAACATGATGAGGAAACGATCCGCAGTGCCGATCATCTTGTTGACTTTGGTCCCGGGGCGGGCGTTAGAGGTGGGGAAATTGTACATAGTGGGACGCTCAAGGGCCTGGAGAAAAACCCTCGCTCCATCACCGGCAAATATCTATCCCGCCGTGCCCGCATTGAACCCGGTACCTCGCGACGGAAAAGGACGGGTAGTATTACCCTGGTCGGTGCGGCGGCAAATAATCTCAAGAACATTGATGTCGAATTCCCGCTCGGCACCATGACCGCGGTCACGGGTGTTTCTGGCGCTGGTAAGTCCACTCTGGTTAATGACATTTTATATCCTGCCCTGGCGCGACACTTTCATCATTCAACCCGGCGGATTGGCAAGCATGACCAGGTCCTGGGGCTGGAGCAGCTGGATAAGGTAGTCGCCATTGACCAGAAACCCATTGGCAGGACGCCTAGAAGCAACCCGGTCACCTACATCAAGGTGTTTGATGAAATCCGTAGTTTCTTTTCTCTCCTGCCCAGTGCCCGGATGCGTGGCTACAAGCCGGGCAGATTCTCATTTAATGTGAAGGGTGGCCGCTGTGAAGGTTGTCACGGAGACGGCGTGAGGAAAATTGAAATGCACTTCCTTGCCGATGTGTTCGTCAAGTGTGAAGCCTGTGCCGGGCGGCGTTTCAACGATGCCACTCTGGAAGTGAAATACAAGGGCCGGTCAATCTCGGATATTCTGGCGCTCACCGTGGCAGAGGCGACCGAGCACTTTTCCGAACATCCCAAAATTATGAGTCGGTTAGAGTTGCTGATGGATGTGGGCCTTGACTATCTCCACCTGGGGCAACCCTCCACCACCCTGTCTGGCGGCGAGGCGCAGAGAATAAAACTCGCCCGAGAATTATCAAAAATTGCCACCGGCAGGACCTTCTATATTCTTGATGAGCCAACCACCGGACTGCATTTTGATGATGTGAAGAAACTGCTGAGTGTCCTCAACCGTCTGGTTGAAGCCGGCAATACGGTGACCATCATTGAACACAATTTGGATGTCATCAAAACCGCAGATTGGATCATTGATCTGGGTCCCGATGGAGGTCCCGCAGGCGGCAGGGTACTGGCTGTCGGTACACCAGAGCAGGTTGCCAGGGTCAGTGCTTCAGCGACGGGACACTATCTTAAACCGCTACTAGGGGCTAGTGTTGCTGGCAAGAAGGCGCGGGGTAAACAGGCACTTGTTAAAAAGGGCACCGGCAAGAAAGCCAAAGGCAAATAAACCGCGCACCAAATGTTCATGCCGTCTCCCCGAACAGCTCCCTGCCAATCAGCCAGCGGCGAATTTCCGAAGTACCCGCACCGATTTCCATAAGTTTCGCATCACGCCAGAGACGCCCGGTGGGATATTCATTCATATAGCCGTTCCCGCCCAGCATCTGTATGGCGTCGGATGCCATTTGAGTGGCTTTTTCGGCGGCATAAAGAATGCACCCGGCAGCATCCTTGCGGGTTGTTTCGCCTCGGTCGCAAGCAGCAGCCACGGCATAGGAATAGGCACGGGCTGTTGACAGGGTTACATACATATCAGCCAACTTGCCCTGCATTAACTGGAACTCGCCGATTGCCTTACCAAACTGCTTGCGCTCGTGGATATAGGGCAGGACGACATCCAGGCAGGCTTGCATAATACCAATGGAAACACCGGACAGGACAACCCGTTCATAATCCAGACCACTCATCAGAATTTGCATCCCCTTGCCTACTTCTCCCAGGACCCGGTCTTCAGGGACGAAGCAATCCTCAAAGGTCAACTCAGCGGTGTCCGAGCCCCGCATGCCTAACTTGTCCAACTTTTCTGCCGTGCGAAAGCCGTCCATGTCGGGCGTCACAAGAAAGGCAGTGATCTTGTCGGCATCAGTCTTGGCGTAGATGATGAGCAGATCCGCGGTGGGAGCATTGGTAATCCACATCTTGTTGCCGTTCAACAGATATCCGCCCTGGGTAACCTCCGCCCTCAGCTTCATGGAGACCACATCGGAGCCGGCACCTGACTCACTCATCGCCAGGCTACCAAGATATTCACCGCTAATCAGATGAGGTAAGTATTTGGCTTTTTGCTCGGCATTGCCCCAGGAACGCAATTGATTCACGCACAGATTGGAATGGGCACCATAGGATAGGCCAACGGCGGCGGAGGCCCTGCTGAGCTCTTCAAGCGCAATGATATGCTCCAGATAGCCGAGCCCTACCCCGCCATCCTGCTCCTCAACGGTGATACCGTGGAGTCCTAATTCTCCGAGGAGAGGCCAGAGATGTCGGGGGAATTGATTATCACTGTCAATTTCAGCGGCAATCGGCGCCAGATGTTCCTGACAGAAGCCGTACACACTGTCACGAATCATCTGTGCCTCTGCCGAATGTCCGAACTGCAGGGTGGGATAGGGTGTGGTCATTTTGTGCGTTCCTTTTCCAGGGTCAATAAAATATCGCCGTCTGCCACCAGCGCGCCTTCGGTCGCCATCACTTCCGCCACCAGACCATCGCGCGGTGCTTGTAATGTAACTTCCATCTTCATGGCTTCCATCAGAATGAGCGGCTCACCTGCCTGAACCCGATTGCCTGGGCGGGTATTCACGGCAATCACCTTGCCCGGCATAGGGGCTACTAGTGTGTCACCACCACTCACCTCAACCCTTGCGCCTGAGTCCTTTTCTATCAGATAACTTAAGCCATCAACAAATACAACCTGCCCCTCGGCACGATGGTAGCCCTGGCTATACACCGGCTCCTTTGCGTCTGGCACCAGTGGCAGGCTCAGGTCTTCATCCGCCCAGATACATGAGAACTCGGTATTGTCAGGCTGATTTAACCGCCAGCCGCCCTGGTCATCAAACGGCGTCCTGGGACACCAAGGCGCGTCGGATGCCGACAAGAGGACTGAAGCGATACAATTTTTGTCATGCTCCAGGGCGGCATGGGAGGATAATTCTGCAATAAGGTCTGCAACAAAACTGGTTGAGATATTCCCCGATATAAAATCATCATGGGTGAGGCAATGAGCAAGTAACCGGGCATTGGTCTTCACCGGATAGACCTGAGTCCCCCGACAGAAATGCGCCAGACGAGAAATTGCCGCCGCACGATCATCTGCATGCACAATGGCTTTCGCCAACATGGGGTCGTAATAGATAGACACCTCGTCATCTTGCTCTACTCCAGCATCTACGCGAGCCGTCTCGGGCAGGACGAAAATATCAAGTTTCCCCACACTCGGTAGGAAATCATTGCTAGGGTCCTCGGCATAGAGTCGCGCTTCAACGGCATGTCCTCTTAGACGAATTTCATTTTGCGCCGGGAGCCTCTCGCCCCGGGCTATCCGGATTTGCCACTCCACCAGATCCAGCCCGGTCACCATTTCCGTTACCGGATGTTCAACCTGTAATCTGGTGTTCATCTCCATAAACCAAAAGCCGTCCTCACGGAGGTCGCCAGAGCCATCAACGATAAACTCAATCGTCCCGGCACCGACATAGTTGACCGCCTGCGCCGCCTTGACTGCCGCCTCCGTCATGGCATGGCGCACTGCCTCCGTCATGCCAGGCGCTGGTGCTTCCTCAATAATTTTTTGATAACGACGCTGGAGAGAGCAATCGCGCTCAAACAGATGCATCACTTCCCCGTGATGATCGCCCAAGACTTGCACCTCTATATGCCGCGGCGAAGGGATGTACTTTTCAATCAGGACCCGGTCATCACCGAAGCTGGATTGCGCCTCCCGCTGACAAGCAGCAAGAGCCGCCGCAAATGCTTGGGCAGTGTCCACCCGGCGCATGCCCTTCCCACCGCCACCGGCAACAGCCTTAATGAGCAGGGGATAACCGATTGCATCCGCCTCCGCCCTCAGTCTTTTTAATTCCTGATGATCCCCGTAATAACCCGGAGTGATGGGTACCCCCGCCGCATCCATCAACTGCTTGGCGGTATTTTTTAAGCCCATCAAAGCCATGCTTTCAGGCGCGGGACCAATGAAGGTGATGCCCTCCTTTTTCAAGGCTTGGGCAAATGCCGGATTTTCCGAAAGAAACCCATAGCCAGGATGCACGGCATCAGCACCCGTCAACCGGCAGGCATTGAGCATCTTGTCAATGACGAGATAGCATTCTGTGGCCGGCGAGGCGCCAATATGTACCGCCTCGTCAGCGCTGCGTCTATGCAGGGATCTAGCATCGGCGTCGCTATAGACCGCCACCGTCGCAATGCCCATCCTGCGCGCCGTGCGCATCACGCGGCAGGCAATTTCCCCGCGATTTGCTATCAGAATTTTGGTGATCCCGGACATGCTGCTGTGCCTGCTACCACTACATCCTGAAGACACCGAAGGACGAATCATCCATGGGTGCATTGGCAGCCATGGCAAGTCCCAGACCCAGAACGCGGCGCGTATCCCTGGGCGCAATAATGCCATCGTCCCAAATGCGGGCACTGGCATAGTAGGGATGTCCTTCATGCTCGTACTTGTCTCGTATGGGCTGCTTGAAAGCCTCCTTCTGCGCATCTGACCAGTTGCTACTGTCCTTGGTGACAGCGGCGAGAACATCCGCCGCCTGGTCGCCGCCCATCACAGAAATACGCGCATTGGGCCACATAAACAGTAGCCGCGGATTATAGGCACGCCCGCACATCCCATAGTTGCCAGCACCGTAGGAGCCACCCACAATCACCGTGAATTTGGGCACCTTCGTGCAGGCAACTGCATGCACCATTTTTGCGCCATCTTTGATGATGCCGCCACTTTCCGCCTTGGAGCCAACCATAAAACCGGTGATATTTTGTAAAAAAACGAGCGGCATTTTCCGCTGGCTACAGAGCCTGACAAAATGCGTGCCTTTGAGCGCACTCTCTGAAAAGAGCACGCCATTATTACCGAGGACACCCACCTGATAACCTTCTATCTTGGCAAAGCCGCAGACGAGGGTGTCCCCATATTCTTTTTTGAATTCATGGAAATCCGAGCCGTCAACGATACGGGCGATAAGTTCGCGGCAATCATAGGCTTTGCGTGGATCTGTGGGGACTATGCCATTAAGTTCATCTCGGTCATAAGCGGGGCGGCTTGCCGTCTCTGGTAAATAGGCATAGTTGACGGGACCAAGACTAGCGACACTCGCACGCACTAGTTGCAAGGCATGGGTATCATTCCGTGCCAGATGATCAACCACGCCTGAAGTTTTAGCATGAAGCAGACCACCGCCGAGTTCTTCGGCACTGATTTTTTCCCCGGTGGCGGCTTCCACCAGAGGCGGACCCGCCAAGAAGATGGTGCCCTGATTTTGCACAATAATACTTTCATCCGCCATGGCCGGCACATAGGCACCGCCCGCTGTACAGGAACCCATAACGACAGCAATTTGGGCAATGCCCCTGGCACTCATATTCGCCTGGTTATAAAAAGTCCGACCGAAGTCATCCTTGTCCGGGAAGACCTCGGCCTGTTGCGGCAGATTCGCGCCACCACTGTCAACGAGATGAATGCAAGGGAGATGATTTTGCTCGGCTATTTCTTGCGCGCGGAGTTGCTTCTTAACGGTGAGGGGATAATAGGTACCGCCTTTGACGGTGGCATCATTGCAGATAATCATCACCGCGCGCCCGCACACCCGACCAATCCCGGTGATCAGACCAGCGGCGGGAATATTATCCTCATAGCATTCGTAGGCAGCAAGTTGGGACAGTTCAAGAAAAGGGGTGCCAGGGTCAAGCAGCCGTTCCACTCTGTCCCGAGGCAAGAGTTTACCGCGTGATACATGCCTGTCTCGTACCCGCTGCGTACCGCCCGGCAAAATTTTACCGATCTTGTCATGCAGGTCCTTCACGACCAAATCCATCTGCGCGGCATTGCTCTTAAACTCGTCGCTCTCAGGACTAATTTTGGAAATCAATTTGGACATAAGATGATCCGTGAATGATGAAACGGACGACAAAGTCAAAGGAGACGAAGTCGGTGCGCCCCTATTTTTCCATGATCTATTTCTTGTCAGATGAGTTGTTCAACTCATGCCATCAACCGGGATGGCAGCACCATGCACAGCAACCGAATCCTCAGCGGCGAGGAATGCCACGACCGAAGCCAGATGCGCAACGGGTACCCAGGCTGAATGATCCGCCTTGGGCATGTCCTTACGATTCTGGGGGGTATCTATGATGCTCGGCATAATGCAATTCACATTAATATGTTTATCCCTAAGTTCCAATGCCATGCTTTCGGTCAATCGCATCACTGCTGCCTTGGATGCCGTATAAATCCCCATCATGGGCGCGCCGCCAGTGGCTGCTCTAGCGGCAACATTGACAATCTTGCCACCGCCCTGCTCGAGCATTTTGGGTACCACCACCGCCGAAGTATTGACGATGGAGCGGACATTGAGATTGAACAGGAAGTCCCAAGTATCGTCGCTACTCTCATGGACTTTTTCCCCCATGCGGAAGCCGCCCGCTATGTTACACAAGATGTCAACCCCGCCCATCCTGGCAAGCAGATCACCAATGACCTGACGGCAAGATTCCCGGCTGGTCAGGTCCAGGGCAAGATATTGATGCGGGAGGGATTGCTCGGGAAATGCCGCATCCAAGAGTTCAGTCGTGTAATCAAGCGCGGCAACCCTTGCCCCCCGGCTGGCGAAGTGCGCAACTACCGATCTGCCCAGCGCACCGGCAGCACCGGTGATGATCACCCGCTTGTCTGTAAACATCAATTCCTCTCCCTACTGAATGTCCTTTCTGAATGAGCGTCGCGCCATAGACTCAGTCAATAATTTTTATCAACTGCCCCGGCTCTGGCTGCCCATCAGGATATAAACCATTCATCACGCGTAATCGTTCCAGGGCATAATTGGTAATCGGCGATTCACGGGCAAGTTGCTCCATACTAGTGCCGGGTTCAGCACGAACTACCTGGACCCTAGGGCGTCTGGCGATCTGAAAGTCAGAGCGTGACATCCGATCAAAACTGAAGATGCTGGCAATGAACTGTCGGTCGGCGGCAATGTTTCTCAAATCATGTTTCCCGGCGCCCTGTAGGATGTAGGCAAGCCGCCGCCTCTTATCAAAAATCACTGCGAACCTGACCGGCCGGGGTCCGTAACGAGAATCCACCCGGTCAGCGATGCCGAGGTAGGTGGGCAAATCCGCGATGGTAATTTTGTTGCCCTCCCGCACTCTCATTCCCAGATTTTCCCGGGCGAAATTTTCCGGGGTCGCGCCAGGATATAACTTGCCCGTGATGAGCGTTATGCTGGCATCATCCAAACGCGAGACCAGTTGCAAGCCCTGAGTGAAGGGCTCTTGCCGCCATTCCTGGGGGAAGCTGAGTTTTATGCCGAGTTTTGGATGGTAAAACTGGTTGCCGCGCATAATGCCAATTTGTCTTGAGGGACCATAATCAAGACCATTAAGTTTCTGCAGAAATTCATCCGTTTTGATGAATTCGTCATAGTCCCGCACCAGTTTTCCGGACTCTCTGATTGCCTCCTGATAACGGGTATCATTGTCTGGATGGGTAGAAAGAAAGCCGTGATAGACTCGCGGTTCCCGGTTTTCCAACCGTGCTTCTTTAATTTCAATCCTGTCCTTGGCTTTCAGAATTTCAATGGTATCAAGCATGGCAAGCGGCGAATAACCTGCCTTTGCCATGTACTCGGCACCTACTGCATCCGCTTCAAGTTCAAACTCCCGGGAGTATCCAGACAGCAGAACCCCACCGAAGATGCTCCCCAATTCATAGATGCCCGGCTGCCCAGACACAACGGCGAGGATAGTGTTGACAAAATCTAGCCCCTTGCCTCGGTTTATCTTGCGCAAGGCGTGCTTCTCGGTCACATGCGCTATTTCGTGGCCAAGTACAGCCGCTAACTCCGATTCGGAATTCATGTGCATCAACATTCCCCGCGTGATGTAGATAAATCCTCCGGGGAGCGCCATCGCATTAATCATTTCATTGTTTAGAATCGTGAAGGTGTAGTCTATCTCTTCCCTACTACTCTCAGCCGCCACCCTCTGTCCGACCTTGTTGATATACAATTGCAAGGCGGGATCATTGTACACACCGACATTGGCGATGATCTTCCGGTGCTCCTGTTCGCCGAGTTCAATTTCCTTCTCCACAGACATGGCGAAACTTGGCAAGGAGAGTAGCATCAAAAGCCCCGTCATCAGGAGCCCTGCCGAATATGATAAACGTCTGTAACAAACCGTCTGGTGCATATACCACCTTACCTTGCGTGTCTGCATCTGTTTCGTCCCGTGCATCATCATGCTATCTGCATCTGCCATCCTGGTATAGACCAAAGCAAGTGGCGGATTGTTCATACCGTGCCGAGAAATTAACATGAGGGCATTAACAATGTCACAGGGTACAAGTCTTTGCTTCTGGTGAATATAGTCGCATCCTGATAAAAAGCATTGGATAATCCAGGCGACAGATTCAGCATGAACATCCAACTAACCGAGGTGATTGGCGTGCGTCATTTAATTGCCACAATAGGCACTTCAATTATCATTTTAATAATCTGCCAGAGTTATGCTGTAGCAGATGCAGAAAATGCAAATACGGCACCTCCACCCAGCGCAATCACAGACGCCAGTTCAGCAATCACTGCCCTTGAAAAACAATCTGGACCCTTCTCGGCAAGCCTCTTTGAACCACTCATGTCGCTCGCCAGATTACACATAGAAGAGGGTCAGGTTGAAGCGGCGGAAAATGTGTTGCGACGGGCACAAAATATCAATCACCGCAACGAGGGGGTCTATTCACCTGGGCAACTGGAGACGGTGGGACTCTTGGCTGAATTGGCGATGCAGGAACAGGCCTTCGCCACCGCCAATCAACTGCATGAATTCGCGTTCTTTGTCAGCACCCATCATATTGGGCTTGACCATCCCGATAGTCTCTATGCCTACGCTGACCTGGCGCGTTGGTATCTAGGCACCGGCCAAGCCCGCCGAGCAAAAAACCTGCTGCTGGATGCCATTGCCCTGGCGGATAAACATGGTCGAGAGTCCTTGCAATTCGCGACGATGATTATTCAAGCCCAGCGGCTTTACGGCTTATGTTGTAGCAATGATGATCTCCTTGACGCCTTACAGTCTTCAACAGCCGCGGGGGATCTGCGTACCGTTGGTCTGCTGACTCTGGCTGATTCCTACATCCTGAGCCGCAAACCTGAGCTGGCAGCTGAATATTACAGCAAGGCATTTGCGGCTTCCCCTATCATGGCATCAAGCCAGCCTCTACCAATCACAATCAAACACCGGATACATAGAAGCCAAGCAGATACGCTACAGATCTACAAGGTTCGTCCTAAGTACTCCTTCGTTGACCCCGGTGCCCTGGAGCGGTTATCAGCCGCCGAACTACTGGATGACCCGTCCCAGCCTCCCCAGTGGTTTATTCTTGACGCTGAGCAGAAGCATCTGTCATTCAAAACACCAGACAGTTATAACAACTTCTCCCGGGGAGATGGTATTCACCGTGTGACGGGCAGTCCTTTCAAATTTTCTCTGAAGCAACTAAACACCATCCTGCCGCACTCCCAGCGCACCGACGCCGCCCGGGAAAATTTGAGCATCAGGTTCAGTTTCACCGTGGCAGCCACCGGGAATTTGCAGGACATTAAAGTGACTGAATCAAACGCAGCACCAGCACTCAGCCGTCTGATAGTCAGGGCATTAAAAAGGGTTTACTTCAGGCCCGGGCTAGACCAGGGACAACCCATAGATACCGAAGGCGTCGTCCTGGTGCAAACATTTCTTCCTGATTCCAGATGACAGGTATCAGTTCAGTAACCTTATCTACATTGCTTCTGGGCTCCAGGCTCCTGGTGGGTATGCTGCTGAGTAACCTGGCCTCGGCATCTGCTGACCAGGATCTGTTGCACTATCTCTACACTCCATCACTGCCAGTTGCCCAGCAACCACTTCAGGACAGCATCAATCATCATGTCCGCAATAAGGAATTAACTCAGGCCCTGACCCTATCCCAATCTCTCCTGGACACATCAACGCGGGTTCAGCAAGACCTACCAGTGGCATACGGCATGCTTCTGGTCAACCACGGCCTGCTACAGATTGCCGTGCAAGATCTAGTAAGTGCGGACGACTATGACCGGGGATTGTTATTCATTGAGCGCGGCATCAAATTGATGCAAGACAACACCAAGCCCTTCAGCGCAAACCTGAGGAACGCGCTGATAGTCAGGGGTATCACTCAGATAGAGCTCAGCAATTATGCAGCCGCGGAAGATTCCCTGCGTCATGCCCAACATATTACGCATCGGCATAGAGGCGTTTATTCGCCCCAGCAGATTCCAGTTATCAATTACATCACCAGGACGCAACTCAGACGCAGACAAACACTTGATGCCGACCGGGAGCAGCGGTTCAATCTGCTCATTCTGGAACAGGAGTATGGCACCGAATCACCGACGCTTATCTCCCGGCTCAATAGTCTGGGCAACTATTTTGCCCACCGCGGCAAGTCTATTTCCCGAACGAGTAGTACCAGACTGGAACGCGAGTCGTTATTCAACACTTCTATTGCCATGTATGAGCGGGCCGTGACTATTATTGAGCAGCATTTCGGTGCCAATGACCTGCGCCTCGTCCAGCCTCTGCACGGTATATCGAAGACTAGAATATGGCAGGGCATCAACAAAAAGCAGGCTAGATCCGCCCTGGAACGTTCCCTTGTCATTGTCCTGGCAAATCCAAATTCAAGCCTGTCCGACAAGGCAACAGCCATGGTTGACCTGGGCGACCTCTACACCATGACTACTCACAACAAGGCGGCGCAGCTCTATCTTGACGCCTGGCATCTGCTCCAGGAGTCACCGGCAACAAAACTCTTGGCAGAGCAACTCTTCGGGACGCCAATTCGCCTGCCCCTGGAATCCGAGCGGAAATTGTATCTGTCCCGAATACCTGACGCCGCCGCTGAGGATGAGCCCATTTATGCCTCCCTGGAATATGCTGTGACCGAGAAGGGTCATGTTAATCATCTCAGGGTCATTGACCATAACCTGCCTAATGAACAGGTGCGACTATTGAAAATGCACCTTAGGGTATCCAAGTTCCGACCCAGAATCATTGCTGGACAACTGGTGTCGACAGAAGGACTTAGGCTTCGTCAGTTGTATTATGTGATTGACAAGCCTTCTGCCACTCCTGCTAAGACTGAGGACGATAGTCCTTAACATTCATGGTGTGATGATAGGGGTGTAATGATAGGGGTGTAATGATAGCTGCGTGATGACGGCAAGTGCTAGGGTTTTGCTGTCACTGGTCCCCGATGATGAAGTCTTTGATCTGATTCGCCAACTGCTTACAGGTGACATTCCCCGGTCTCGCCAGGATGGGAATCGGGATGACTAATCCTGCCAAATAGGAAGTTCCTGTCGCCTCGGCGCTGATCTGACCAGTTTCCGTCATCGTCTGTATGTCCCAAATAGAAGCCTCGTAGGAAGCATCTTCCTCCCAGTAACTCACTCCCAGACAACCAGCGCCAAAGGTTGAAATCGTACAACTCATTGAACCACCACTCTTGATAGTGATTGTGTCTCCGTCAATCCAGGCAAGATACCTGATCTTGGCTTCCTCAATTCTCTCCTTGACCCCGGGTTGCGCAAATATCTGACCGAGTTCAGCAACAGATGAGGGAGCAGTCCTAGGCTCAAACCAAGGATACATGCGATCCTGAAACTCAGCCTGGGTAATCAGACGAATGGGGTTGGGTTCCTGACTCATGACATCGGCAACGCAGTCGGTAAAACTCGCTTCCGTTTGTTTGTCGTTGTAACTCGCGCGCCCCAGCAGGACTGCAACTTCATCAGGCGAGATGCCCGTGTCTGCATGCCTGGTCTGCTCAATCCTTGACGACACGCAACCAGACAAAAGCGTAAACAAACTCGTCCACAAAAGCATGGCAAGCATCAGCGAGCATCTGGCATTAGAAATGTTTTGCACCATAATTTTACTCATCCCGGTTGTTCAACCAGACCTGGACTCCTGGCTGGTCCGCCAATCCAATTGCCAGGCGCGCCCCACCGTCGCGGATAGCAAGCGCCGTTGCTTTACTCAGGGCGTCATCTGCGGCAAAGACCCCGCCCTCGCTTTTACCATAGCCGACGATATTCCACTCCCCCGTTTTTTCGCCCAGGCTGTTGTACATAACAATCTGATATTCAATGGACACGGAATAAAATTTCAACCCCGATATCTCCGGCACCAAGAAACCAAATTTCACAATCTCTGGCACCAGAATGCCATCAAGACGCTGCATCTCATCAGCCGTCAGGCTTGGCTCAGCGACCTCTTCCACTTGAGTAAACATTGCCTGTATCAGGTTACGAAAGAAAGCAAGATTCTGGGCACCAAGATTGATGTCCCAGGTGCCGGCGCCTTTGATGACCTCTTTGTATTGATAGTTTTTGAATGCCTCAGGATAGTGCACAGCAACCCGCGCTGGAATCTTGTGCACCAGAGGCGTTGGCACCCTACCCTTCACCACCACGCTGGTAGTACAGCCCGGCAGCAGCGCCAAGACAATCATTGACAGCAGCATCACTATCAACACTCTCGGTTGTGCTACCAAATGCCACCTCCTGTCTCTATTACAATCCACATTACAATTTACATTACAATCTGTGTTAAGAGCCATGTTTAGCACTGTATCAATTCGGTAACTAAGTTAGCATCTTTGTGCGCTACTGAGACCCTGTCAATCCCCGGAGATAATCGGGCGCAGAAATGATTGAACATTTCTTTACCTGGACGGGTCAAATAATCGGTGCGCGTTGGCGACTTTACGCCGCCAGTTCAGTTACACTTCATCATGCGGATTAAAAACTCCTCTCAGCCAGACGCAGGGTGCGTTAATGCAGTCAACTAGTCCCACCTATCAAAAGATACTCACACTGCTATCTGCGGTAATAGTAGCCGTGGCTATATTGCTGATGCAATCCTGTTCATCACCAAAACCCGCCAGCCCACCACCAGTGACGAGTCCACCACCAGCAAGTAGCCCGCCGTCAAGCAAGCCCCCTGCGACGAGACCATCTTCAAGCAAACCATCTTCAAGCAAACCCTCTTCCAGCGGCTCGCCTTCAAGCAGTCCCTCTTCCAGCAAGCCCTCTTCAAGCAAACCCTCTTCCAGTGGCTCGCCTTCAAGAGGGCTGCCGCCGAGTAGCCCATCATCTGGCGAAACGTCTTCGGGGGGGCTACCTTCAAGCAGCCCGGCTTCAGACAGCGCAGCATCCAGTCGCACCGGAGCGGACGCTGCCGCAGATAAAACCGCCTCGTCTTCTAAGAGGGCTCAGAAACAGCGCGAGGCAGCAAAATCTTTGAAAAAGGCAGGTCAACGGGTCGGCGAATCTGGCGCGGAACTTATCAAGAAGATGCCCAAAGAGATGGCTGAAGAAGAATGGGACCCCCTGCTACAAGACACTGATGACGGTGCCCAGACATCGGCCATTGCCGATAGCCAGGGAGGTGCCGACAGCCAGGGAAGTGCCGATAGCCAGGGAAGTGCCGATAGCCAGGGAGGTGCCGAGCAGCCAGGCATTCCTGAGGAGATGAGCACCGCCCAGCAAGCCCTGGAAGAAGCCAGCATCGCATTACAAACAGCCGGCGGCAAACTAGAAAGCGCCGAGAGCGGAGAGGAACTTGCCGCCGCCGAAGCAGCTCTCGCCGAGGCACGCCTCAGGATACTGGTAGCGGGTCAGGATCTGCTGGAAGCCCGGGCAGTGCTGGCGGAGTCGCCTGATAACCCGGCGGCAGAAGACATTTTTCAGGAGGCAGAAACGGCTCTGCAAGAAGCCAATATCGCCATAGTGATTGCCACGGATTCCATATTTTCAGCAGGCATTGAGTTTCCCCAGATTGAAACCGGGGCAACAGACCAGGGCAGTGCCAATCGCCCGAAAAGCGACCTGGACAAAGAACTTGATGACTCCATTGTCATATTTGAGGGCAAAATCCTTGCTGCCCGGCAGGCAGTACTTGATACCGCGCCAGCACCGAAGGCCGCCATCAATGTCCCTGGCGTCGCGATACTTGGTAGAAGCGAGAACAGCGATGGCGAAACGCCAAGAGATACGGGAATCGTGCTGACACAAGACGGCAAAATGCTGGATGACACCAGACTGAAGCGGTCAGAAGATATCGTCGGCGCACTGTCTATACCGGAGGATATTCCCAGCCCCCAAGGAGATGACATTGTTGCCAAGCAGTTGCGGGAAGCGGCGATAGCAGAAACCGATCCGGCGCTCAGAAAAAAACTCTGGGACGAATATAAAAAATACAAAAAGAATCTGTAAGGCTCATCAATAAAGAAACAGAAAGGAGGCACCCGGTGCCCAGCAGCAGAAAATTATCAACCTTCGTAACGATGCTAGCCTTGGCGTCCAACCTCCTGGTCATCGGCTGTTCCAGTACCCTAGTGGTGACAGCCAATTCCAAGCCAGCCATTCAGGCGGGTGAATCCATCCCGCCAGAGCAACTGCTGGACATCGGCATTATGCCCGTGAACCCAGGGATTCCGAAAAGCCTGAAGGAGCAAGAAAAGAATCTGATTATCCCCGATGTCCGGCGCGGCGAATCAAGTTACATCGCCTATCATCTGAAAAATACCCTGGAGTTGACCGGTAACTGGGGCGCCGTCCGGGTAACACCTGCGGCATCCAATGCAGTTGATATTCAGATTAGTGGCAGGATTTTACTCTCCGATGGTGAAAGTCTGAAGGTACAGGTGAAAGCCGTTGATGCCTCAGGCAGAGTTTGGTTTGACAAAGCCTTCACCGATGCGGCAAGCAAATTCTCCTACGAAACCCCCGTTGAGGATCCATTTCAGGATTTATACAACGATATCGCCAACGCGCTCCTTAAAGCCCGCCAGAGGCTGAGCGGAGGAAAAATCAGAGAGGTCAAGCAGGTAGCAGATTTGAAATTCGCCCGAGACCTGGCACCGGGTGCTTTTGACGACTATCTGAAGACCTCAACTTCGGGCAGGACCAGGGTCGTCAGGCTACCGGCTGAATCGGACGCCATCATGGCGCGGGTAACAAGAATCAAGGAGCAGGAATATCTCTTCGTTGATACCCTGGACGATCATTACAGCCGTTTTTACAGGGATATGAAGCCCTCCTATGACGAATGGCGACACGCTACCTACGATGAGGCAATCCGGTTGCGTGAAGTCAAACGGCAAGCAAGAAATCGATTGATTGGCGGTGCCCTGTTAGTTATCGGCGGTATTGTAGCAAGCAGTAAAAGCTCTAGTTCGGCGGTTGATACAGCCGCCGCTGGTGCCGTAGTTGGCGGCATTGGTGTTATCCGTAGCGGTCTGGAACGGCGGAAGGAAGCAGAAATCCACGCCGAGGCATTGAAGGAACTCAGTCATTCTCTCGGTGCCGAGGTTACTCCCTATGTTCTTGATATTGAAGGGAAAACCATTGAGTTGACCGGAACAGCCAGGGAGCAATATGCCCAGTGGCGGCAATTATTGAAAGACATCTATGTTCAGGAAACCAGCCCGCCGGCGGAACAATAAGCGGCACACATTGCCCGCACATATAACGAGCCAGGACCGGGACAAGAAGCATTCATCGGATAGACCACCATGACAACGCGCTTGGTTGAGGGCCAGTCCTTCCCGCCGCATTTCACACTTATCAACAAGGTTGGTCAGCCAGGCAAGGTTGAGTCCTGGCTGGCGAGCAATGATCTCACGCATGAAAAGGTGCTCCTGAACATATTGACCGGGCAGATTGATGCGGCAGCCTGGTTGGCTATGATTGTAGCCCAAGGCAGGCAGAAGGGGTTGATTCATCAAAACATCAGCCGCGTCCTGGAATATGATGCAACCGATGGCATGCATTATTGGTCGGAACGGTATGTTGAGGGCGGCGAGCATTTTTCACCCCAGAACCAGTCCGCATCCCGCATCTGGCAACTGCTGGATGCTTTGCTGACCGCCATCCGATACGCCCACCAACTAGGCATTGCCCATGGTCGCCTTCATCCCGGTAACCTCATCCTGACGCCATCCGGGACTATTCACATCACTGGCTGGGGCATACCCGCCGCCCTTTACGACGACCTGGAATATCATGCCTGGCTGAGCCCAGAAGCAAAGAATGACCAGGCACCCGACTTCTCGGATGATTACTATTCTCTGGGTTGCCTGATATTTCACAGCCTGACCGGCAAGCAATGGCAGCCCGATCTGGCACTGGATAGACCCCTACCTCCGGAAATCGCTCCCCTCCTCAGCAAAATGTTGCAAGCATCTCCCTATGAAAGGTCTGTTGACCTGCACAGTCTTCAGGCAGCCCTGGCAACGCATTTTGACCAGGGTGATGGCGGTATTCAGTCCATTGCTTTTAAGCGGGGGGAGGAGCGGGGGGAGGCTTCCAGGGACCAGGCAAGCGCAGAGCAGACAGGCGCAAGACAGGCGCCAGTTCTCATCCGGGGACAAGGCCGGATATCAACCACCCGTGTATTAACGGCACTGGCCGCCCTGGTTGCCATCGCATTGCTCTTGTTCTTCTTGCCGTCAGGCACCATTACCCCAGTTGACGAAGATAGCCCTGGGTTTGGTGCTACATTGAATAGCCCCGAACACCAAGCATCACCACAGAGCAATACCGCACCCGTCATAGCACCGCATGAGCAGGCACGGCTGGCGTATTTGAAAGAACAGGCTCAGGAGGTGACACAGACGCTACTACGACGCCAGATACAGCTTGAAGACCTGGGCGTCAGCCTCTGGGCAGGAGAAGAATTTGCTGCACTGAGTAAGGCAACAGAAGACGCCGAAGAGCAGTATAGAAATAAAAACTTTGCGGCGGCTCTGGCTGGCTATCAGCAGGTCATCATCGCTCTCGCCGCTCTCTTGGAGAAGGCACCCTCAGTGCTCGCAGAACAAATAAAGATTGGCGATACCGCCCTGGATGCAGGCGAGCATCAAGCGGCGCTGAGCGCCTTTACCATCGCCAGCGCCATAGATGGAGACGATAAAAACATCAGCGCGAAACTGCTACGCGCCGATAATCTTGAGCAGGTGCTTGCCTTCATCCAGCAGGGAGAATCGCTAGAGCGGAACGGGCAACTTCAATCTGCCCTTGCCGCCTATGAGGAAGCGAACTCCCTGGATGGGACTCTGGGCAAGTCGGCAATCAAACGCGTTCGTGGGCGCATCCGGCAACAGGACTTCAGCGATGCCATGTCCCGCGCCTTCGGTGCGTTTGCCGAACGAAACTATACCGCTGCGCGACGCCATTTCATCCGCGCCCAAAAGATTCTGCCTGACTCTGCCGAGCCTGCCGATGGCTTGCTTCAGGTTCAACAGGCAGGGAACAGAGACAGAATCAACGAGCATCGCCAACAGGCAGAGGAGTTTCTAGCAAGTTGGCATTGGCAATCAGCCATCACAGAGTACGAAGCAGCACTGACAATAGACCCGACCCTGGTCTTCGCTAGTCGCGGTATCACCCGAGCAAGCGCCCTCATTGCACTTGAAGCAAGCCTGGAAGGCTACCTGTCCAACCCCGGCCTGATGCAGGAAGACAAGGCACTTGGCAAGGCAAGAGAAACTCTAGTTGCCGCATCGCGCACCGAGCCCAAACCAGATAAATGGTTATCCTACATAGACACCCTGGCGCGGCTGATATCCAACGCCAGGATTCCTATACCAGTGACTTTTATATCGGACAATAAAACAGCCATCACGGTTTATAAGGTCGGCAGATTTGGCTTACTGACTTCCAAGCAATTGGCTCTCATCCCAGGCGACTACACTGTTGTAGGGAAACGACCCGGTTACCGAGATGTCAGGCATAATTTCACGCTCAGATCCGGGCAAGCATCAGCACCTATTGAGATCATCTGTAGCGAGAAGATATGACCGACCGACGCCTAGAAGAACTAGAAGAGTCAGGACAACCGGGTAACACTAAGCTCAGCCCGACCGAGTTCAAACGGGCTGAGGCGCCAGATAAAAAACCTCTGGTGACTATCAGCCCGGTGATGTTGGCACTGCTGGCACTGTTTATAGTCCTGGCGGGGGTCGCTCTGTTTATGTTTAACGCCAGGTCAGTCAAGTTCAACACCTATCCGGAATCTGCTGACATCAGCATCACTAGCGGCTTCCCGGTCTATCCACTGGGTGGCAGGTATCTCATGCTTGCCGGGGAATATACTATCCTCGCCGCCCATCCTGGCTATGCTGAGCTTACCGATTCAATCAGGGTAAGTGAGGCACCAGAGCAGACCTTTGATTTCAGTCTGACCCGGCTACCCGGCATGCTGAACCTGACCTCGGCACCCGTTGCAGGCGCCGAGGTCTATATTGACCAGACACCTGTCGGGGTAACACCCCTCAGCCTTGATGCGGTAGCCGCCGGGCATCACAGCTTGTCCATTAAACATCCCCGCTATCTGCCCTACCAGACCGATATAGATATTGAAGGCATGAGAGTGCAGCAGGAAGTCGCAGTCACTCTCTCACCCGCCTGGGCAAGGGTGACCGTCCATTCCATTCCAACGGGTGCCATCCTGCTGATTGACGGTACCGAGACTGAGGTCACCCCCGCTATCCTTGAACTATTAAAAGGCAAGCATGACCTGGTGCTGAAAAAGGCGGGTTATATGACCTGGCACACTGAGCTCAGCATCGTGCCTCAGAAAGATATCCGCCTCCCTGATGTCCTACTGATCAAAACCGAGGGTCAGCTCAGTCTCAGCACAGAACCCGAGGGCGCAAACATCACCATCTCAGGCAAGTACTATGGTCAAACGCCCCTTGCTATCTCCCTGCCCCCCAGGGCTGACTATGAACTAGTGGCGACCAAAGCGGGGTACCAGCAGGTCCGCCACCAATTGAAGATAGAGTCGGAACAGGAGCAACAGCTCCACCTCAGCCTGGAAGCCAATGTCGGCATGCTCTATCTCAAGGTCAGCCCTCCTGGCGGCACTCTCTTCGTCAACGGAAAAAAGCAAGGCATGGCGAATCAAACCCTGGAACTACCGGCAAGACGGCACCAATTACGCGTTGAACTTCCCGGATTTGTCCCCTGGGAAACAGCAGTCACACTGCAACCCGGGCTAGCACAGGAGTTGAATGTCCTGCTACAAACCGAAGCAGAAGCCAAAATAGCCGCCATCCCGCAACAACTCAGTAGCTTTCTGGGAGACAAGCTCAGGTTCATTCTTCCGGGCAAGATGAAAATGGGCGCGGATAGACGAGAACCTGGGCGCCGCTCCAACGAAATAGAGAAGGATATCCTCCTCACCCGCGCCTACTATCTCGGGGAAACAGAAATCAGCAATAAAAGTTTCAGAGCCTTTGATGCGGGACATGATTCCGGCAAATTAAGCCGTGCTCTGTTGAATGAAGATGACCGGCCAGCGGTCAATGTTTCCTGGGACCAGGCGGCACAATTCTGCAACTGGCTCAGCAAGAAAGACGGACTCCGTCCTGCCTATGAGCAGAAAAATGGACGCTGGCAACTCAGGCAACCCACAACTACCGGTTATCGGCTGCCCACAGAATCAGAATGGTCCTGGGCTGCGCGTTATGCGACGGGTGGTCCTCCGACCAGATTTCCCTGGGGGCATGCCATGCCACCTTCGGCTGGTAGCGGTAATTTTGCTGATAAGTCCGCCGCTAATATGGTGTCCCAGCATATCGTCAACTACAATGATAACTATCGTGGCCCCGCGCCCTCTGGGACCTTTGCCGCCAACGCCCTGGGGATTTTTGATCTTGCTGGCAATGTTTCAGAATGGGTGCATGATTATTATTCCGTAGAGATTTACCGAAAAACTCTGTCTGACCCGGTGGGTCCAGCCCGGGGCGACTATCATGTCATCAGAGGTTCAAACTATACTCAGGGGCGCTTCAGTGAATTGCGCTGGACCTTCCGCGACTACGGTGCAGAGCCCAGACCTGATGTGGGTTTTAGAATAGCGAGGTATGCTGAATGAAACGAACAAGATGGATACTAAGACGCCTGGCACTCATGGCAGTTGCGGGTCATCTTCTGGTAGCCGCAAAAGTAGCACCCTTGGAAGCAAATGCTAGGGCAGAAGACGCCACCACCGAAGTAGCCCAAGAGGCAGCAGAACCCAGGGAGCAGACAGCAGCACAGCCTGACCCGAATCAAGAGCCAGACCCGAATCAAGAGCCAGACCCGGATCAAGAGCCAGAGCCTGACAAGGACCTGGCACTCCCTGAGCCTGGCGAAACTATCAGAAACTTCATACCCAGTGAGGAAATCCAGGTTGACAAAGCGATAGCATTTCCAGTTGATATTTGAGAAAAGGCTTTGAGCAAATAACCTTTATAATCATATAGTTATAAATAATTATTAAGGAACAATATGAAGAAACAACTACCCGTAGAATTCATCTATCAGTTCTTCTCGCTCATCATAGCGGGGATCATCATTCACGCCATCTATGTCTCAATAATAAGACCGAACGCCAACCTGGTTCTGGAACACCAGGCGATACAAATAAACACCAACCCTGAGTATGTACCGGAAAGGTCTGTGTATATCCTGGTCCGCGATCTTGAGCAGGAAGCCTGCTTCATTCTCATGTTCTGGGCAATGTCCTTGATGGGCTACAAGGCATGGCTAACCATCCAGGAAAAACGCATTCTGACACTGGACCTCATCCCCCGCACCCAAGGGACGAGTATTCTCCCGGAGGATAGTCGGGAACTGTCTCGCCCAGTCCAGTCCTTGCCGCTAACACAACAAAGTTTCCTCTTGTCCCGTGCCCTCTTGACGGCACTGCACAGGTTCCGATCCACCAGAAATATCCAGGATGTGGCAAACGCTGTTCGGGGAATATGCGAAGCAGAAGCCGAGCGGATGGACTCGGAGCTCTCAATGATTCGTTATATTTCCTGGGCGATTCCGTCCATTGGCTTCCTGGGCACCGTGCGCGGCATAGGTCAGGCACTAGGGCAGGCACACCAGGCGGTGCAGGGCAACATAGCGGGTGTCACCCAGAGTTTGGGGGTCGCTTTTAATTCTACCTTCGTGGCATTGCTTATCAGTATTCTCATTATGTTCCTGATGCACCAACTGCAACTGGCACAGGAGCGGCTGGCACTGGATGTGGAAGAATATTGTGATTCCAGACTGATTCAGCATCTGCAATCCTGAATGCTGGAGAACAAGTTGTGACGCTCGCTGTATTAAATATCAACGATGTCGGGGTGCAAGTCGCTGTAAAGGATGACCTCATCAGGACCAGCCCTGGTTACGCCCTGTTGGATGAACACCAACTCCTGACCGGGGAAGAGGCAAGCCAGAAGGTTCGGTTGCTACCGCGCTGGACAAACAATCGTTTCTGGAGCCAGCTCAACACCCAGCCCCTGCCCAACCGTACCGGGCAGGTCAGGCATCATGCCGACCTTGCCTTTGCGCATCTGGAAGCTCTATGGCTACCAATCAAGCAGGAGGTCAACCAGGTTATCTTCTGCGTACCGGGTTATTATTCGGCAGAGAATCTGGGACTGTTGCTGGGCATGGCAAAGGAGTGCGGCTTGCCCGTCACTGGCGTGGTAGATCAATCCCTAGTCGCAGCAAGCAATCTGCCCCTTGCACCCACTGTGCTGCATCTTGATATCCAACTGCATCACATCACCCTGACCCGACTCAGCAACCAGGACCTCCTGGTCAGAAAAAGCACCAAGACCGTCACCGAAATCGGCCTCGCTACCCTCTGGGAGCGCTGGGCAAACATCATCGCTAGCCAGTTTATCCAGGCAACGCGCTTTGACCCCATGCACGATGCGTCCAGCGAACAACAGATGTTTGACCAGTTGCCAGATTGGATTGGCAAGCTTGACCCCAGGGGGATGAACAGATTTGAACTGAATCTTGAAACTGGCAAGCAGTCAATCAATGTGTCTCGGGATACCCTGCTCACTGCCTGCACGCCCCTCTACCCACAAATCGTGCAAATGATACGCCAGGAAATATCCGACGGGACGCCTGCCAGTCTGTTGGTTTCACACCATTTCGCGGGCTTCCCTGGCCTGCATGATTCCCTATCTCTAATTAAAAATCTGGAACTTGTCTATCTATCAGAATCAAAATCCGTAGATTCAGCCAGGGAACGACAGGATGAAATTACCCGGACCCAGGGTGAGATGTCTCATATCCTGCAACTCAGCGTCGGCACGATTGTCACTGAGGATGCTACTGAAAAGGGCATTCAGAACAGCACCCCAAAGACTGACCGGCAAGCGCCCAGTCATCTCTTGTGGCAACATCAGGCAACCCCCATAGGTCGGTCGTTCAAACTGGGGCGGGATTTTTCATCCGGGGCAAGACCTGAGCTAAACAATCCTGCCTGCACCCTCTATCTCCGGAACAATGAATTGTTGATGGAATGTCATGATAGGGAGGCAGTTCGTATCAATGGCGAAAAACCAGACCATCTCATGTCCCTGCACCTGGGGGACGAATTGACCGACGCTTCCCGAACTCAGACCCTCATCCTGATCCGGGTGCCTGCTGATGGCTAAGCGGCGAGAAGTCAATTTATTTGGCTTATCCTTCTTAGATGTGATGTCCTGCGGCTTTGGCGCGGTGATCCTCATTTTTATCGTCATCAATCATTCCACGGAAGCCACTTCCCAAGAACTTAATCTGCAACTGCTTGCGGAAATCACCCGAATTGAGGAACAGGTTGAAGACGAAACCGAGGATCTCATTAGCCTCAAAAATACAGTAAAAGAAAAAGAAGAAAAGATTATCAGCACCGAGGACCTGGCAACCAGACTGATAAAAACAATCAAAATGCTTGAAGCCGAGTTGGCAAGATTGAATCAGGCAGGCGCAAGCCAGGAAGACACGATTGAATCACTGAAATCGGAATTAAAGAAACTTGAACTGGAGGCCGCCAATCTTGAAGGCAGCGTCGCCGCCGATGACAAGAGCGGCACCTCGCTTCGCACCATTGTCGGCGAAGGTGACCGACAATATCTGACCGGCATGAAAGTCGGCGGGCGGCATGTCCTGATACTGCTTGATACCTCGGCAAGCATGCTTGATAAGACGCTGGTCAATGTGCTCCGAAGACGCAATCTACCCGACCATCAAAAACGTGCTTCCAAGAAGTGGCAACGCGCCATTCGGACGGTTGAGTGGATCATGGCTAACCTACCGAAAGACGCCCAGTTCCAGTTGTTTACCTTTAACTCCGAAGCCATGTCGGCCATAGCCGGCACCGAAACAGACTGGTTAAGTAGTATCAACAAATCCGATACAGATGCAGTGATTGACAGTATCAAACAGATTGTTCCCCACCAGGGGACCTCCCTGCATCTGCCGTTTACGCTTGCCCGCAACCTCAGCCCCATGCCAGACAACATCTTCCTGATAGTGGACGGCCTGCCCACCATGGCAATCAACAAGCCCCGGCGCCAACTTGTCGAGAGTCGGGACCGGGTCAAAATTTTTGATGCCAGTTTGAAACTACTGCCGCCCAGAATCCCGGTTAATGTGATTCTCTTCCCCATGGAAGGCGACCCCCAATCCACCCCATCCTACTGGCTACTGGCGCAGAATACGGGTGGTTCCTTCCTGTCCCCACCGGCGGACTGGCCCTGATGTTCCGCACGAGGCAATCATTATGAAGACCCGGCGCAGAGAAATAGAAGGCATCAGTCTGTCCTTCCTTGATGTCATCAGTTGCGGCTTTGGTGCCCTGATATTGCTACTGGTACTCACCAGGGTTTTTGAACCGGTTATCTTTGAAGACACCATTGAAAACCTTCATGGATACCTTGCCGACCTGCAACGAGATTTGTTTGACCTGCGAGGTGAAACAAAAGACATTCGGCGCGACATGCTACGCAAGGAAGATAAGCAAGTGGAAAAACAGGAACGGCTGTCGCGACTCAATGCGGAATTATCTGCACTGGAAGCAAAATATGAAAATACGCGCGACAAGACAAAGATCAACAATCTGATTGAAGGTCGCCTCGCCCGGGCGAAACAATCCCTGACGGATGAAATGAAAGTCTTGCTTGCCGAGTATCAGCGTTCCGCAGATGAAAACAAAATTGGCGGCATACCGGTGGATAGCGAATATGTGATATTTATTATTGATACCTCTGGCAGCATGTTCACTTACGCCTGGCCCTTAGTAGTGCAGAAGGTGTCAGAAACGCTTGCAGTCTATCCGCGTCTAAAAGGCATACAGGTGATGAACGACATGGGTGAGTATATGTTTTCCCAATACGCCAATGCCTGGATACCTGATACCCAGGGACGGCGGCGCGCCATCACCGACAGGCTCAAAACTTGGCAGCCTTTTTCCAATTCAAGCCCGGTTGAAGGTATTACCAAAGCCATCAGAACTTTTTATCGCCCGGGACGTAAAATCAGCCTCTTTGTATTTGGTGATGAATTCACCGGTCGCTCCGTTCAGCAGGTCATCACCAACGTGGACCGGATCAATCTTGAAGATGCTACGGGTAACAGACTGGTCAGAATCCACGCTATTGGCTTTCCGGTCATGTTCGCCGGTCCACCAGAATTCCAGACCACCGGCATCAAGTTTGCAATGCTGATGAGAATACTCTGTGAACGAAACGGCGGCACCTTTGTTGGTTTGAATGACTTTCGGATAAACTATTAACAAGGAACCTCTTACAAGACACCGCCCAGAACCCTTAACCCCATGACTCATAGAAAGATAAAAAAACAAAAAAACATGCACCGACTCTATGGATTAAAAATCCTCAAGAGTAACCATCCGCAGATGCGTAGCCTGAAAAGATCGGGGCATGTGGCAGAAATACATGGGCACAAGGTCTGGAACGCCAGCTATCTCATCATGGACTATTTGAAAAAACATCCGCTGCCCAAAAGAACCCGCCTACTGGAAATCGGTTGTGGCTGGGGTTTACTGAGTCAATACTGCGCCAAAAATTTCAACTGCCGTGTTCATGGCATTGATGCCGACAGGAATGTCCTGCCCTATCTTCAACTCCATGCCGAAATTAACCAGGTTCGCATGACCGCGGAAAAGCGCTCCTTCAAACAATCGACAAAAGATTTTCTGAGTAACTTTGACCTGATAGTGGGCTCAGACATCTGCTTCTGGGATGAAATGGTAAGTGAGTTGTTTAACCTGGTAGTCCGCGCCAAAAAATCTGGCGTCAAACAAGTCATCATCGCTGACCCTTCCCGTCCACCCTTCCATGCCCTATCAGAAAGGTGTCAGGAAAAGTTTGCCCGGGTGGAAGTCATAGACAAACGGATCAGCCGCCCGGTCAAACTGGATGGAGATATTCTGATAGTCCGCTGAGTAGTGGCGCAGTGGCGTGCCGACAGCGCAGCAATTACAGCGACAGCAACGACAGCAACGACAGCAACGACAGCAACGACAGCAACTCAATGATCCTGGAGGAAGAGATGATCATAACGACGACCGCAAGTGTTGAGGGTAAAAAAATAGTCAAATATCTTGGCATCGTCACCGGCGAAGCCATTCTCGGCGCCAACATATTCAGAGATATGTTCGCCGCAGTGCGCGATATCGTGGGCGGCAGGTCAGCCTCCTACGAGAAGGAACTGGGCAAAGCGAGAGAACTCGCCCTTGAAGCGCTGGAAGACTGGGCACACGAACTGAGGGCTAATGCCGTCGTCGCTGTGGACATTGACTATGAATGTTTCGGCAAGACTAACGGCATGATGATGGTGAGCGTGACCGGCACTGCTGTGGTCGTAGAATAGGTGGTCATAGAATAGGTGGTCATAGAGCAAGTGGTCTTAGCGTAAAAAGGCAGACCCGCCGCTCAGCCGCCATATCTGAGGATTCTGGATTCCTGCTTTCGTGTATA
>DKIG01000027.1 GCA_002454165.1 Gammaproteobacteria bacterium UBA6724
CTCTTCCCGGAAAATCTCAAACACCCCGTCAGGGTCGGAAGGCTCGGTGCGCTTGCCTGTCTCGGGGTCTATTTTTACGGAGAAGATACCGTCCGGACGGGGGAGGGTTGTGGCATCCCGTTCCCGGGGCAGGGATTGAGCCATAAAGTCAATCCAGATTTCTATGGGGGTGGTGGAACCCCATTCACGGTTGCCAACGGGAGCATTGTCGTGGAACCCTGACCAGACGGTGGCGACCAGGTCGGGGGTATAGCCAGAAAACCAGATATCCGCACTGTTCGTGGTGCCGGTCTTGCCTCGGAGGTCGCTGCGTTTCAGGGCGCGCAGGGCTTTGGTGCCAGTACCCCGACGCACGGCATCGGACAGAATGCTGTCCATAATATGAGCGACTCTCGGCTCAACGACTCTTGGGGCAGGATTGATCTCGTCACAATTTGCGTGACATGCAATCTCCGGATCTGCCTGGAAAAACACATCGCCATTGATGGAATTAATACGGCTGATCAGGAAGGGCGTTACCTTGAATCCGCCGTTCGCAAATGCGGCATAACCAGTCACTATCTCCAGCGGGGTCAGCGCAATGGTGCCACCGCCGAATGCCAGTTGGGCATTCCTGGGGAAGTTGGCAGTATCAAAGCCAAATCGTGATACATAATCAATGGCGTTTTTCGGACCATAATCCAGGATGATACGCAGGGACACCAGGTTAATGGAGCGATACAAGGCTTCCCGCAACCGGATATTGCCGTGGAAAACATCACCGGAATTCCTGGGGCGATAGGTTTCTTCCAGTTGCCCGCCCGGTAGGACAATCGGGGCATCGTTGTAGATGGAGGCAGCGGTCAAGCCGTTCTCCATAGCCCCGGAATAGAAGAAGGGTTTGAAATTGGAACCGGGCTGACGGCGTGCCTGGGTGGCATGGTTGAATTGCCTGGCAGTAAAATCAAAGCCGCCAACCATTGCCGTGATCGCGCCATCCCGGGGAGCAAGAGCGATCAGGGCTGCCTGGATTCCCGGGTGTTGTCCGAGTGCAACAGCACCGTCTCCAAGTTGTTCATACCGGATGACGTCTCCTATTCCGACAATATCTGTGGCTGATTCAGGCAGTGCCCCCAAGCGGTTGACCGTGATGTAGGGTCTCGCCCATTTGAATCCATCTCGGTCAATCTCAATTTCGGTCAGGGCTTTGGTGACTACCCGGATAGAGTTTTCCTCCACCTGGGTGACGATACCTGGCTCCTGGTTACCATAGGTTTGTGCGTTGGCAAGATTCTGTAGCCAATTTTCCGGATAGCGGTTGTCAGCCGGCTCTTCCGAAGGCTGTTCATCTGCAAACGGATCTTCTAAAAATGGCTCGTCAGGAGCCGGCGCCAAGACAACAGATCTGGCAAGAAATTCGTCAGTGCCATGAATTCGCTTGTACTCCGGTCCTCGGTAGCCGTGACGACGATCGTATTCCAGGATATTCTGCCTGACCGCTGCTACTGCTGCTCGTTGCATCTTGCTGTCAATGGTCGTGTGGGCGACCATGCCCTGGCGATAGACTTCACTGCCGAAATTTTGCTGAATGTATTGGCGTACCATCTCGGCGGCATACATGGACGACAGCTCTACCGTGCGACCGTGTACGCTGGCAGTAATCGGTGCCGCTACCGCCTGCTCATACTCATTGATGGTGATGGACTCTTGCCCCAGCATTCGTTGCAGAACCAACTCGCGCCTTGTTAGGGCACGGGTCGGATTGTTGATGGGGTTGCCGGCTTCCGGTGCCTTGGGTATGCCCGCCAGCATGGCAATTTCGGCAAGGGTTAATTCACTCACATCCTTGCCGTAATAGGTATGCGCCGCCGCCTGGATGCCAAAAGCATGTTTACCGAAGGGGATGAAATTAAGATACAGGGTGAGAATCTTTTCCTTTGACAACTCTCGTTCAATTTTCAGCGCGAGCAATATTTCCTTGAATTTCCGCAGGAGCCGAACCTCGCTAGCCCCGGAAATGTTTTTGACGAGTTGCATGGTGATGGTGCTGGCGCCGGTTCTAATATCGCCACGGTTCCTGACAAACTGCCAGGAAGCATTGAACAGCGTGACGAAGTCAATACCGCGATGCTCAAAGAATCGCTTGTCCTCCGTATCCAGCAGTGCCCGGATAAAGAGGGGCGGAATATCCTCATAAGCAATGGGTGTGAGCCTTTCTCCGAATTCCTGAATCAACAGGCCATCGGCGGAATAGATACGTAGCGGTGCCCTCAGGGTGACCTGGCTGAAGGCGGCAGTCTCCGGAATCTGGGGATTCAAATAGAGGAACATGGCGCTGAATGTCAGCATTATGCCACTGCTCAGAAGCAGCAGGGTTTTGAACAGGAGGGCGGCTAGTCGTGTTGGCGACAGGCGGGCTAGCGGCAAACGATCTAGTAATAAACGGCTTAGTGGCATGGGGCTGGACAACACTGGCGCTGAGGGTTGTCATTATAGGCTCAAACCCATAACTAGGCGAAACAATCTGAAATCTCTGTAAGAGATGCGCCTCTCTTGCCGTAGTCATGGTTCGGTTGCCAGGTTTTGGTGCTAGCCTTGAGATGGTTTCGGAATCATGAGAAGCAATATGCTGGGGCTGGACATAGGCTCAACCGCGGTCAAACTGCTGGAACTTGGTCGTGTTCCTGGTGGCTACAGGGTTGAATGTTATGGCACCCAGCCCCTGGCAGATCATGCCGTGGTGGAAAAGAATATCAACGATGTGGAGAGTCTGGGGATGGCAATCCGTCGTCTGGTTGAAGACTCTAAACCGCGTAGCAGACAAGCGGCGGTGGCAATGGCAAGTTCCGCTGTTATCACCAAACATATTGCTATGCCTGCCGGGTTGAACGAGACGGAAATGGAAAGTCTGCTCCGGGCGGAATCCGATCAATATATTCCCTATCCGCTGGAAGAAGTTGCGCTTGATTTTGAAATCCAGGGACTATCCAAGACGACGGAGCAAGAGGTTGCTGTTTTGATTGTCGCCTGTCGGAAGGAAAATATTGAAAAGCATGAAGCGGCATTGGCACTCGGCGGCTTGCAGGCAGAGGTGGTGGATGTTGAAGCGCATTGTATGCAACGCGCCGTAGCCGCCACCTCTGGCAGGATTGCGTTTGCCCGGCAAGCGACGAACGAAGAGCCACTGGTGATTGCCATTGTGGATATTGGTGCCACCATGACGACATTAAGCGTCTTCACTGCTGATACACCCTACATCAGAGAGCAGTTGTTTGGTGCCAGACAACTGACTGAGGCGGTGCAGCGACACTACGATCTGTCGCTGGAAGATGCCGTCCTTGCCAGACAAGAAGGCACCCTGCCTGCCGACTATGAAACGGCGGTGCTGCAACCCTTTCGGGAAGCCGTCGTCCAACAGGTGAACCGCTCCTTGCAGTTCTTTTATTCCACCAGCACCTGCCATGATGTTGACCGCATTATCCTCGCGGGTGGCACGGCTTCTATTGGTGGCTTGGCGGCAATGGTCAGCACGGAGCTGGGTCGTCCCTGCACTGTCGCCAATCCGTTTGTTGACATGGCACTGGGCGCCGGGGTGGATATAGCCAGCCTGACTAGAAATGCACCCGCCATGATGATTGCCTGCGGTCTGGCACTCCGAAGTTTTGATCCCTAAGCAATAGTGATGAATAACCCAGAGGAACCACTCAGGATGCCCCGGGATATACGGGTGAATCTGTTGCCCTGGCGGGAAGCATTACGACACCGGAAGAAGCGGGAATTTTTGGCGCTGCTGGTGCTGATGCCGGTGCTGGCAGCAATGATGATTGGCGGTTTCGACCGATACTACGCCAGTGCCATTCAGAGACAAGGGCTGAGCAACAACTTCCTCGCCAGGGAGATTGAAGTGTTGGAGGTACGCATAGGGGAGGTTGAACTGCTACGCCAGCAACAGGAGCAACTGATAGCAAGGATGGCAGTTGTACAGACTCTTCAGGGTCATCGCGCCCGCGTCGTCAGGGTGTTTGATGAACTGGCGCGACAAGTGACGCCCGGGGTGTTTTTTACGGAACTCGCTTTGAAAACAAGAGTAGAAGGCGGCATGGAAGATGAAGTCATCACCATCACAGGTATAGCGGAATCCAACGACCGGATTTCCCACCTCCTGCGTAATTTTTCAGCATCCCCCTGGTTTGATCGCTCCAATGTCACCGCCATCAAAGCCGACCCTGGTCTTGGTCCTCAGGCAAGCCGCTTTACCCTCAGGCTGGTGTGTAGCGGAAAGCCATGACCGGGCAAGATTTTATACAGAGCCTGCAAGATTTTATACGGAGTCTGCAAGATTTTGATATGGAGCAGCTGCTGGACACCGACAATATCGGCATCCTGCCGCTGCCGGTTAAAACTCTGCTCTGGTCGCTCACATTCCTGGGCGCATTGGTGATGGGATACTTTATTCATGTGCCAGACCTGCAACAGGAATTCGCGCGGATACAGGCAACGGAGGGGCAGATGAAAGAAGATTACAGGAAGAAATACCGTGAAGCCGTACATCTGGAAACCTACCGGGCTCAGCAACCGGATCTGGAGCAGTCCTTTGCGGCCTTGCGTCAGCAATTCCCTACCGACATTCCTGGATTGATTGAAGACATCACCCTCCTGGGTCGCGAAAACGGCCTCGGCTTTACCAGCATTGAACTGCAACCGGAAGTGACGCATGACTTTTATATTGAAAAGCCTGTTTCTATTGTCGTCACTGGCAGTTATCACGGCCTGGGGACTTTTGTCAGCGAGGTGGCAGCCCTGCCACGGATTGTGACCATGCACAATTTTGTGATTCAACCTGTCTCGGTGCCAGGCACTCCAGACGATCACCTGAAGATGCAACTCCTCGCAAAGACCTATCGCTACAACCCGGAACAGCAATGAGCGCGGGAAGTCTAAAGGGGCAGATACTCGTACTATTCGCCGTCCTGATCTGGCTCGGTGGTTGTTCAAATGATGATGCACTGAGAGATATGCGCGAATTTATACAAGCAGTAGAGCAGCAGCCGGCACCACCCCGCCCAACACCCGTGGCGGTCCAGACTTATCAGAGTTTCGCTTATGCGGCGGCGGATCTGCGCAGTCCCTTTGCACCATCAACCCTCGTCCCAGATATGGCAGTCCCGGCGGGACGGAAGACTGCCGTCAAGCCACCCGAGCATCATGTGAAGCAGCATCTTGAAACCTTCCTCCTGGCTGACTTGGCACTGGTGGGCATACTGAGCAAGGACCGAGTGACAGTTGCGCTGATTGAAGACGGCGAGGGTAGGGTCCATAAGGTCCAACCGGGGGACTACCTGGGCAATCAGTGGGGACAGGTCGCTGGTATCAATGACACCAGCATTGTCATCAGAGAAATAGTGGCAGACGGTAAAGGCGGTTGGTTTGAGAAGCATAGCCGACTTGCGTTTGACCGCTTAGAACAACCTGCCTCATTGGAATAGTTGCACTGAGGCATAAGGACAGGGCGGGAAACTATGAAAATTCAACAACAGAGGCAAGCGTCAACAAGACATATCTGGTTACTGCTCAGCATGCTCCTGACGGTCTTGTTATGCGTTCTCCCTGCGCCTCTGCATGCCGTTGCGGCAACCAGCACCGTGCCTGAGGAAGATGACGGATTCAAAGGCGAAAAGTTATCTCTTAATTTTCAGGACATTGAAATCAGAGCAGTGTTGCAGATACTCGCCGACTTTACCGATATGAATCTTGTGGTGAGCGATAAGGTGACGGGACGCATCACGCTTCGGTTAAAGCAGGTGCCCTGGGATCAAGCACTGGACATCATCCTGAAAACCAGAGGCCTGGACAAACGCTTGCAAGGCAAGGTGTTGATGGTTGCCCCGGCGGCGGATATGCAAGCACTGGATAAACTGGAACTGGAAAGCCGTCGGCAGTTAGTAGCCTTGACGCCACTCAGAACGGCATACATAGAGGTCAAATATGCCAGGGCGGAGGATATAGTCGGGCTCTTCCAGACTGGTGGCGGGCGTGGTGGCACCAACAATCTGGTAAACCGCTCGGCAAAAGATCTGACGCAAGGCGAGGGCATCGTCTCCCGCCGGGGGTCTGTCATCGTGGATGCAAGGACCAATGCCGTCATCATTACTGATACCGACGAGAAAATCCTTGAGTTCCAGTCCCTGCTTGAGCGTCTGGATGTACCGATTCGCCAGGTGTTGATTGAGGCAAGGATAGTGACGGCAACCACCAGTTTTGGCGAATCATTGGGTGTCAGGTGGGGTGCCCGGGGAGCAACAAGTCGGGACGACGGTAGTCCAAAAACGCAGTTCGGCAGCTCACTGGCTACCATTGCCGGTCTCAGAAACGGGACTCAATCGGACAGTTTCGGCGCTGGAGAAAATTTGATTGTGGATCTGGGCGCATCGGGTAATGCGTCTTCATTCGCCTTTGGTTTCATTGATGATAATTTTCTTTTGGAACTGGAGTTGTCAGCAATGGAGACGGAAGGCAGAGGAGAGGTGATTGCCAGGCCCAAGATTATCACCGCCGACAAGCAGCAGGCATGGATAGCCTCAGGGGACCAGATACCCTATCAACAGTCCTCATCCAGTGGGGCGACTTCCGTGCAGTTTGTTGATGCCGTGCTCGGCTTGAAGGTCACGCCGCGCATTACACCGAATAAGCAGATTATTCTGGATCTGGAGGTGAAACAGGATTCCGTCGGTGCCGTGTTCAACGGTGTGCCCAGCATCAGGACGAACAGTATTCAGACTCAGGTGCTGGTCAGCAATGAGGAGACCATCGTGCTTGGCGGCATATTCCAGAAGGTTTTGACGACGGGCGTATCAAAAACACCGATCCTCGGCGACCTGCCCATTATTGGCGGCCTCTTCCGCCAGAAGACCCGGTCTGAAGACAAGCAAGAATTGTTAATTTTTATTACTCCAAGGCTGATCCAGGAAATATAACCTGGCGATGACGATGTTGCTGACGCGATGTTGATGGCGGCGCGATGGCGATGTTGCTGACGCGATGTTGATGGCGGCGACGGTGATGATGGTGCTGGAAGCGGTGGCGGTGACGATATTGATGACGCGATGGCGGTGGAGCGATGGCGGTGGCGATGTTGATGCCGCGCTGGCGGTGATGATGGTGTTGGAGCGATGGCGGTGATGATGTTTATGACGCGCTGACGGTGTTGATGGCGGCGGTGATGATGGTGTTGACGCGCTGGCGGCGGCGGTGATTGGTGGCGGAAGCGGCGACGGTGATGATGGTGTCACGCTGGCGGTGCGGTTAGGAGCCTGTCCTTGACAGATACTGTGGGCTACTCACAATGTTGCCATTGTTTGCCGCAGACTATTGATTACGGCTCCAGTGTTGAGGGGCGTCTTGATTGCTTGATTGAACCAGATATGAAACGCCAGTGCCGCCTGCTCAACCAGCATCCCCAGCCCGTCTGCGACAATGCAATCTGCCTGGGATAAACACCAGCGATTGAACGGGGTCGTGGCAGTGCCGTAAACCATGTCATAACAGCAACTACCCTTATGCACTATGCGGTTTGGTAAGCTGTTGTTTGGCAAGTCGTTGTTTGGCGAGCTGTCATTCAGCAAACTGTCATTCGGCAGGTTGAAAATCTCACCAGACATGCCGCCAGATGTACCGTTAATCACAATATCATAAGCGGTATCCAGCGCCTCAGCCTGCCATGCGGTCAGCCTTGCATCTCCGAATCTTTGTGCCAGTGCTGTTGCCTTTTCATGGGTTCTGTTGTGCAAGTGAATTGCCTCTGGCGTTTCGCCAAGCAAGTCAGCAAGCACGCCGCTGACGGCACCGCCTGCGCCCAGAACCAGAAGTTTCTTGCCCCCTATCTGCCAACCAAGATTACGAGTCATGTCTTGCACCAGACCGGGTCCATCAGTGTTGTCCCCCCTGATGACGCCGGCCGCATTGATGCTGATGGTATTGACCGCACCGGCTGAGAGAGCGGCGGGTGAGTGTTCCGTGACGAATTGGAAAGCCTCATGTTTGTAGGGTGTTGTGATGTTGAAACCTGTACCGGTCTGCAGGAATTCAGCCGCCATAGAATTGAACTTGCCTTCTGGCACCAGCACCTTTTCATAACTGAGCGGGATGTCAGTCTGAATCGCAAACAATTTATGGATTTCCGGTGACCGGCTATGCGCTACGGGGCGACCAAACACGCCTAGTTTGGCTTTCTTGCTCATGCTATTCCTCTTATCACTTCACCCGACATCAGATGTCTGATCTCACTTGCACCCCTGGCGTCGCCAATCTGTCCCGGCACGATGTAATCAACATCCTGCCCAACGGCTGCCAGATACTGGCGAATCTGCAATGCTGTCCGCGCCGCCGGCCTGCCACTTCTGTTTGCCGAGGTGGAAACAACCGGGCAACCTGTGTGGTCACAAATTGATTTGATGACCGGATGGGTGCTGACCCTGAGAGCAAGGGTATTATGTCTGCCGGTAATCCAGTATGGCGCGTGCCCGTTATCAGGCACCAGAAAAGTCGTGGCACTGGGCCAGTTTTCTACAAGCACCTTATAATGCGCGTCATCCACCCTGGTCAGATAGGGCTCTAGCTGTTCAATTGTTGAGGCAACCAATATCAAGCCCTGGGTCCAGGATCTTTGCTTCATCTGTAATATTCTGACGACAGGGTCCGGCAGGGACGGCAGGCATCCGAGACCCCAGATGCCTTCGGTTGGATAGGCGATGACGGCACCCCGTCTGAGTAGTCCAGCCACTAGGGAAGTTCGCCAGGCTGGTAGCGGTCGTACAATTTTTTGAGGAACAGCCACCAGTCTTATACAGCCCATTTACGAGAGCAGGTCTGCGTTTTTTTGCTGTATGATCTTGGCATTTTCCTGCCGTTCCCTAACCAGCGCATCATGCAGTTTGGCATCACTGCTGGCGAGAATTTGCACCGCAAGGTAGCCAGCATTTTTTGCCCCTGCCTTGCCAATTGTCATGCCAGCCACGGGAATACCTCCCGGCATCTGCACAGTCGATAACAGGGCATCAAACCCATGCAGGGACCCCGCATCAATCGGTACGCCTATCACGGGCTTGAGAGTATGCGCTGCCACTGTACCCGCCAGATGAGCCGCCATACCTGCCGCCGCGATAAACACAGCGCAGCCTCGGCTTTCTGCATCCACAACATATTCCCTGGTGTATTCTGGCGTCCTGTGTGCTGAGGCAATTCTTAACTCATGGTCCACATTGAACTTCTTCAACACATCCACTGTCGCCTGCATCACAGGAAGGTCAGAATCAGAACCTATCAAAATGGTGACAAAGGACATAATTTCCTCCAGTGGTTGGGCTACATATCATTAAAGGTAACATAGGTTCATTCATCTATTACCCCACAATTCCTTTCTAATATCGTTAAGTTGTGATTGGCGTTGTTCAATATATTTAGTTAATGAAATACATGTAATATTCATACCTCTACAACAAGCAACCATCTTATTTTGTTTATGGGGATTTTCTTGTGTTACTACGATTGCGCTGGTTGCCTGAGCCAAAGCAATAACTACCGGATCTGCATTGACCCTGCTTCGTTGTTTCAATATGTTGGGATATTTATTAGAAATATTTGCAATACTATTTTGTAGTTCAGACATTGTAGGAATGAATAAATTGGATTTTGCTTTTACCCATGCTGTTAATGAGTCATCCGATTTTTCTTCAAGTTCTTTTCTTACTTCTACTGGTGATTGAATAATTTTTATATCAATGTCGTTTTCGATGAGTTTGAAAACATCCTCAAAAATTTTAGTAGGATAAATTTCATGCCACCAAGCGATAAACACGCTGGTATCAAACAGGTAGGTCACGCAATCCACTTATGCATCGGAAATTGCAATCTGTTTGATAAATTACCAAGATGCTTAAGTTTTATACCTAAAACATCATAAATTTCAGTGGCATTAATACTGCCTTGCTCGTAAGCCGTCAAAACACTTTGAGTGAGTAATTTGCCGCAACGGTCAAGTACATTTTTGTCAGGGACAGTTCTACCACCATCGGTTCTATTTTCCAGTGTTTCAAGATAGAGTCGCTGATATTCATCAAGTAGCGCGTCCAACCTTGTTTGATCAATAAAACCCAGTTCTTTTAATTTAACAGCAATCGCGCTATGGCTTATTTTCAGATTAGAAGCCAGAGCATGAATGGTCTCCTCAAGATTATCGTTATCATTCCACTGAGATTGAAGATAACCATCATTGATCAGCACCTTGGACGCAACGCGATTACACATCGTTTCTACGGGGTCATACATGGCATCTTGCTGTTTAAAATCTATTTGCGAAACGCCGCTACTATCATCCAGTAATAGATGCGCCAATTCATGCACCAGCGTAAAAATGCGCCGTGCAGGACTGTCCGTAGGATTGAGAAGAATTAAAGGAGCGTAGTCGTCGTAAAGCACCAAACCGCTGTATTCTGCATGAGCAATTTTGTGTGCCGAGTGAGTGCTGTTGGTGGAGACAATAATGCGTCTGTCTTCAAATTTTTCTATCCAATAAGACAGAGTTTGTTTGTCATCTGTAAAATCTGCAATTTTTTGTCTATCAATATCTAGCCATTTCAAGATCCAATCAGCAATGCGCGTTATATTGTTCTGCCCTGAGAATGAACCTATCCAGTCCAAGGATTTTTCATTTTCCTCTTTCAAATATTCGCGCATCCAGGATTGCCGGATACGTGCATCGCGTATCGCCATACACAATTGGTAACTGTAATCTTCTCGGTTATCCGCACGGCGAAAATCTTTGGGTTTTTCCACTTGCCATTCATCGGGGATTGTTTTCAGATAAAGTAGTTGTAATGAAACCTTATATTTCTCCGCCAATTTCCGCGCATCGCTTAACTTAATTCCTTGTGCACCAGATTCCCATGCGCCAAGTTGCTCAACAGACCATTTCATTTTGTCGGCAGCCTGTTGCAAACTCAGTCCCATCTGCTCTCTCGCCCAGCGCAAAGTGGCGGGATCTATCGGTACTATCTTTGCCATGAGTTACTCACTGTAAAACTGTTTGCTGGCACAAAGTTTATCACTTTTTGGTGGTACCCTCATTTGGCGGTGCTGTGTCATCACCCACCAGCGCGTAAATACTTGCTACTGCTTGTTCTATGTGTGCCAGTGGCATCGCTGATTCTCTAATCGGACTCGGTCAACACACTCTGAGCAGCAGGCATGGCAAGCCCATACAGACCGCCATCGGAGTAAACCAAGCCCAGAATCTCAAGACCGATCAGAGAAACCAGCAGTTCCGATATATCAATGTCGTTTTCCTTGGACAAGATGTCCGCCGGTTTTGCCTCCTGCGCCAACGATTCAATCAGCCTGCGTTGCAAATCATCCAACTTATGCCACTGTCTAGTAGCAGGTAATCTGGCAATCCCCAGTTCGTTGAGGACATCTTCACCACTCTCAATCAGGCTTGCACCGTCCTTGATCAACTTGTGACAACCCCTGGCATATTTGCTGGTCACCATACCGGGTAATGCCATCACTTCACGACCCTCATTCATCGCCAACTGTGCAGAGATCAGGGAGCCACTTTTGAGTGCCGCCTCAATCACCAGAGTGGCTTTTGACATGCCGGTGATCACCCGATTCCGCCGCGGGAAGTTCCTCGGATAAACGCTGGTGCCGAGCGGGAATTCACTAACCAGCAAACCCCTATCCATAATCCTTTCCGCCAGTTTTTGATGCCGCCTTGGATAAATCTCATCGCAACCCGTTCCGAAGACGGCAACTGTGGTGCCATCTGCTTCAAGAGCACCCTCGTGTGCCGCACTATCAATGCCAAGCGCCATCCCACTGATGATTGTCACCCCGCAATCTGTCAGGTCTCCAGCGATTGATCTTGCCTGTCGTAAACCGTATTGGCTGGCGCTGCGGCTGCCCACTATGGCGACATTTGTTGGCGCTTGGGTCTGTGTTGACGAATCAGTTGACGCCCCTTCCTGAGCGGCAAAGGCTGCCATATTACCCGCGGCAAACAACAGATAAGGCGGGTCGTAAATCTGTGTCAGCAGTGTCGGATAGGGCGCGTTGCTTGCATAACGAATCAGATGATGATCCGGGGCTTCCAGCCACTTCAAGTCCTGCTCAACTTCCTTACCAAGGGCGGAATCCAGCCGCGCAGATGGCTTAAAGGGTTGATTCAACCCAGCCATTGCCAGGTCTGTTCTAGTGGCATTTTTGAAGACATTGTCCGCGGTGTGAAACTGCTCCAGCAGTGCCGCCATGGCGCGCGGATAATCTGCCAGGAGCCGGAAGAGTGCGAGCAAAAAAAAGTCATTGGTAGCCAACCAGATTCCAACAGTATTAGAAGCAAGACTCCATTAGCCTAGTCTTTCGCCTGCACGGCTTTTACCGGGAATGTCCAGCATCTGGCGCCGTGGTCGGCGACAAAATGTGTGAGCCGTGACGATATTTGACCGTCTGTTTATAGCGAATACCATCAACAAAAGCGTACAATACCGACACAAACACTGACCTCTACCCGCTATCCGGGTAGCAGAACCGGTAAAGAGCAAGCAGGTAAATACCGTCAATGGAGCCTTTGGAAATACTGGAATTCCCCGACCCGCGGCTACGAACCCTTGCCAAGCCCGTGCCAGAGGTTGATGGCAAGTTGCTCGCCCTGGTTGAGCGGATGTTTGAAACAATGTACGAGGCACCCGGTATTGGTCTCGCTGGACCCCAGGTTAACTTTCACCAACGACTGATTGTACTGGATGTGTCTGATAAAAAAGACCAGCCCCTACTCCTGATCAATCCCAGCCTTAGGGAAGAGTCTGGAGAAATTGAAACTCTGGAGGGTTGCTTGTCTGTGCCTGGCTTTTATGAGCCGGTCACCCGTAGTGCACAGATTCAGATTGATGCCATTAACCGTGACGGAGAAACCTTCACCATGGAAGCCAGCGACTTGCTGGCGGTCTGCATTCAGCATGAAATGGACCATCTGGAAGGCAATCTTTTCGTGGACTATCTCTCCAAGGCAAAACGACAACTCATCCGAAAAAAGCTGCTAAAACTTCAGAAGCAGCAGGCACAGGGTTAAATTGAAGATTGTTTTTGCCGGCACGCCACACTTCGCAGCCAGACATCTGGAAGCCCTGATAGAAAGCGAGCATCAGGTTGCCGCGGTCATCACTCAGCCCGACAAACCGGGCAAACGCGGCAAGGAGCTCGTCCCCAGCCCGGTAAAAGTCATCGCCCAGGAATTCAAACTATCTCTCTTGCAACCAGAAAGACTAAGGACTGCCGACCTCAGGGTCTATCAGGCTGACATCATAGCGGTGGTCGCCTATGGTCAGATTCTACAGCCGGCACTGCTGAACCTGCCCCAATTTGGCTGCATTAATGTCCATGCGTCGCTACTGCCGAAATGGCGCGGTGCCGCACCCATACAGCGTGCCCTGCTTGCTGGTGATACCAGGACCGGCATCACCATTATTCAGATGGATCCTGGCATTGATACTGGCGATATTCTCGCCACGGAAGCGACACCGATTGCGCCTGACGACACCAGTTTGTCATTACAGAGCCGATTGGCGGACCTGGGCGCAGGGTTATTGCTCAGGGTGTTGAATCAAATAGAAGCGGGTGAGGCTAAGGCTCTGCCACAGCCTTCAGGAACAGGGGCCTATGCAGACAAGATCTTGCCCCAGGAAGCATGTATTGACTGGACGGCTTCACCGCAGATGATTGACCGACAGATTCGGGCATTCAACCCGGAACCCGTCGCTTATGGCTATCTTCATCAAAATGACCTTCATCAAAGTGACCTTAACCAAAGTGACCTTCATCAAAATGACCTTAACCAAAGTGACCTTGGCCAGAAGGCTCCTGAGCCGATGCGAGTCCGGTTCCAGAGCGCGGTCCTCAAGGACTGGTCTCATACCAGACCACCGGGGGAAGTATTGTCGGTCACCAATGATGGCGTCGCCGTTGCACTGAGTTCCGGTGCGCTCGTCATCACCCGCATACAACTGCCCATCGGTAAGGGCACAGTATTGACTGGCCAAGATCTGTTGAACGCAAGAAAGAATCTCATCTATCCCGGGGTGCGCTTTTCTAACAGCGTTTCAAACACCAACAAAAGCCATGCAGAATAAACCCCACGAATATCTTGAAGTGGTCTGGTGCCTGATGGGTGTCCTGAAAGACCACAAGCACCTGGGCGAGCTGTTTGCTGAGGCAGCTGTCAGCGCGCGCCAAGGCCGGACGGACAGAAATATTACCCCCCTGGTTCGGCAGATCTGCTATGGCGTCATCCGGCAATACTATGCTTTGGACAAGACCCTGGAGCGACTGCTGGAAAAACCATTGCCGCCCAAGCATCTTGACTTGAAACTGCTACTGCTCGCAGGGATATACAGCATCATTGAGCTCAACCGGCCTGCATACGCCAGCGTGAACGCGGCGGTTGACAGCGTCGTCCTGCTCCAGAAACCCTGGGCAAAGGCATTGGTGAACGGTGTGTTGCGCCAATATATCCGGGACAGGGAAGGGCAACTAGCAGAGGCAGTGGATGAAGACGCTGAGGCGCGGCTTAATCACCCCGCCTGGTTGATAAAAGCGTTCACAAATGCCTGGCCTCAGCAGCCCGACATTTTCCAGTGCAACAATGTTCAGGGACCATTAACGCTCAGGGTCAACACCCGCAAAACAACCCGCCATACATACGGGGAACTGCTACAACAAAAGGCGATATGTTTCCAGCAGGGCAATCTGGCAAGCACAGCGATCACCTTAAAAACCGCCATGCCGGTGGACGAATTGCCCGGCTTCAAGCAGGGGCTCGTCAGTGTCCAGGACGAAGCACCGCAACTAGCAGCCAGCCTGATGAACCTCGCGCCCGGCTTGAGGGTGCTGGATGCCTGTGCTGGGCCCGGGGGTAAGACCTGCCACATCCTGGAGCATGAACCAGACACGCATCTGGTCGCCATTGACAAGCATCGTCACCGCACCGCAAAAATCCGGGATAATCTTGACCGGCTTGATCTCAGCTGCGAACTGCTGAACACTGCCTTGGAAAATTACAATCCGAGCCTGGATTTTGACCGTATTTTGTTGGACCTGCCCTGCTCAGGTACAGGTATCATTCGCCGTCATCCAGACATTAAACTACTGCGGAAGAAATCTGATATTGATAAACTATGCAGTCTCCAGCGAAAGCTCTTGAACAAGGCTTTTGATTTGCTTAAAACAGACGGTGAATTGCTTTACGCTACCTGTTCCATTCTCCCGGATGAGAATGACCAGGTCGTCCGCTGGCTATTGGCATCAAGGCGGGATGCCAGCCTGTTGCCGCTTGCCTTGACGGTTGACTCTGGAACAGATGCCTTCTGCATGACGGAAACTGGTTTGCAATTATTTCCAACCCTCAATCAACACGATGGGTTTTTCTATTCGCGTATCACAAAAACACGGGAATCCTCTCATAATCTATAGCGGAAGTTGCTATGAAAATCGTCATTCTTGGTGCCGGTGAAGTCGGGAGTAGCCTGGCGCAAAATCTGACCAGGGAAGCCAGTGACATCACGGTAGTTGACACGAACACGGACCGGCTTCGGGACTTGCAGGACCGATTCGACATTAGGACTGTCAGGGGGATGGGTGCCCAGCCTGATGTAATGCTTCAGGCAGGCATAGAAGATGCTGACCTGCTTATCGCAGTTACGAACAGTGATGAGGTCAACATGGTGGCTTGCCAGGTTGCTTACACCCTCTTCAAAACACCGACCAAAATAGCCCGGATACGGTCGCGTGCCTATTTGCATGGCGGTGGCATCTTCAGGGATGACGCCATGCCGGTTGATGTGATTGTGAGCCCGGAAGCAATTGTCATGCAGAATATCAGACGCTTGATTGATCATCCCGGTGCCTTGCAAGTCACGGACTTCGCGGCTGGTAAGGTGCAACTTGTCTGCATTAAGGCGCATCCTGACGGTCCCCTGGTGAAACGGGAATTGCGTTACTTACGAGATCACATGCCCAGGGCAAAAACACGGGTGGCAGCGATTTTCAGAAAAAAACGACCCATCATTCCTCAGGGGGATACCGTCATTGAAGCCAATGATGAGGTCTTCTTTATCGCCGCCAGTGAGGACATTCACAGAGTAATGTCAGAAATGCACCAGGCAGAGAGACCTAACAAACGCATTGTGATCGCCGGCGGTGGTCATGTCGGGGAGCAGCTGGCGAAAAAGGTGGAAAACAAATACGGAGTTCGGATTATTGAGCGAAACCAGCAACGATGTCATGAATTATCTGAAAGGCTCGATAGTACCATCGTGTTGCTGGGTGATGCGTCCGACCGCGAGTTGTTGCTGGAGGAAAACATTGAGGATGCCGATGTTTTCTGCGCCATTACTAATGATGACGAAGCCAATATCATGTCTTCCCTCCTGGCAAAGAGTCTCGGTGCCAGGAAGGTCATCACCTTAATCAATAACCCTGCCTATGTTGATCTGATTGAAGGGGGTGAAATCGACATAGTCATCTCTCCTCAGCAGGCAACCCTGGGCGCGATATTGACCCATATTCGGCGGGGTGATGTGGTGCAGGTGCAATCACTGCGTCGCGGTGCTGCCGAGGCTATTGAAGCCATCGCCCACGGCGATCAATCCGCTTCAAAGGTGGTAGGCAGGCGGGTGGATGAAATTAACCTGCCGCCCGGCACCAATATAGGGGCAATCATACGCGGTAATGAGGTACTGATTAACTATGATGACATAGTCGTACAGTCCGATGACCATCTCATACTCTTCTTGGTTGATAAACAACAGATCAAGGATGTAGAGGCCTTGTTCCAAACTCCAATCTCTTTCTTTTAGCGACGCAGGGTAACGCGAATGCACTTCCGGATTGCTGTCAGGATACTGGGCAGTCTGCTGATGATGTTCAGTGTCACCCTCCTGCTACCGATCATCTTTTCGTATATTTACGATGACGGTGCCGAAGATGTCTTTATCCGTGCCTTCTTCATTACCTTTGTCACCGGTTTTGTACTCTGGCTTATCTTTCATCGCGCCCAAGCAGAGATGCGCATCAAGGACGGGTTTCTCGTTACTGTGCTTTTCTACTTGACGCTCGGTACTTTTGGCGCCATTCCCTTCTACGCTGAGGGAGGCATAGCACTATCCATCCCGGATTCAATTTTTGAATCCTTCTCTGGCTTGACCACGACCGGCGCCACGGTGCTGGTCGGCATAGATGATCTGCCCAAATCTATCCTCTACTATCGGCAACAACTGCAATGGCTGGGTGGCATGGGTATTATCGTGCTCGCCGTTGCCATTCTGCCGATGCTGGGTATTGGTGGTATGCAGCTGTTTCGTGCTGAAACGCCGGGTCCCATGAAAGACAGCAAACTGACCCCGCGAATAAAACACACTGCTCTGGCACTCTGGTCCATCTATGTGGGTTTGACGATAGCCTGTGCCATCGCCTATTGGCTTGCTGGCATGAGTTGGTTTGATGCCCTATGTCACAGCTTCTCCACCATCGCCACCGGTGGTTTCTCCACCCACGATGCCAGCATTGGATATTTTAATTCGCCGAGTATTGAGATTATAGCCATCATTTTCATGGTTCTTTCTGGCATGAACTATGGTCTGCACTTTTTTGCCATCAAGGCGCGGTCGGCAAGACATTACTTCCGGGATGACGAGGCGAGAACCTTTCTGTTGTATCTGTTATCCGTCACGGCAATCGTGGCAGGGGTTCTCTGGTGGGAGGAATTCTATGGACCCGGCGATGCCATCCGACTCGCCATGTTTGAAGTTGTATCAATTTTTACCACTACCGGCTTCGCCACCGTAGACTTTACCGCCTGGCCGAATATGCTCCCGTTTCTCTTGTTCTTTGGTGCCTTTGCGGGTGCCTGCGCTGGCTCAACCAGCGGCGGTATGAAAATTATCCGGGTCATGCTGATCTACAAGCAGGCGATGCGAGAAATATATCGCCTTATTCATCCGAAAGCTGTCTTTCCCGTCAAGGTTAATCGCCGCCAGATGCCTGACCGGGTGATAGACGCCGTCTGGGGCTTCTTTGCAATCTATACGATCGTCATTGTGGTCATGCAAATTGCGTTGCTCGCCACGGGGATGGATTTTATAACCGCCTTCTCCGCCGTGGGCGCCACCATCAACAACTTGGGACCCGGCATGGGCGAGGTGACTTACAATTTTCAAGACATCACAGGCACCGCAAAACTGTTGCTCTGCCTCAGCATGATACTGGGTCGCCTGGAAATATTTCCACTGCTGGTGTTGTTTAGCGCGATGTTCTGGAGGAAGTAAAAATCTTTTTGCCCAGACAATTTTTAGGTGTGAACCTGTGGCGGCTTGTGAAACTTATAAAGCTTTGTTGCTCCCGGCGGGCGTTTGCGGAAACGTTTGTACTCCCACTGATACTGAGACAAGTCCAGTGTCGCCAGGCTTTCTATCAGCGTGTTGACCGTCGCCATGGCTCTGCTGAGATCCGCTGAATAGACATCAGGGTCCGGTTCCATAAAGACAAGTTTGAATTGTCCACTTGGCAAGCGTAGCACCGCCGCACCAATCAGTTTGGCACCTGTCTTGCTGAGCAGGCGGACGGACAGTTCATCAGTCAGCGCCTGATGACCAAAGAAGGGAACAAAGCGACCCGAGGCGGGTGTCTGGTCCGGCAGGACTACAATCGTGTCACCCTGCTTCAGGGTTCGGTATAACCGCGTTATGCCGCTTCTGTCCGCTGGCACCATCTCATTACCATGGCGACTTCTGATGTCCGCTATCAACTTTTGCAGGCTGGCTTGCTTTGGCGGCTGATAGACTGCTGTCATGCGACCATGGCGACGAAAGTAAACATTAAACAATTCCCAGTTACCGATATGGGGTAGCAGTATCAACAAGCCAGACGACCCTGCCATAGCCTGCTTCAGGAGCATTTCATTCTCCACCGAGGCTATCCAACCATTGATACGCTCGGTGCTACCTAGCCATACGGCGGGCGTCTCCATCATGGTCTTGCCAGTCTCAACAAGGCTTGCCCTGACGAGTCGCCGAGTCTCCGCTGCACTCAATGCCGGCAAGCACAAGTGCAGATTAACCTCTGTTACCTTCGCCGCTCTGGTGGCAATAAAGGCGTGTAAGCGTCCGACCCCAGCGCCCAGCCATTGGAGCAGTCGGCGTGGCAGTAGTGATAGCAAGAAAAGCAAAGTGTGAATCAGTGGTCTTGTCAATATCTTTGTCATCCGGAACATCAATCCCGTTGCGAAGCACCAAGCCGCCGACACTCCTCATGACGGAAGCAATTCACAAGATGATCATTCACCATACCGACGGCTTGCATATAGGCATAACAAATAGTTGAACCTACGAAATTGAACCCGGATTTTTTTAAGGTTTTGGACATGACCTCAGAGGTTTTATTAGATGCTGGTATCTGTTTGAGGGAGCGATATCTATGCTGGACCGGCTGATGATCGACAAACTGCCAGATGAAATTAGCAAAGCTCCCGTGGATGTCTTTTATGTTGAGGCAGGCTTGTGCGTTGTTAATGGCGCTGTCAATTTTTAGTCGGTTTCTGATGATCCCCGGATTCGCCAGGAGTTGCGCCTTCTTCTTCGCGGTGTAACGCGCGATTTTTTCGACATTAAAGCCGTCCATGGCAGCGCGATAATTTTCTCGTTTGCGGAGCAGGGTAATCCAACTCAAACCCGCCTGAGCACCTTCAAGAATGAGGAATTCAAACAACGCGTCATCATTGTAGTTGGGTCTGCCCCACTCCAGGTCGTGATAGCTTTCATACAGCGCGTCTCCCAGACACCAGGGGCATTTCTTCGCTGGTTTAGAAGCGTCTTTTTTGGTGTCCTTGGTCAATGCTGTCACAGTCGGTCATGCCTGGCGTCTTCAGGACCGCAGCACCATGTTCTCCGGGTCGTAGGGGGATTCTTCAATGACCGTCGCAGTCCGCCTGACGCCGAGAATTTCAATTTCAAGGTTGACGCCCGGCTGAGCATGTTCCGGTCGTACCATGCCCAGGGCGAGAGACTTGCCAGTGCGGAATCCATATCCCCCGGAGGTTACCCTGCCAACCAGTTCATCACCCAGGAGCAGGGCTTCCGAGCCGCGCGCATCGGCATCAGTCACATCATGAATTTCCAGGGTGACGAATTGATTATTGAAGCCCTCCGCCTGCCACCTGAGCAGTGACTCCCGCCCAATAAAGTCATTTTTTTCCAATTTGATGAAACGCGTCAGTCCAGACTCCAGCGCAGCATATTCTATGGACAACTCGCGTGGAATCAGGCGGTAGGATTTCTCAAGTCGCATGGAGTCCATTGCCCTGATGCCAAAGGGTTTGATGTTGAATTCCTCTCCAGCGTGCAACAAGGCATCAAAAATGTAGTTCTGCATTTCAATTGGATGATGCAGTTCCCAACCCAGTTCCCCAAGAAAGTTGACCCTCATGGCGTCTGCCTGGGCATAACCCAGGTTAATCGGTTTGCCGGTCAACCATTTGAAACTGCTATTGGACATATCGGTATCCGTCAACTTCTGCAACAGCTCTCGTGACCTGGGACCAGCGACTACCAACACGCCCAACTGGGTCGTGATCCTTTGTAGCGTCACGCTGCCATCATCAGGCGCAAGCCTCCTCAGATAAGTGGACAGATAATCAAAATCATGATTTTCAAAAGCCCCTGCGGAAACCAGATAGTAGTCCTCTTCAGCCTTCTTGTAGATGGTGAACTCTGAGCGCACACCGCCATTGCCGGACAGCAGATGACACAGCGCAATACGTCCCGTCGTCTTGGGGATATTGTTTGCTACCAGACGGTTTAGCCATTCAGCCGACCCTCTGCCGGTGACTGAAAATTTTGCAAAAGCCGACATATCAAGGATGCCGACCTGCTCCATGACATGCCGACACTCCTGACCCACAAAATCAAAATAGTTGGAGCGGCGGAAGGAATTTTTTTCAAGAATTGGTCCCCCGTCCTGTGGTGCAGAGTAGTTTTCGTTCAGCAAGGTGTCAGCTTGATCCAGGTCTTCCGGGGACAAGGCATAGTCAGCCGGGGCGAACCAGTTGGGTCTTTCCCAGCCATAAACCTGGCCAAACACGGCACCCAGTTGTTTCATGCGGTCGTAGCAGGGAGCGCACTTCAGGGGCCTGGCGGCGGTGCGTTCTTCATCAGGATAATGGATGGTGAAGACCTTGGCATAGGCTTCCTCGTTTTTTTCCTTGAGATAGCCGCGACCTGCGTAGGGACCAAAGCGTCTTGGGTCAACACCCATCATGTCTATCGTTGGCTCGCCATCTACCAGCCACTCCGCCAGTTGCCAGCCAGCACCGCCGGCCGCCGTGATACCAAAACTGTGCCCCTCATTGAGCCAGAAATTTGTCAGGCCAGGCGCGGGACCAATAATCGGGCTACCGTCCGGGGTGTAGGGAATCGCCCCGTTGTAGATGGTCTTTATGCCAACTTCACCGAAGGCGGGGACTCTATGTATGCAGGCTTCTACATGCGGCATCAGGCGATCAAGGTCGCCATTGAAGAGTTCATATTCTGAGGCCTCATTGGGTCCATCAATATAACAGCAGGGCGCGCCCTTCTCGTAGGGTCCCAGGATCAAGCCACCGCCTTCCTCCCGCACATAATAGGAAGCATCAGATTCCCTCAACACACCTTGCTCAGGTAACCCTTGCTCCTTCCTTGCCAGTATCTCTGGATGCGGCTCGGTCACTATGTACTGATGCTCTACCGGAATGACCGGGACATCTAAACCCACCATGGCACCTGTCCGGCGGGCAAAATTCCCCGTGCAGGACACAAGATGCTGGCAGTGAACCCTGCCCTTGTCCGTCTTGACCACCCAACCCTTGCGGTCTCGCTCTATGCCGATTACCCCCGTGTTGCGGTAAATCTTCGCCCCGCGGCTACGGGCGCCCTGGGCGAGGGCTTGAGTCAGGTCTGCTGGCTGGATGTAACCATCATCAGGGTGTTGTATCGCCCCGACCAGCCCGTCAATGTTGCACAGGGGCCAGATCTCCTTGACCTCACCCGGGGTGAGAAATTTGATCCTTACACCGACAGTGCGGGCAACCCCGGCGTAGTACCGATATTCATCCATCCGGTGTTCACAGTTTGCCAGGCGAATGTTTGATACCACCTTGAAGCCCAAGTCTCTGCCCGTTTCTTGCGCCAGTTGGTGGTAGAAGTCAACGGAGTATTGATGCAGTTTGCCGACTGAGTAACTCATGTTGAACAGAGGTAGCAGTCCAGCGGCGTGCCAGGTTGAGCCTGAGGTCAGTTCCCTTCTCTCCATCAGCACGACATCGTCCCAGCCCTTCTTGGCGAGGTGATACAGGGTGCTGACGCCGACAACGCCGCCACCAATGACTACCACTTGTGTTGTTTCTTTCATCTTTTCCGTACCCCGATCAACTGCGCCAGCCGCTTGATACTTTCCTCTGCCCCGGATGAGCAGAAAGTGTAGCCCTGCCAGAACCCACCAATACACATGAATGCGACACGCGACTATCAGGTCGCGCCACTATTAACCCGCTCGTTTCTGTTTTTGATTCTATACAATGTACGCTGTTTATTAACACGAACAAGTTGACTAGCCATGAATGACACTGCGCGCCTAGAGCATCCGAGCGATATTCAGATAGCGCAACAGGCCGAGATCAAACCCATAGGCGAGATTGCAGACAAGTTGGATATCCCATCAACTGCTGTCAGTGCCTATGGAAAAACGAAAGCGAAGATTGACCTGGATTACCTACATAGCCTGTCTGGGCGGAAGGACGGCAAACTCATCCTGGTCACTGCTATCACGCCGACCCCGGCGGGAGAAGGGAAGACTACCACTTCTGTCGGACTTGCCGATGGCTTAAACCGCATCGGGGCAAAGACCATGGTGTGTTTGCGAGAGCCCAGCCTTGGGCCCTGTTTCGGCATGAAGGGCGGCGCGGCGGGTGGTGGCTATGCCCAGGTTATTCCGATGGAAGACATCAATCTGCATTTCACTGGAGACTTCCATGCCATAGGCGCGGCGAATAATCTGCTGGCGGCATTGATTGATAACCACATTCACTGGGGTAACGACAAACAAATAGATGTCCGGCGAGTTACCTGGAAGCGGGTACTGGACATGAATGACAGATCGCTGCGGGACATTACCTGTGCTTTGGGTGGCCCCGGGAACGGCTTCCCCAGGCAGGATGGGTTTGATATTACTGTTGCCTCGGAAGTGATGGCAATTTTTTGTCTGACCACCGGCATTGAGGACTTGAAAGCGCGCCTCAGGAAAATCGTGGTAGGTTATACACCACATCTGGAGCCAGTCAGGTCCGCGGACATCAATGGCGCGGGGGCAATGGCTGCCCTGCTAAAGGACGCCATCGCCCCGAATCTTGTGCAGACGCTTGAACACAATCCCGCATTTATCCACGGTGGACCCTTTGCCAATATCGCCCATGGTTGCAACTCGGTGATTGCCACCAAAGCAGCCTTGAAACTGTGTGATTATGTAGTGACCGAAGCTGGATTTGGGGCTGACCTGGGGGCGGAAAAATTCTTCAACATCAAATGCCGTTCTGCCGGTTTACAACCAGAGGTGGCGGTGCTAGTCGCCTCGGTGCGGGCGTTAAAAATGCAGGGTAATGCCGATAAAGACAAACTCGCCACCGAGGATCTTGATGCCCTGCGGAAGGGTGCGATCAATCTCCACCGACATATTGAGAATGTCAGATCCTTCGGGGTACCGGTCATAGTTGCTATCAATCCTTTCCCCACTGATACTGAGGCAGAAATCTCCTTAATCAAAGAAATCTGTCAGGAAAGCGACGTGACCGCGGTGGAGTCCACTCACTGGAAAGACGGCGGCCTGGGTGCTGAAACCCTGGCGAGGGAAGTCCTTGATGTCATCAACAAGGGGCAGGCGAATTTTACCACCCTCTATCCAGATGAGATGCCGCTATGGGACAAGATTCACACCATTGCGACCCGGATCTATGGTGCCAGTGACATCATCGCCGACAAGAAGATCACCAGAGAAATTCGACGGCTACAGGACACGGGTTACGGGCACTTCCCGGTCTGCATTGCCAAGACGCAATACAGTTTTTCCATCAACCCGAATTTGACAGGAGCACCGACGGATCATCTGCTGCCTGTGCGGGAGGTTCGGCTTGCCGCCGGTGCCGGTTTTGTCGTCGTTGTCTGTGGCGACATTATGACCATGCCAGGATTGCCGAGGCAGCCTGCCGCGAACAGCATTGATATCAATGACCGGGGGGAAATATCAGGGCTTTTTTAAACACGAATTACAGATGTCAAACTAGCCTGGAGACTACCATTCACAAGGTTTTATCAGTAGAGTTGCCAGTTTATTGTTTCTGGATCCTTATTAATCAGAGGTCGTTTTGAGCCATTCCGACAGCGTGAAGTCGACCAGCACTTTTTACCGTAGCCCCTATAAACTGGGTCAGGATAATATCCAACTCCTGGGGCTTGATGTTCACAATCCTGTTTTTCTCATCGCCGCCTTACTGACCCTGATATTCATTGTGCCAGCGCTTGCCTTCCCGATTGAGGCGGGTGATATTTTTCTGAAGATTCGAATCTGGACGACCACTCAGTTTGATTGGATGTTCATGATTACTGCTAATACGCTGCTCGCCCTGTGCCTGTTACTGGTGGTGACCCCTATGGGCAGAGTGCGGATAGGTGGCGCCAATGCTCTACCAGAATATTCATACGCCAGTTGGTTTGCCATGATGTTTGCCGCCGGGATAGGCATTGGCTATATGTTCTATGGTGTGCTTGAACCGGTGACCCACGCCATGACTCCTCCCCTGGGGATTGAGGGTCCGTTGGCGGTCCATATCGGCATTGCCGCCAGCATATTTCACTGGGGTCTGCATCCTTGGGCTATCTATTCCATCGTTGGCTTGTCCCTGGCGATAGCCTCTTATAACCACGGCTTGCCACTGTCCATTCGCTCGGCTTTCTATCCGATCCTCGGCGAAAGGATTTGGGGCTGGACTGGCCATGTGATTGATATTCTTGCTGTTTTTGCCACGCTCTTTGGTCTGGCGACTTCGCTTGGTCTGGGCGCGAAGCAAATTACCGCTGGCTTGAGCTATCTGTTTGACATACCCCCCAGCATTGGTGTTCAGATTCTGGTGGTGACGGTAATCACTGTTGTCGCGCTCATTTCTGTTCTGAGGGGTATGGACAGAGGGATCAAACGGCTCAGCGAAATCAACATGGTGATGGCATTCGTGCTACTCCTCTTCGTCCTGACCACGGGCTCAACTCTTGCCATCTTGTCTAGTTACGCCACCAACACTGTGGAATACCTGAGGTACTTCCCGGCGCTGAGTAATTGGATCAATCGGGAAGACACGGATTTCCTCCATGGCTGGTCAACCTTCTACTGGGCATGGGGCATCGCCTGGTCACCATTTGTAGGCATGTTCATCGCCCGTATATCACGCGGGAGAACGGTGCGGGAATTTATCGCCGTTGCGATTCTGGCACCCACCATCGTTGCGGTGATTTGGTTTAGCACCTTCGGTGGTGCGGCGCTGACACAGATTCTGGCAGAAGGTACTACAAGTGTCAGCCTTGCCGTCGCTAACAACGAGATAGGGCTGGCACTGTTCAAATATCTGGAAACCCTGCCGTTCAGCGATCTGACATCGGGCCTTGCCGTCCTACTGATTGTTATCTTTTTTGTATCTTCCATGGACTCGGGCTCTCTGGTGGTTGATGCCATCACCGCTGGCGGCAAAACAGATGCACCTATTATCCAGCGAGTTTTCTGGTGTATCTTTGAAGGGCTGATTGCATTGGCGTTACTGCTCGGCGGTGGTCTCGCCTCGTTACAAGCCGCATCGCTACTCACCGGATTTCCATTCGCCATAGTGTTGTTATTGATGTGTGTGTGTTTGTACAAGGGACTGATGCAGGAGGTGGCGAAGGATAAACTGGAGGCAATACAAGCACCAGACAGCAGTTAAATAGCAGAAGACGCATAGATAGGTAGCCGTCATCGTCACGCCCCCCTTGCCCCTATGTGCTCAGGCTTTCTCCTTAGGCTATAATGAGTAGCATGTTGCACAAACCCAACGGGAATAAAATAATGAGTTCATCCATCACGGTTCGGAAGCAAAAATATACTATTTATCCATTTGATCACCTCAGCGCTGAGTCAGTATCTCGGCTTCCTTATGCTTTAAAAATTCTCTTGGAAAATCTGCTGCGCCATCAGGCTCAGCCCCATGTTGACGATGCGGACATTCAGGCATTGGTGAACTGGGACCCTAAAGCCGAGCCGAACACTGAAATCGCTTTTGTGCCGGCCAGAGTCCTGTTGCAGGATTTTACCGGTGTCCCCGCCATCGTTGATCTGGCAGCCATGCGTAACGCTATGGCCGACCTTGGCGGCGATGTCAGCAAAATCAATCCCCAGGTGCCGGTGGATCTAGTGATTGACCATTCCGTGATGGTGGATACCTTCGGTAGCGCCAGTGCTCTGGAGGAAAACACCAACATTGAAATCGGCAGGAACATTGAGCGCTACAAATTCCTGCGTTGGGGGCAAGAAGCCTTTGACAATTTTAAGGTGGTGCCGCCGGGCACGGGTATCGTGCATCAGGTGAATCTGGAATACCTCGCCAGGGGTGTGTTCGTTTCCAAACAGGAAGGCAAAACAGTCGCTTACCCGGACACACTGGTCGGCACTGATTCACACACGACAATGATCAATGGTCTAGGCGTGCTCGGCTGGGGAGTCGGCGGCATTGAAGCAGAAGCCGCCATGCTGGGTCAGCCCATTAGTATGCTGATACCCCAGGTAGTCGGATTTGAATTCACTGGAAAGCTCAGGGAAGGCACAACGGCAACCGACCTGGTGTTGACGGTGACACAAATGCTACGGCAACAAGGTGTGGTGGGCAAATTTGTCGAGTTCTGGGGTTCGGGCTTGCAGGCCATGTCTCTCGCTGACCGGGCGACCATTGCCAACATGGCACCGGAATATGGAGCAACCTGCGGTATCTTCCCGATGGATGAAAAAACCATTGACTATCTGCGACTCACTGGACGGGAAGAGGCGCAACTGGAACTGATTGAAACCTACATGAAAGCCATGGGCATGTGGCACGACGGCACCGGAAAAAAAGCCATGTATTCAACCGATATGTCCCTTGATCTCGGCGCTGTGATGCCCTGCATATCGGGACCAAAACGCCCTCAGGACCGTATCCTGCTGCCCAACGCCAAGGCGTCCTTCCAAAATACATTGGCTGAGTTCCGGGCACTTAAGATGTCGGATCTTGACAAGCGCAAGGGCAGTACTCAGCCATCTGAGCAGTCGGGCAATGAATTACAAGACGGGGCGATCGTCATCGCTGCCATCACAAGTTGTACTAACACTTCAAATCCTGCGGTATTGGTGGCCGCTGGATTGCTCGCCAGGAAAGCACATGAAAAAGGACTCACTACCAAACCCTGGGTTAAAACCAGCCTCGCCCCCGGTTCCAAGACCGTCACCGATTATCTCAGCAAGGCAGGGTTGATGGTAGATCTGGAACAACTCGGTTTTTATCTGGTGGGTTATGGCTGCACCACCTGTATCGGTAATTCAGGACCCCTCGCCGAAGAGATAGAACAGAATATTGAAAAGAATGATCTGTTGGTTACATCCGTCCTGTCCGGGAATCGAAACTTTGAAGGACGCATTCATCCCCTGGTACGCGCTAACTATCTTGCCTCTCCGCCCCTGGTTGTCGCCTACGCTCTCGCAGGCACGATGGATTTTGACCTTACCCAGGATTCGTTTGGCGAAGACCAGGCAGGCAATCCGATCATGCTTGCTGACATCTGGCCAGTTACTGAGGACATTGAGGCAATCATCAACCAGCATCTTAGACCAGAGATGTTTCGGGAAAAATATGCCGATGTTTATAATGGCAATCAAATGTGGAACGAGCTTGAAGTTACAGATTCAACCCAATTTGATTGGCCCCTATCCACCTATGTTAAGAAACCAGGTTTTTTTGACACCCTTGTTGACTCTTTTGATCAGCACATCGGAGCGCCCAATCAGGTTGAGGCAATTCCCAATGCTCGTTGCCTGATTAAAGCGGGCGACAGCATCACTACTGACCATATTTCCCCCGCTGGTAGCATTGATGGAGAAAGCCCCGCCGGCAAATATCTGGAGAGTCATCAGATCCAACCAAGGGACTTCAATTCTTACGGTTCAAGACGGGGCAATCATGAGGTGATGATGCGCGGCACCTTCGCAAATGTGCGTTTTCGCAACCAACTTGCCCCCGGTACAGAAGGTGGTTGGACGCAACACTTGCCAACAGGTGAGACGATGTCCGTCTTTGCCTCGGCGGAAAAATATCGCGACGAAGGCGTCCCGCTAATTATTATTGCAGGCGCGGAATACGGTACCGGGTCGTCACGGGACTGGGCAGCGAAGGCTCCTTCCCTGCTTGGAGTGCGCGCGGTTATCGCGGTAGGTTACGAGCGCATTCATAGATCAAACCTGATCGGTATGGGTATCCTCCCGTTACAATTCCTGCCGGGTGAATCCGCAGAATCGCTTGGTTTGACTGGGCGCGAATGTTTCAGCATTGAGGCAGTTGGCGCAGAGCAGCAGCAGACGACCGTCCAGGCGGTAGATGATGATGGTGGCAAAAAAGAATTCACGGTTGATATTCGTATTGATACGCCCAATGAATTTCTCTACTTTGCCAGTGGTGGCATCCTGCATTTTGTGCTGAAAAACATGCTCGGCAAGCAGGATCTTGCTACTCCTGCTCTCTAATGCCTAAGCCAACAGCATTGCCCCTCCGTCTCCATCAGTCGCCCTGTTCGGTTAGGGCGATGATGGTTGTTTATACTAGCGGATGTCGTTGAGGGTGAGGCATCTGCCCTTGCGGTCTTCAATTCATTTTTGCGCGGGTTGGTAGCCGCCGATGTGGAAGTACCAGGCGGTCTCGGGGACAGCGCTGAAGTATTGCGTTTTTTATACCTGGTTTTCCACGGGCCTGCGCGTCTGAATCTCTTTTAGCGGTAATTAATTCATGAAGAACCAATGCTATTATTTTGCTATAAATTTTCTTAGCCATGTGAAAATAATCCCCGCGGCATCAATTCAGTTTTTTCCAATTGAATTATTCTTTCGTATCCCCATTTTACAAACTGAGGATTTTTCTCAAAACAAATGAAATTTCTTTCATTCTTTTTACACACGACTGGGGTTGTACCAACTCCGCTGAACGGATCCAAGACCAGATCATCTTTGTTTGAACTTGCTAGTATGATTCTTTCAAAAAGTTTTTCCGGTTTTTGAATTGTATTAAGTGTTTCCCTGCTGACTAACTCTTTCGATTTATAAGTTAGTTGTTTTATATCTCCCCAAACATCACCTGGATTTTTCCCTTTGTCATTAAATTTTGTTTTGTTAAATTTACCGCTGGTGACAGATGGTACATTTTCGCATCTTAACCGATGCTCAAGTTCGACGAGTTGTGGCACCCTGATTGCATCCAAATTAAATGTTTTCGGTTTGCAGCCTTTAACAAAGTAGCAAATTACATCATAGTTATTGGTATAACTGATTCGCCCTTGAGCGAGTCTGCTAGGCTGATACCAAATGATTTTTGATTTAAGATTCAGGTAGGGTCGGTAATCAATAAAATCAATGCAGTCTTGTTTGCCAAACAAATACAGGGCGCCGCCGTCTTTCAATTTTCTTGAGAGAATTTTTAATAAATGAAAATTGAATTCTTGAATAGAACTGACTCGGTCCCATTCGTTTGTTGTGATTCCGTATGGACCATCGCAAATAATTAGATCAATGCTGCTGTTTTTGACTTGCGGTAACAATTCAAAAGCATCTCCCTGAGTAATTTTATTCTGTTCAATCATGCTACATTGTCCGTTTCCATGTTAAGCACTCGCAACAATTCCTTGCTGAAAAATGAGCGAGCACCTGGTTGGATTTGTTAAAAAATTGCAACATTGATTAACAAGTTTACTCAAGAATATCAGCAAAATACAGGGCAACTTGATGCCAGGGTTGCTGGGCGCCTAGCCTGCTGAATACCAGACACTGCTTGCTATAAACTGCTTGTTATTAAAAGCGTCTCAATAATGCTCGGGGTATAAAGCATGCTGGGAGGTTTTATTGATCCTCTCCGTCGGACTGGGAGCCTTGGATGACATCACGCAATCGGATACTGGTAAATTGGCTTGTCATAGTCTGCGCGACGGTCTATCTGATGATTGTTGTCGGTGGAATTACCCGTCTGACACAAAGTGGCTTGTCAATGGTGGACTGGCAACCGGTGATGGGTGTCATGCCGCCTCTTGGAGATGCAGACTGGCAAGACGCTTTTGAAGCCTACCAGCAATATCCTGAGTATCAGAAGCTCAATCAGGGGATGAGCCTTGAGGCATTTAAGTCTATCTTCTACTGGGAGTATGGGCACAGGCTACTCGGCCGAATCCTGGGGGTTATTTTCCTTGTCCCTTTTGCGATATTGCTTGCCATGGGTCGAATTGAGCGACGCTGGGTGCCGAGGTTGTGGTTAGTTTTTGCTCTGGGGGGCATTCAGGGATTGGCTGGCTGGTATATGGTCAAGAGTGGCTTGGTTGATGTGCCAGAGGTGAGCCATTATCGGCTGGCGTTACACCTCCTGCTTGCCCTGTGCATCATGGTTTATCTTTTATGGTTAATCTTTGATATAGGAGGACTTGCCAAACAAAGGGTTCGCATATCGGAGCATTTTCCCCAGTTGGTCGTGATGCTGGCAGCTCTCCTGATGCTGCAAATTATTGTCGGGGCTTTTGCCGCAGGGTTGAAAGCCGGGCATGGATTCAACACCTATCCGCTCATGCAGGGTCAATGGCTGGCGGATGCTGCCCTGATGATGACGCCCAGTTGGATGAATTTTGTTGAGAACGGCGTCATGATTCAGTTTATACATCGCTGGTTGGGGGCGGTGCTCGTTGTGACGGTTCTCTGGCTTGCCTTCTGGGCGATGAGGCTGGGGGCGCTGGTCAAGCCAGGTCTTAGCCTGCTGGCGATTACCCTGGTGCAATTTATTTTGGGTGTGCTGACGCTCATCTTTTATGTGCCGGTTGTCTTGGGTAGCCTGCATCAACTACTTGGAACCTTGATGGTGCTGGTCACAACCTATCTGCTATATCTGACCCGACCTGCCGCTCAGAGGGTGTAAAACTTTCATTAAAAGCTAAGGCGTGAAATCTATGCGAGTCAGTATCGCTCAAATCAACACGACCCCAGGTGACTTCATCGGTAACCAGGCGAGAATCATCTGGGGAATTCAACAGGCGGATGCTTCAGACTCGGATCTGGTGGTCTTTCCTGAGCTCAGCATCCCGGGTTACCTGAGCCAGGACCTCATGTATAACTCTGATTTTATTGACCGTAATCTACAGGTCTTGCAGGAGTTGCAGACGCTATCGGCAGACTGTCATGACGGGCTACATATAGTAGTGGGGTATATTGACCCTAACCCGCATCTTGGCAAACCCTTCCGCAACATGGCAGCCGTGTTGCATCGTGGCGAAGTGCTTTGTACTTATCAGAAACAACTTTTGCCCTTTTATGATGTGTTTGATGAGTTGCGATATTTTGAACCGGGGACCACAACCACCAGTTTTGATCTGGCGGGTAAAAAAGTCGGTCTTGCCATCTGCGAAGACCTGTGGAACGACAAGGCTTCCGATGACTACAACTATGCCGACAACCCGCTTGAACAATATCGGGCGATGGGGGTGGAATTACTTATTTCCCTGAACAGCTCTCCCTTTGTTCAGCACAAATGTTTACAGCGATTGTCGGCAATGGCGGCGGCAACGGAAGGCGGACTCACGGTGATCTATGTGAATCAGTGTGGCGGCCAGGATGAGTTGGTGTTTGATGGGCAGAGTTTTGTGGCGAGCGGCAATCGTCTTGTGTATCTCAGCGAAACAATTTTTGAGGATACTTGCGATCTGGTTGAACTTGATGCGGTTTTTGATAAACGGACGCCCGAAAAAAACCTCTCGGAATTTCCCTGGATACTCAGGGGACAAGAGCTCAATCCGCAACTTTCTGACAAGCAGGTCCCACTGGTAGATCTGCTGATATTGGGACTTAAAGACTATGCCATCAAGTCGGGGTTCAGGGACCTGGTGCTTGCCTCCAGTGGTGGTGTTGATAGTGCGGTGGTCTGCAAACTTGCCTGTGACGCCCTAGGTGCCCGGCATGTACATGCCGTTAGAATGCCCTCAATATATACCAGTGAAGAATCAACGGTGGATGCACGGCAACTGCATGACAATCTGGGCTGCTGGGATTATGAGGTGCCTGTTGAGCATGAGTCACTGGTGCAGTTGTTGGGGGCAGGGTATCAGGGGCAGCCGGACTCAGAAAATCTGGTGACTCAGAAGCTGGCAATGGCGGGCTACAATCAGGTCGCCGATGAAAATATACAGGCAAGGTTGCGAGACTTGTACTTGATGTACTTCAGCAATGCCTATGGTGCCATGCCCCTGTCAACAGGCAACAAAACGGAATCTGGTTGCGGTTATTTCACTCATTTTGATATGAGTTTTTCCTACGCCCCGATAAAGGACATCTATAAGTTTCAGGTGCTGGATATCGCCGCATCAGATCCCAGGGTGCCAGTAAATATCTGGCAGAAGCCGCCCTCGGCGGAACTGCTCCTGGGGCAGACGGATGAACAAAGCCTGTTGCCCTATGCCCTCCTTGACCCGATTGTGATGGCTTATGTTGAGGACTATGTCACCCAGTTTGCGCAGTTCATCGGTTGGGTTAGGGATATGACCCGGGCACAGCAGAAAATATCAGGCAACGAACAGCAACTTGTTACCTGGCTAGAGTCATCGGCGGCCCACTCGGACTACAACAGAATCGTCAGCCTCATAGGGAAGATGGAATACAAAAGACGCCAGACCTGCCCGGGTACCAAGGTGTCCAGAGTTGCCTTCGGTACAGGCAGACGGATACCCCTGGTTGAAAAATGGTCGCCGGAGCCGAAATGAATTTAAGTTGCTGTTATGCAGTGCTTGATGCCGGCATGAAGTAAAGCAGGCAATCATTGTTGGCAACCGTTGAATCCGTGGTCGCCATAAATATGGTCATGGGTATGCGGGTCTTCAGAATGCCATTTGCCTGGCTAAAACAGGCATCAAACCTATCCATGCCAGATGCCGTCCTGGCTACTAGATGCCGGTGTTCCGCCCCCTGCTTAAACCAGCCTAGGGTGATTCCTGCTTCCAGTGGCTGGAAATTCAAACGATCAAGGGTGTTAATCATCGTGAGGTCGGCGGCATGGTTCACGGAACTTGAATAGGCAACTTTCAACTGTCTTTGTGTTTCCAGCCGTAGCGGGTGAATCAGACAGTGGAGTTCGTCCTTGGCAAGATCAGACAATTGACTTGCCTGGACGAACTGCCGGAGGGTCTGATATGCCAGGGCATCGGCATTCGGGTCCATCAAACTGCCAAATTCCACCGTGACGATGAGCATGTCATCTCTTGTATGCTCCATCAGAGTTCCAAGTTTCTGATCAAGAATCGCCAGAGTCGGTGCGAAAAAGGAAGCCAGCCTTTTAATGCTTTCGGTATCCTGGACGGCAACGCAAAACGGCTGGCTGTGGGAAGAAGTGTTGTGTGTGTCAATAACGGCTTCTGGCTGAAATTCGTGTAGCAGTTGCAGGATGTTTTGCGTCAGCCGCCGCTGACCCTCTGCTACTTGTGAGTTTTCGCTAAAGCAGCGGTTAAGATCATGTTCGTGCGGCAGATAGCGATGAGAAAGCACCGGCGGCGCCAGTGCGGCATCCACCGCCGCAACGAGAATGCCCAGCCGGGTTGCGGGACGCCTGCCTTGGCGGAAGTCGTTGACAAGTAGTTGATGGATTGCCTTCAATCCTGAGGGTTCATTACCATGGAGAAGGGTGACAATGGCGCGGCTCCTTGAGTTGTCCACACCTTCAATGGTGATCCATGTCGGTTGTTTGAGGATGGAGAGGAACTCAACATGGTCTTCGCCGAGCCTTTCCAGGTCTGGTGCCTGGAGGTGTAGAATATCTGGCTGAGTATTGATCATTTTGATATATCATCGGTTATCTAATCCAGGTCTAATCATAATGCATCTTGTGGAACCTGCCCTAACATTGGGCGTAGAAGAAGAATACCTGCTGGTTGATACCAACTCGCGCGATCTGGTCGCCGACCCCCCACGCGAGCTGATGGATGAATGTGTGCGCCTACTTGGCGACCAGGTCAGCCCAGAGTTGATGCGGGCGCAGATTGAAGTCGGTACTCCTGTGTGCCAGTCGGTTGCTGATGTCCGGCGGGAAATAAAACGTCTGCGCGGCGTGATAGCGGAAGTCAGTCAGCGGTTCGGCTTTGCGCCCCTCGCCGTGTCCACCCATCCCTTCGCCAGCTGGGCGCAACAAAAACTGACCGAACGGGAAAGATACTCTGCCCTGACGGCGGAAATGCAAGCGACGGCAAGGCGACTGCTGATTTGTGGCACGCATGTTCATGTCGGCATTGAAGATAATGAACTGCGAATTGATTTGATGAACCAGCTCAGCTACTTCTTGCCGCATCTGCTAGCACTGTCCTGTTCATCACCCTTCTGGGCAGGGGAAGACACTGGTTTGAAGTCATATCGCTTGACAGTGTTTGACGCTCTCCCGAGGACCGGTATCCCTGAACAGTTCTCCAGTTTTGCCGAATATGAAAGGCATGTGGGGGTGTTGGTTGAAGCCGGGATGATTGAGGATGCCAGCATGATTTGGTGGGACCTTCGTCCCAGTACGCGTTTCCCGACCCTGGAAACTAGAATCATGGATGTGATCACTAATCTGGAACATGCGGTGAGTCTGGTGGCGCTGACCGTGTGTCTGCTCCGCATGTTGTATCGCACCAGAGTGAAAAACCAGCGGTGGCGCGTCTATGCCAATATGTTAATCAACGAAAACAGATGGCGTGCCATGCGCTACTCCTATGATGAGGGACTGATTGACTTCGCGAAGGGTGTAGTCGTCCCTTACCGGGAACTTCTGGATGAGATTATTGAGTTTATTGAAGAGGACGCAGACTATCTCGGCTGCCTGGATGAAATTCACAATTTGAAGCAGATAACTGCGTCAGGGACCAGTGCCCATCATCAACTTCACCAGTATCAGCAGGCTATTGACCAGGGTGTGGCGCATGATGCGGCACTGAAGCAGGTGGTTGACTGGTTGATTGAGGAAACGGTCAGGGATCTGTGAGCAGGGCATTTGAGTAAAGCGTTTGAGTCGGGCGCGTAAAAAACAGTAGCGAGGAGCCTAGCATGGCAAAAAATGTTTTTTATGCACAATCTGGCGGCGTTACCTCGGTGATCAACGCTACCGCCTGTGGTGTTATCGAGACAGTGAGGAAGTCCAGGTCCCTCGGCAAGGTGCTTGCCGGGCGCAACGGCATCATCGGTGCCCTGAAGGAAGAACTGCTTGATACATCAAAGGAATCCCCCCGGGCAATTGCGGCACTCAGACATACGCCGGGTGGTGCCTTTGGCTCCTGCCGTTACAAGTTGTCCTCAGCCGCGGGAAACGAAACGGAGTATCGGCGACTAATAGAGGTTTTCAAAGCCCATGACATCACTGCCTTTCTCTATAACGGCGGCGGCGATTCCCAGGACACAGCCAACAAGGTTTCCATAGTCTCCCGCAAACTGGGATACCCCATCACCTGTATCGGTATTCCCAAGACAGTTGACAATGATCTGCCGCTGACGGACAGCTGTCCTGGCTTTGGCTCGGTGGCGAAATATGTCGCCGTGTCAACGATGGAAGCCGGACTTGATGTAGCATCCATGGCGGCATCCTCTACGAAGGTCTTCATCCTTGAGGTGATGGGAAGACATGCAGGATGGATTGCTGCTGCTGCCGGGCTTGCCAGACAGTCGCCAACCTCCCCGCCGCATATCATTCTCTTCCCGGAAATTGCATTTGAGCAGGAGAAATTTCTCGTCAGGGTCAAGAGAACAGTGGACCGGGTTGGCTATTGTGTCGTAGTGGCTTCCGAGGGTGCACAATATGCAGATGGCGTATTTCTCGGCGCTGCAAATGATGTTGTCAATGCTGTTGTAAATGATGCCGCGAATGTTGCGTCTGAGAAGGATGCGTTCGGGCATACCCAGTTAGGCGGTCTGGCACCGAACCTGGCGGCTATGATCAGGCGTACCCAGGGATACAAGTGTCACTGGTCAGTGGCGGACTACCTGCAACGCGCCGCCCGACATATCGCCTCAGCCACGGATGTTGAACAGGCTTACGCGATGGGCAGGGCTGCCGTTGAGTTTGTGCTGGCAGGCAAGGATGCAGTCATGCCGGTGATCATTCGTGAACGGGATGCGCCTTATCAATGGAAGATTGGCGAGGTGTCATTATCCAGGGTGGCAAATATAGAGAAGCAGCTGCCGCGTGATTTTATTAGCAGAGATGGCTTTGGTATCACGGCTAAAGCAAGACGGTATCTTGAACCCCTGATTCAGGGCGAGGATTACCCGCCCTACCACCAGGGGTTGCCCCGCTATGTCCGCCTGAAACAAAAAAGCGTACCCAAGAAACTACCGACCTTTAATCTTTAATAAAAAGAAGACATCAAAATCACAGAAGCGGCGCAATCACCAGGCTGACAATCGCCATCACATTGATGAGAATGTTCATTGAGGGTCCTGAGGTATCCTTGAAAGGATCGCCTACCGTGTCGCCCACCACCAGGGCGGCATGCGTCTCGGAGCCCTTGCCGCCGAGTTTGCCCCCTTCAACATATTTCTTCGCGTTATCCCAGGCACCGCCGGAATTCGCCATCATCAGTGCCATCAGCACACAGCCCAGGAGCGCGCCGGTCAGCATACCGCCGAGACTTTCCGCGCCCAGGGTAAAGCCGACCAAAGGCGGCATAGCCACGGCGATAAGACCCGGCAGGATCATCTTCTTCAAGGCTGCCTGGGTCGCTATGTCAATACACCTGGCATAGTCCGGTTCGGCGGTGCCTTCCATCAAGCCGCTGATTTCCCGGAACTGGCGGCGTATTTCCTCAATCATTTTCATCGCCGCATCGCCCACTGAGGTCATGGTGATAGAAGCGATCAGGAAGGGCAGAGTCCCACCGATGAAGATGCCGGTCAGGACTACCGGATCGGTAATCTCCAGGGTGAAGTCCGTCTGCTTGACGCGCATGGTTTCGACAAAAGCCGCGATGATGGCAAGCGCCGCCAGTGCCGCCGCGCCAATGGCAAAACCCTTGCCGATGGCGGCGGTGGTGTTGCCGACTTCATCCAACTCATCGGTGATTTTCCGCACCTCTTCGTCCAGTCCGCCCATGGCTGCTATACCGCCGGCGTTGTCAGCGACGGGACCATAGGCATCAAGTGCCATGGTCATACCCACAGTTGCCAGCATACCGACTGCGGCTATGCCGACACCATAGAGCCCCGTCAACCAGGTGGATGTGTAGATGATGGCGCTGATCGCAATAACGGGAATGACTACCGACTGCATACCCACCGCCAGACCCGTAATCATCACGGTGGCAGTACCAGTCTGACCGGCTTCCGCGATCTTCACCACTGGTGATTTTGATGTGTAGTAGGAGGTCACCAGCCCGATCAGGATGCCGCCTGCGGTACCGGTGATGACCGAGTACCAGACTTCTCTGGAGATGCCCAGATAGTCGGTCAACAGGTATGCACCGACAATGAGTAGCAGGGCAGATGCCTGGTGTCCGAGTTCCAATGCCCTTTCCGCCCCCATACCGGAGAGCAGATTCACCAGGATGATACCGAAAATTGAGCAGACCAGACCCAGGGATGCCAGCATCAGCGGCAGTGCCATCAGTGCCGCCTTGCCGGTCTCTGGTGCCAGAATGGTGACGCCGTACTCGGCGTTCATGGCGAGGGTGGAGGCAATGGCTATGGTGGCGATGATGGAGCCGCAGTAGGACTCAAAAATATCAGACCCCATACCGGCAATATCGCCGACATTGTCGCCGACATTGTCGGCGATGACGCCAGGATTGCGCGGGTCGTCTTCGGGGATGCCCGCTTCAATTTTACCCACCAGGTCAGCACCAACATCGGCGCTTTTGGTAAAGATGCCACCGCCAACACGAGAGAAGAGAGCCACACTAGAAGCACCCATACCGAAGCCGTGGATGGCGTGGACGGTCGCCGGGTCACCGCCGAAATACCAGTAGAGGGAGCCGAGTCCGATGAGCCCGAGGGAGGCGACACACAGACCCATGATAGAGCCGCCATAGAAGGCGACGGTCAGAGCACCGGCCGCTCCCGTGGATTGCGCGGCGGCGGTAGTCCGTACATTGGCTTTGGTGGCAGCAAACATACCCAGATAACCGGCGGCGGCAGAGGACAGTGCCCCCACGGCAAAGGACAAGGCAGTGTGCCAGCCGAGTGGTGAGAAGAGGATGAGCAGGAAGAGGAGCACAGCAAAAATCGCCAACATCAGATATTCCCGGTACAGGAATACCATGGCGCCAGCGTGAATGGCGCGGGCAAGTTTTCTGATTTTTTCTTCACCTTCAGAATGTCGAATCATCAGGAAGTAGATAAGGACGGCACAAAGGAGGCCAAACACGCCCATCAGTGGCGGCAATTGCGTCATGCTATTCATCATTGATTCCGATTGAATTGAGGGTTCACGGCTACCCTGGCTGTATAAGACTTGTATCTAAAAAAATGATAGCCCCGATTGATTTGTCAATCTGCTCTGCTTGCCAACCAGGCTCAAGCAGGTTTAAGGGTACAAAAATCCGTGCCATTATTGAACCCAATCTCTTCTGAGCCCAGTCTTCTGAGCCCAGTCTTCTGAGCCCAGTATCTTCCCGCCTGAGCTAGCCGTCTTCCAGTAACCGACGCAGATCGGCAATTGCCGCATTGGCTCTGGAGATATGGGAACCCATAACCAGCGAATGGTTGGCAAGAAGGCCCAGGCCGCTGCCGTTCAGTATCATCGGACTCCAGACAGTGTCCTGAGAGGGTTCCAGTTCCCGGATGATCTGCCGCAAACTGATCAGGGCGTTTTTCTTCTGCAAGACTTCACGGAAATCAACTTCTATAGCGCGAAGCAGATGAATCAATGCCCAGGTCGTTCCCCTTGCCTCGTAAAACACATCATCCAGTTCAGCCCAGGGTGTTTTTACCCGTTGCTCTGGTTCTACCCGGGTTGATTGAGTTGCCGCCTCGTCGCCAGCGAGCGATGTGTCAAGTTGCCTTTTCCCGACGCTGGCACTGAGTCGTTGCGATAAACTGCCGATGCGCGTCTCTACCTCTGCGAGCCAAATCTGCAGATTGTCCGCCCGGGCGTAGAATTGAGCAGACTGCTGTTTGCTATCTTCCAGCCGTACCAGGTAAGCCCTAAGTGCGACCCTACCCTTATTATATTCTGATTCGGTTTCTGGCAGCATCCAGGAGTCATTATCAAAATAAAATTGGTTCTCTGCCTTTACCAGGTCCGAGTCTTCGGTGGATTGAGATTGAGAGCGGCTCAAATTATTCCGCAGGGTCCGGGTCATGTCACGAATCTGCACCGTGACACCAAATTCCCAGTTAGGGATATTGTCCATCAATATGCCTGGCGGCGTGATGTCGTTAGTCAGATATCCGCCTCTTTTATTCAACAGGGTATCGGTCATGGTAATCAGGGTCCTGATGGTGGTGCTGCCAGTAATGTCTTGGGCATCAACATCAAACAGCTCAGGCTCAGAGTCCCAATAGAACCCCAGCCCGGCAATAATCAGCAGGAGCACACCCAAGAAGACAGCCGTGCCTCTACCAAAGGCTCTGCCTAGGGTGGCAATGCGGAATGAATCGGCGGCATGATTGAGCATTTTGTTTTTCATTTCAGTAATGCGCTTCACGATAAACCTCGGCTCTTAGGGGCGATGAAAGTATGGGTGACGAAAGGTGAATGGTGAAGCATGAACTATTGACTTGGTTCTGTCATTTTTATTGCGCTCGGATTTATTATCAAGGGTTCATCAAAGAGATAGACGGTTGCCGATTTTTCTCAAACATGGCTTCAATGCGGACCTCTGTGTAGCGGTTCAATTCCCGATAAAGCCATCTGCCGGTGGCATCATCAATGGCACGGATGGTAACAAAGGCATGCTTGTCAAGAATATCGGCACTGATGCCAGGGAAGTCAATCTTGCTCGCCTGTCGCTGTACCACGGCGGTAGCATCCAGGCGATAGACGGTGGTGGTGCGCGACCTTGCCTTGTTGATGAGCGCGGTGACGGGCCGAATGTTCGGGTGGGTGGCGTCAATGGCTCTGGCTTTATCAAGGTGCCGGGAGGCTCTGGCAGACCTACCCTTGTCCAGGTTGGCGATCGCCCAGGACAGATATTGTTCAACGATGGTGTTAATGCCCAAGGTAGCCTCTTTGTTGGCTGCGTCAAGGCTGAGTATCTGTTGGTATTTCTGGTAGGCGTTTCGCCCGGCAGGCGTGGTGAGTCGGTTTTCCTCAAAATCAATCTGCGCCGCAGCCAGCAAGGTGGCGATGGATGGCTGACTGGTGCTGGACACGCAACCGGCAAGCGATATCAACATAGCGAGAACCAGGATGTCAGGTATCTGATATTTCATTATGGTGGTCAAAAAAGAGTAGTATGTTAAAAATATAAAGAAAAATGAAAACACTTCCAGAGAATCTATCAGCATATAAAAGGACACCTGAATTTGATGAGTCAAGTGTGCTCAATGGATTGCTTAAAGCCCATCAAATCAAAGAAGGCGTATGGGGGAAAATTGTCATTCTTCAAGGAAGGTTACAATACACTATCAATGAACCAGAAAGGGAAGTAGTCATTCTCGACAAAAATAATTTCGGTCTGGTAGAGCCTAAAATATTCCATGAGATTAAACCACTTGGCAAAGTCAGATTCTATGTTGAGTTTTATCAATAACATATCAACTAGGGACCAGATATGACGCACATCATCAGGGTGTATTTCAGCCATCTTGTGACGCTAGCGGTTGTGACGCTAGTAGTTGTGACGCTAACGGTTGCAACGCTAGCAATGACTATGCGCGCGGCGGCGCAGCAGCCTCCCAGCGACATCATCAGACTACTCCAGCCTGCCACTGAGCAGTTCATGGGACGCACTAGGCATGAGGTGCTGCCGGTGGATCAGGCTTTCCACTTTGAGCATTTTCCCGAGGGCGCGGGTCTCAAACTCTTGTGGCAGATAAGACCAGGCTATTATCTCTATCGGAACAAGATAAGTTTGATGCGGGAACATCAAGAAATCGCCATTCAGTTGCCGCCGGGACAGGATCGTGTTGATGAGGTGTTTGGTGAGGTACAGGTGTTGGAAGGTCTGGTAGAAGGTCTGGTGGAAGCCTCCGCTCTTGCTGAATTACGAGCTTCTGAATTACGATCTTCTGAAGTATCTGCTGAATTGACGGCAGGTGAATTGCAACTGAGCTATCAGGGTTGTGCCGAGTCGGGCTATTGTTATCCGCCCCGGACAAGAACCATCACGCTGGAAGAATAGCGACTGTCACCAGGGAGACAAGTATGGCGAAGATCATGGTACTGCATGGGCCAAATCTGAATTTGCTCGGCACTCGGGAACCGGACATCTACGGCACGGACACCCTGGCTACCATCAACGACAGTCTGCTTGCCCAGATCAACGCCAGTGGCAATGAGGTGGTCTGTTATCAGAGCAATGCGGAACATGAATTGATTGACCAGATTCATGTAGCGAAACGGGATCAGGTGAGTTACATCATCATCAACCCGGGTGCCTTCACCCACACCAGCATCGCCCTACGGGATGCCTTTCTGAGTGTGTCCATCCCCTTTGTTGAGGTGCATCTGTCAAATGTCTTTAGTCGTGAAGAATTCAGGAAGCATTCTTGTCTTTCTGACATAGCAACTGGTTGTGTCACCGGACTTGGTGCTCTGGGCTACAACCTTGCCGCCGAGTTTGTGCTGTCGCAATTGTCCTAGTGACAAGGCGCACTATCATCACCATGACACCGCTGCCGCTATCGTCATGCTACCGTCTTCGTTGCCAGGCCATCCCTGTGAGAGCATTGTGCAAGCATGTCATTTCCGCCCGGATTGCTGGTATCATGCCCCTCCGATTTCACGCTGACCCTGGCGCCGATTGATGACCAAAAAAACGATTGTTGAATCCGTGCAACGTTCGGTCGCGGATTATCTCAACACCATGGACGGGCATGAGGTGAATGGTTTATATGACATGGTGATGTCTGAGGTGGAAGCCCCGCTCATTGAATGTGTCCTGAACTTCACCAACAACAATCAGAGTCAGACGGCAGAAATACTTGGCTTGAACCGTGGCACCCTCCGAAGAAAGTTGAGAAAGCATCGGCTCTTGTGACCCTCGCCAAATCCACAGCACTGAGCCTGTCCCGCCGTGCATCGCCCCCGAGCCGCCCGTGACTTCCATGCCGGTGAAAAGAGCGTTGCTCAGCGTCTTCGACAAATCTGGCATTCTGCCCTTCGCTCAGACCCTGACTGAGCTGGATATCCAGTTGATGTCAACCGGTGGCACTCGCAAATTGCTTGAAGAAAACGGGTTGAAGGTGATGGATCTTGCCGACTACACAGGCTTCCCGGAAATGATGGACGGCAGGGTGAAGACCCTGCATCCCAAAGTGCACGGCGGCTTGCTGGGCAGGCGGCAGGTATCAGAAGCCGGCGAATATTCAGGCAAGGACGCTGCGGTCATGGCAGCTCAGGGCATTGTTTCAATAGACCTGTTGGTGATAAATCTTTATCCCTTTGAATCTACAGTGAGCAGGGACCCGGAGAATCTTGCGGCTGCCCTGGAGCATATTGATATAGGTGGCCCCGCCATGTTGCGCTCCGCCGCCAAAAATTACGACTGCGTCTGCGTCCTGGTGGACGGTGATGATTATGAGATGGTTGCTACCGAGTTGAAACAAAATGCTGGGCGAGTGAGTGTTGAGACGAGATTCCGACTGGCGGTCAAGGCGTTTGAGCGGGTCGCCCGTTATGATGCGGCTATCGCCAACTATCTGTCGGGATATGGTCGCGCCAAGGGTGAAGGGCGTGCATATCCACCGCACCTGACACTGCAATTCCAACAAAAGCAGATACTGCGATATGGCGAGAATCCACATCAAACGGCGGCTTTTTATACCGAGCCAGGTGTGCATGGCATGTCCGTGTCTCATGCCGAGCAGTTGCAAGGCAAGGAGATGTCCTTCAACAATGTGGCGGATACAGATGCCGCCCTTGCCTGTGTGCAGAGCTTTGATGCCCCCGCCTGCGTGATTGTGAAACATGAGAACCCCTGCGGCGTTGCCGTCGCCGAGACGCTTCAGGAGGCTTATCAATTAGCATTATCTACTGACCCGGCATCGGCATTTGGCGGCATCCTTGCCTTCAACCGACAACTGGATGAATCCCTTGCTACGGAAATTATCCAGCAGCAGTTCGTGGAAGTGATTGTTGCGCCTGACATCACCGATGGGGCGAAACTTGCCCTCGCCACAAAGCAAAATATTCGGGTCCTGGTGCCGCTATCGGCATCGGCAGACGACGGCACCATGCAGGATTACAAACGGGTGTCCGGTGGCTTGCTGGTGCAAAGTCGTGATACTGAACTGCTGGACGAGGAACAACTCAGGGTCGTGACCCACCGCGCGCCCACCGAGGATGAACGGGCTGATCTTCTCTTCGCCTGGACGGTGGCGAAATTCGTCAAGTCCAACGCCATCGTTTATGCCAGAAACAAGATGACGGTCGGCATTGGTGCTGGGCAGATGAGTCGGGTGGATAGCGCGAAAATTGCCGCGCTCAAGGCAGGGGCGGCAGGGCTGGAAGTGGCGGGTTCGGTGATGGCGTCGGATGCCTTCTTCCCCTTTCGGGACGGTATTGATGCGGCGGCGGCAGTTGGCATATCAGCGGTGATTCAGCCGGGCGGGTCTAGGCGGGATGAGGAAATTATTGCGGCGGCAAATGAGGCGGAGATGGCGATGATCTTTACCGGTATGCGCCACTTTCGGCATTGATGTCAGCAGATACAACCCCAGGGACCCGCTCGGCAGTTAAGAAGACCGCTAAGAAGATCAGTCTGCTTATCACCGGCAGTGGCGGCAGGGAGCATGGGCTTGCCTTCCGTGTTGCCAGGTCGCCCTTGGTTGACCGGGTATATGTTGCGCCGGGTAATGCGGGGACGGCGCTTGAGCCGGGGGTAGAAAATGTTGATATCCAGCCGATGGACTTTGATGCGCTGCTCGCCTTTGCCAGAGAGCAGCAAGTGGGCTTGACCATTATTGGCCCAGAGATGCCCCTGGTTGCCGGGGTGGTGGACAGGTTTCAGGCAGCGGGACTGGCATGTATTGGTCCCTTACGGTTGGCGGCGCGGCTTGAAGGTTCAAAGAGTTTCGCCAAACACTTCCTTGAGAAATATCACATCCCCACGGCGGCTTATCAGGTCTTTACCCAACCAAATGAGGCGATTGATTACTTGCAGCATCAGCAGTATCCGGTGGTAATCAAGGCGGACGGCTTGGCGGCAGGCAAGGGGGTGGTGATTGCGGCTGACCGGGCGGAAGCGGAGGGCACCGTCAAAGCTATGTTAGGCGGGACCCTGGTCGGGGACGCTGGTAGCAGGATAGTCATTGAGGAGTTTCTGGTAGGGGAGGAAGCCAGTTTCATCGTGATTGCCGATGGTGTGAACTATGTGCCTTTCGCCTCGTCCCAGGATCACAAGGCAGCATTTGACGGCGATAGAGGTCCCAACACAGGCGGGATGGGTGCCTGTTCGCCCGCCCCGGTGGTCACCGATGCAGTTCACCAGCGCATCCTGGATGAGATCATCTCGCCCACCCTGTCTGGCATGAGGGCGGAAGGACATCCCTATACAGGATTTCTTTATGCCGGGTTAATGATTGACGCCGAGGGGATGCCCAGGGTGATTGAATTTAACTGTCGCTGCGGCGACCCGGAAACCCAGCCCCTTATGTCCCGGATGAAGTCCGACCTGGTGCAACTTTGCCTGGCAGCCGTCAAGGGCGAACTGGCGAACCAGACCATTGAATTTGATCGCCGCGCTGCGCTCACGGTCGTCATTGCCGCCGAGGGTTATCCCGGCAATTATGACAAGGGCAAGATGATTGAGGGACTGGATGATATTATTGATGAGACTGTGAAGGTCTTTCATGCCGGGACTGTTGTAAAGAAGAACAGTGTAAAGAAAAGCAATATGAAGAAGAGCAGTACAGAAAAGAGCAGAGTTCTGACTAATGGCGGCAGAGTCCTGGGCGTGACGGCGCTAGGGGACAATGTGACCGACGCCCAACGCAAAGCCTATGCCGCAGTACAGAAGTTAAAATTCAGCGGCATGAGATATAGGACGGATATTGGCGATAGAGCCGTTCGGCGAGAATCTTTGGTAGAAAATTCAGTGGCAATCAGCTAAGAGCGTGACGACACTTATATCCTCTCGCCCTGAATTTCTTGGGATTTATATACCTAAATCCGCAACCGGCTAAGTTGTTGGGTTGTCCGATCTAGATGGAATTTCTAGTTGCTGGTGTTTTGTCAAGATATTGTTGTTCTTGTTATTGAGTTTAGTGAAGTTTGCGATGATGCATAGGTGTTGGGAGATTTATTTAACAACAAGAACCTCTTCGCCCAGCATATCAATTATTTTT
>DKIG01000024.1 GCA_002454165.1 Gammaproteobacteria bacterium UBA6724
ACTGTCACCGTGGAGGACACCACAGCGCCGCCTGATACTACTTCGCCAGACATTGTCGCTACGTCCCCAGACACCGGGTCACCAGACACTACCGTCACGTCCCCAGACACCGGGTCTCCGGATACTACCGTCGCGTCCCCAGACACCGGGTCACCGGACACTGCCGTCGTGTCCCCAGACACCGGGTCACCGGACACTACCGTCGCGTCCCCAGACACTGGAACGCCAGATACCCCCACGCCGTCCATCACCGCGCCGTCCATCACCGCGCCGTCCATCACCAGGCCGTCCATCACCGCGCCGTCCGACTTCACCACCGAAGGCACCGCCGCGCAAACGCCCCTCTCGCCAGACGACTACGGCACCGCCACCTCAACCGAAGCCACCGCCGCGCTAACGCCCCTGACCTCCGACGACTACGGCACCGCCACCTCAACCGATGCCACCGCCACTACGACTGATACCACCGCCGCCATCAGCCACAATGCGCCCGCAACTTTCCCGCTGGGCGACACGACCATCACCTGGACGGCGACCGCCGGCAATGGGCTCAGCGACACAGCCACCCAAACCGTCACCATCACCGACACCACCGCGCCGACCCTGAGCATCCCGAATGATGTGACCGCGGAAGCCACCGGCGCCCTGACCACCGTGCTACTGGGTCAGGCGACCGCGACCGACCTGGTGGACGCCGCACCGACGGTCACCCGCAATCCGACGCACAACGACTTCCCGCAGGGCAACGACTTCCCGCAGGGCAACGACTTCCCGCTGGGCAACGACTTCGCGCTGGGCAACGACTTCCCGCTGGGCACGCACAGCATTATCTGGACGGCGACCGACGCCAACGGCAACACCGCGACCGCGACGCAGACCGTCACCATCACCGACACCACCGCGCCAGTCATCACCCTCCTGGGTGACAATCCCTTGACCATGGAAGTAGGTGCGACCTACACCGAGCCCGGCGCCACCGCCACCGATCAGGTGGATGGCGACCTCTCCGCCAGCATCATCATTGATACCTTCGGCATGAGCACCGACCAGCCGGGCACCTACAGCATCACCTACGCCGTCATTGACGCCCTGGGCAACCAGGCGCAAGAGAGCAGAAGCGTCCGGATTCTGGCGGGTCCTGACTTCGCCTCCCCGAATCGTGTGATTTTGCCAGAAGTGGCACGCACTATGGCTGACCAGAATGTCAGTGCGATTGCGCGACGTATTGAGCAGGCACAAGTATTTGGCAGTGACGGTACTAGTAGCCGCAGTGCCAGCCTCGGCGGTCAGTCCAACCTGGCAAGCATCATCTCCGCTCAGGGACGCGCCATCGCTGATGATAAGTTCAATTTCAAGCGACTCCTGGCGGGCACTGACTTTGTGCTACCCCTGGGTCATTTAGAAGGTCATTTAGAAAGTCATTCAGAAGGGATGGCATCCGGTCTGACCTTCTGGGGCACGGGCGATTACCGTAACCTCTCGGAAGACTATATAGATTCTGCTCAGCTGAGTTGGGGCGGCGACTTGGCAAGCCTGCATCTGGGTGCAGACGCGCAACTGGGTGATGGTCTGCTTGCTGGCGTCTCTCTGTCCTGGAACCAGGCCGAGTTGGATTACAGCAATTATACTACTGAAGAGACCACCGACCGTGCTGGTCGCAGCGCCGCCAGTGGCGACTATGATCTGGACATGACCAGCATCCACCCTTATGTGGGCTGGACTTCGGCCTGGCTGGACTTCTGGGCAACTCTTGGCTACGGCGAGGGTGAGCTGAACATCACCGACGAGACGGCACCTCGGACCCAGCATGTGTCAAGCGACCTCAACCTCCGGACTCTTGCCCTGGGCGGCAGTGGGCCTCTGCTGGAGACGGGCACCACCAGCCTGAGACTCAAGGTTGAAGCCCTGCACACCGAATTGGAACTGGAGGGAGATGAGCAAATAACTGCCCTGACCTTGGATGCCAGCCGAATGCGGATGACCCTGGAAGCCGCCCAGACTCATTCTCTGAACAACGGGGCGCGGCTGGATCTGATTCTGGAAGTGGGCATTCGCCATGACGGTGGCACTGGCAAGACCGGCACCGGCACCGAGATAGGTAGCACACTGCGTTACACCAACTCTGCCAGAGGCTTAACTCTGGAAGGCAAGGCGCGGGCTCTGGTTGGTGATAAGAGCGACTATGAAGAATGGGGGCTCAGCGGACTCATCAAGATCCAGGGGGCAGCGGATGGCCAGGGTCTGTCCTTAAGCCTGACACCCGCCTACGGCAATACTGCCAGGGGCCTGCAGCAAATCTGGCAGCAGGGTCTGCGTGATGGTGGCGGCGCCAAGGACCGGCACCAGGACTATAGCCCGCGCCTGGACCTCCGCCTGGACTATGGCATGACCGCCATTGATGGTTCTGGTCTGGTGACGCCATATAGTGAAATGACTTTCGGCGACAGCGGCAACACCTATCGTCTCGGCTTGCGGTGGCAACTTGATAGCCTCTTTGATATGAAACTCATCACCGAGCGCCGCGAGCGCCTTGATGCCGCTGAGCATAGCATCCGCCTGGAGATTGAATTGCGGTTCTGAACCTGTCATTTATGCGGAAGCAGGAATCCAGCGCGACCTATGCGGCGAAGCGGCCGTCATCACCGTCGTCACGCCTAGGCCCCCCGTCATTCCGTGCTTGACACGGAATCCAGCGCGACCTACGGGGGACGCATAACCACCTCGCCGTAGTTATACAATCTAATTTTTTTGGATGTCGCGGTCCTGGCGCTGATTTTGATATGCGCTCGGTCACCGCGCTATCACCGCGCAATCACCCCGCCATAGATTCAAAACATCGCTGGACACCGGGCGCAGAATTTAGTCCTGCCGGTCAAGTGGTATGCTAGGCATATATTAATGCGTCCTGGATTTTGAATGCATCTTGTCACAAATCATCTTGGCACAAATCATCTTGTCACGAATCATGCTAATTACCGACCATAGACTGGATATTGCCCGGCAGCAGCCTTCACCCAACTGCGATGACCGGCCAAGGGATGAAATCAGCCTGATCGTCATTCACGGCATCAGCCTGCCGACAGGGCAGTTCGGTGGGCGGGAGGTTGAGGCGCTTTTTTGCAACGATTTGGACAGCACCAGCCATCCTGATTTTGCTGAGCTTTGCGATCTCCAAGTCAGCAGTCACCTCTTTGTTCGTCGTGACGGCGCCGTAATTCAATTCGTGCCCTTTAACCGCCGGGCATGGCATGCCGGTGAATCCGTTTACAAGGGGCAGCGCAACTGCAACGACTTCTCTATAGGGATTGAACTGGAAGGCCTGGACACCGAGCCCTACGAAGACGCCCAATATCAGGTGCTGGCACCAATATGTTCAGCACTCAGCCGCTGTTACGGTATATCTATTAAAAATCTGGTGGGGCACTGCGACATAGCGCCAGGACGAAAAACCGATCCAGGTCCCGCGTTTGATTGGCAAAGATTCCGGCAGGCGCTGCGGGTGGAATGAGCTCAATATAGAAAAATCCGCCGCGGACACTTCGCCGCCTCTTGCCCTTCATTGCCCCTAGGGCTGAGGTCCTGATGGTGACAAGCGGCGGAATTTCGCTATAGTCTCATTTCCGATTACTTCTCTACCAGCCAGTCGCAGGAAAATGAACCGGAGGAGCAGATGACAAAAGAGCCTGGCATGGCGTCTGATATAGACCCGATTGAGAGCAATGAATGGGTTGAGGCACTCAACTCGGTGCTGGAAACGAGCGGCGTTGAGCGCGCCCAGTACCTCTTGCAGAGGTTGTCTGCCAGGGTCACCAAAACTGGTGCCCAGTTGCCTTACGCCATCACTACTCCGTATAGAAATACCATTCCGACCAGCCAGGAAACCCGGATGCCGGGGGACCTCTTCATAGAGCGTAGCATCCGTTCTCTGATTCGCTGGAATGCAATGGCAATGGTGATGCGGGCTAACCTCAAGGACGCCACACTCGGTGGGCATATCTCAAGTTTCCAGTCCAGCGCCACCCTCTATGATGTGGGGTTTAATTACTTCTTCCGAGGAGCAACGGAAGACCAGCCGGGCGATCTGGTCTATATCCAGGGACACAGTTCTCCGGGGATCTATGCCAGGTCATATCTTGAGGGGCACCTGACGGAAGACCAGCTGGACAGGTTCCGACAGGAAGTTGACGGCAATGGTCTATCTTCTTATCCACATCCCTGGCTGATGCCAGACTATTGGCAGTTTCCCACTGTGTCCATGGGGCTGGGACCGCTCCAGGCGATCTATCAGGCGCACATTATGAAATACCTTGAAGCCAGGGGCTTGTCGGCACCCAGCAATAGGAAGGTTTGGTGTTTTGTCGGCGATGGGGAAATGGATGAACCGGAATCTCACGGAGCGATTGCGCTGGTGGGCAGGGAGCACCTGGACAATCTCATTTTCGTCGTCAACTGTAACCTGCAACGGCTTGATGGTCCGGTACGCGGCAATGGGAAGATCATTCAGGAACTGGAAGGTGTGTTCCGTGGTGCAGGCTGGAATGTCATCAAGGTGGTCTGGGGGCGCATGTGGGATCCGCTCTTTGAAAAGGACAAGCTGGGCTTGTTGCAACAACGCATGGACGAAGCGGTGGACGGCGAGTATCAGAACTATAAAAGCCATGGCGGTGCCTATACCAGGGAGCATTTCTTCGGCAAGTATCCGGAACTCTTACAGATGGTTGAACACCTGACGGACGAGGATATTTTTCGTCTTAACCGTGGCGGTCATGATCCCTACAAGATGTACGCCGCCTATGATGCTGCCGTCAAACATAGGGGTCAGGCGACGGTCATTCTCGCCAAGACGGTCAAGGGTTATGGCATGGGTCTGGCAGGGGAAGCACAGAACTATACCCATTCAGTCAAGAAACTTGATCTTGAGGCATTGAGGGATTTCCGAGACAGGTTTGATATTCCCATCCCGGATTCGGAATTGGCAAAGGTTCCCTATTATCGGCCCCCGGAAGACAGTACGGAAATGCGCTATCTCAAACAGCGACGGGAAGCTTTGGGCGGTTTCTTGCCGAGGCGCAGGAGCCACTTTGACGCGCTTGAGGTGCCTGACCTGGCTTCGCTGGAAGCCATCACCAAGGGTACCGGCAAACGGGAAATTTCAACGACCATGGCCTTCGTCCGCATCCTGTCCAGCCTGATCAAGGATAAGCGGATAGGTAAACGCATCGTGCCCATCGTGCCGGATGAGGCGCGGACCTTTGGCATGGAAGGCATGTTCCGACAGTTGGGAATCTACTCCTCGGCTGGTCAGTTGTACGAGCCTCCCGACACCGGTCAGGTGATGTATTACCGGGAGGACAAGAGCGGCCAGGTCATGGAGGAGGGCATCAACGAGGGTGGTGCCTTCGCCGCCTGGCTCGCCGCTGCGACTTCATACAGTAACAATGCGATACCGCTGATTCCCTTTTACATATTTTATTCCATGTTCGGCTTCCAGCGAGTAGGCGATCTTTGCTGGGCGGCGGGTGATCTACAAGCGCGAGGGTTCTTATTGGGCGGCACCTCGGGGCGGACCACATTGAACGGCGAGGGCTTGCAGCATCAGGATGGACATAGTCATATTCTGGCATCAACGGTGCCGAACTGCGTGTCCTATGACCCCACCTATGCCTATGAATTGGCGGTCATCATCCAGCACGGGCTACACCAGATGTATGTGGAGAAGTTGCCGCGCTACTACTATGTGACTGTGATGAATGAAAACTATCAGCAGCCCGCCATGCCCGATGGTGTCCAGGAAGGCATTATCAAGGGCATGTATCTTTTACAGAAGAGCGCAAAGAAGAGCACCAAAAAGATCGTTCAGTTGCTGGGCTCAGGTACGATACTGAGGGAGGCGATAGCAGCTGTGGCTCTGCTGGAAAAAGACTTTGGTGTGATGGCTGATGTCTGGAGCGTGACCAGTTTCAATGAGTTGCGCCGGGAAGGGCTAGCGGTTGAACGATGGAACATGCTGCATCCAGACATACAACCCAAGCAAAGTTATGTTACGCAATGCCTTGCTGGAACCAAAGGACCGGTGGTGGCGGCAACGGATTATATGAAGTTGTATGCCGATCAAATCAGGGAGTTTGTGCCCCGCACTTACACAGTGCTTGGTACCGACGGCTTTGGTCGTAGTGATACCCGGAGTCAATTGCGAAGATTTTTTGAGGTTGATCGCTATTACATTGCGGTTGCTGCTCTGAGTGCATTGGTTCGGGACAATGTGCTGGAAGCGGGGGTCTTGGGTAGAGCCTTGCAATCCTACGGGCTTGACCCGGACAAACCCAATCCTGCCACCATCTAGCGGCTGGTACGGATAATGCTGGAAAAAGTACTAGTCCCCGATGTTGGTGAAGCGCAAGACATAGAAGTAGTCGAGTTGCTGGTCAGCCAGGGAGAAACCGTCACCCTTGAGCAATCATTGGTGGTGCTGGAGTCCGACAAGGCAAGCATGGAGATACCTGCTCCCTGTGCTGGCACCATCCTTAGGATTGCGGTCACTGAGGGGGACAAGGTTGAGGAGGGTAGTTTGCTGGTGGAGATGGAGGCAGACTCTCCTGCCTTGCCAGCATCGGACCAATCTGCTGTTACAGAAGTCCCTCCAGAAACCGTTCCAGAAATCAATGCCACAGAAGATCGGCCACCGGCAGAGCCACAGCCGCTCAGCCCTCAGCCGACGACCCCATCCTTGCCGACCCCTCAATCTGGCGTACATGCGGGACCCGCGGTACGCAAGCAGGCGCGTGAATACGGAGTTGATCTTGCCAAGGTGTCGGGCAGTGGCACTAAGGGACGAATACTCAAAGAGGATATTCAGCGATATGTAAAAGAGTGGCTTGGTGCTACCAGCAGAACTGGCGGTGCCGGGATTCCGGCCTTGCCAGAAGTGGACTTTACCAGGTGGGGCGAGGTTGAGAAGCAGCCCCTCAGCCGTATTCGGAAGCTGAGTGCGAAAAATTTACATCGCAGTTGGCTCAATGTGCCTCATGTTACCCAGTTTGATGAAGCCGACATCACCGACCTTGAAACCTGTCGCAAGGCGCATAATGCGGCATTGTCCGCTGAGGCGGGTAGCAAACTCACGCCCCTCGCGTTTCTGATTGAGGTTGTCGTCAAGACGCTGATTGAGTATCCGCAATTCAATGCGTCTCTGGCACCGGACTATGAGCATTTGATACTGAAGAAGTATTACAACATCGGTATCGCGGTGGAAACAGACGCAGGGCTTGTTGTACCTGTGATCAAGGAGGCAGACAAAAAGAGCCTGGGAGACTTAGCGGAGGAGAGTGCGGCACTTGCCGCCCAGGCGCGGAGCAAAAACCTGTCAATGCATGCTATGCAGGGGGCAAGTTTTACCATCTCAAGTCTCGGCGGAATAGGCGGTACGGCATTTACCCCTATTGTGAATGCGCCGGAGGTGGCGATACTCGGCGTATCCCGAGCAAAAGTATCGCCGATATATGACGGCTCAACCTTTGTGCCACGCACCCTGTTGCCGCTGTCACTGTCCTATGACCACCGGGCGATTGATGGTGCCGAGGCAGCGCGATTCGTGCGTCATCTGGCGGGGGTATTGACGGATATAAACCGGGTCATCATGTGACGGGGGGTACTTGGTCTTGCTGCCAGAGAATCTCGTCCGTCTTCGTAACTCTGGCGCAACTGCGCGCCACGACGAACAGATAGTCAGACATACGATTCAAATACCTGAGGGAGTCGGGGTTGACTGGTTTGACCTCTGCCAGGGCTATGACCCTGCGCTCCGCCCGCCGACAGACAGCACGTGCCAGGTGACACTGGGCGATCAATCCTGACCCGCCCGGCAGGATGAAATTGACAAGAGGTTCAAGATGCTGATTCAACGCATCCAGGTTGACTTCAATGTCGGTAACATGCGCCTGCGTCAGGATGGCATAGCCCTGCTGAGCGTCCTGCTGATTGCCCTGCTGAGCGTCCTGCTGAGGCATTGACAGCTCCGCACCGAGATCAAACAGGCGATGTTGGGAATAGCTGAGAAAGTCCGTGATTAGCCTGAGCTCATTGTCATCATGCCGCGCTAGAGTTTCTACCAGAAGACCAATGATACTGTTCAACTCATCCACCGCGCCCATTGCCTCAACCCGCGGGTGAGTCTTCCGGACACGGGCACCGTCACCGAGCCCGGTTTCTCCAGAATCTCCTGTGCGAGTGTAGATTTTTGAGAGGCGTTTACCCATAAGTGCTGGCTCCGAGAGATGCGAGTGCCATTCGTTTTCTGTTTTGATGCCGGGTTTTATTCGAAAATTGAGATGCTATCCAGGTCCATAATTTCGGCGCAGTGACAGTCAATCCGGCAAAGGCGAATCATCACACCCAACTGGATGCTCAGCTGCTGTCCAAGTTTCTCCATGTCGGAACGAGAGAGGATAAATCTCGCCTTGGTCATTGCTGGTTCCTTGTTTGTTATATCCTTGCCTGCCGTGTCATTGTAGCATCGGTCTCGCGCCAACAACTAATTTTTTCATGCGCAGGGTAGTAGGGATGCCGGAAATTTCCTGGAAAGAAACATTTTTCGTGTACACCAATCCTAAGGTTATCGCTATGGCATTTTTGGGCTTTGCCGGTGGTCTGCCTTTTTTGCTGGTATTTTCGACCCTGACCGTCTGGCTGAGGGATACTGAGGTCACCCGAGGCACCATCGGTTTCTTTGCCTGGATTGGTATTACCTATTCCGTCAAGGTCTTGTGGGCACCGATTGTTGACAGTGTTGCAATCAAGGGCGTCACATCATGGCTAGGACAAAGGCGGAGTTGGATCCTGTGCGGACAACTTGGCATTGCTACTGGTCTTCTTGGCATGGCACTGGTTGGCACGGGCAACCTACTGCTGTTAAGTCTCTGTGCGCTTCTGGTCGCCTTTTCCTCTGCAACCCAGGATGTGGCAATTGATGCCTTTCGGATTGAATCCGCAACTCCTGAATATCAGGGGGCGATGTCCGCTTCCTATGTACTTGGATACCGGGTGGCTTTGCTTGTCGCCGGTGCCGGCGCACTCTATGCGGCGGAGTTTTTTTCCTGGCAGTTTGCCTATTGTTTAATGGCGTTGTTGATGCTGGTCGGCGTGATTACCGTGACCCTGGTTAAGGAGCCTGAAAGGCAGACCGCCGTTTTGTACGAGGTGCCGGGTGAGGTCCCGGCTCAGATATCAATGCCAACCAAGGTGCGGCACTGGTTCGTCGCCTCGGTCATGGGTCCATTTGTCGATTTTTTTGCCCGTAATGGCCGCCTGGCGCTGGTGATACTGCTCTTCATCTCGGTCTTTCGATTGAGTGATATTGCCATGGGCATCATGGCGAATCCTTTTTATCTTGATATGGGCTATACCAAGACGGATATCGCGAATGTTGCCAAGTTGTTTGGTTTCTTTATGACGATTGCCGGCTCCTTTTTGTGTGGCATATTGGTTGTCAAGTGGGGAGTCATGCGCCCCCTGTTGATTGGCGCCATCCTGGTGGCGGCGACTAATCTGCTGTTTTCTCTTCTGTCCACCCTGCCAGCGGAGCTTCGTTTTCTAGCGGTTGTGATTTCGGCGGATAACATTGCTGGTGGTTTTGCAGCGACTGCCTTTATCGCCTACCTTTCAAGTTTGACGAATCGTGCCTACACCGCCACCCAGTACGCCTTGTTTAGCTCCCTGATGACCCTGCCAGGGAAATTTATTTCTGGATTCTCCGGGCTGGTGGTGGAGCATTATGATTACTTTGATTTCTTCATAGTCGCTGCTCTGATGGGTATTCCGGCGATCCTGTTGGTGCTGTTTCTGTCGCGGCAGGAGAGCCACAAGATTACACCTGCCATCCATACCGCCTCGGATTGATACGTCCCGAGACCGATACTATGCCTTCTGCCTGGAGTCGTACTTTTTGTTCGGCGCGGTTAGGGTTAGTGAGCTTGCCTTGACTGTTCACGACACGGTGCCAGGGCAGGGCGGTACCGACGGGTAGAGCCCGGAGGATTTTGCCTACCAGCCGGGCATGAGTCGGCATACCCGCCAGTCTGGCAATCTGACCATAGGTTGCAATCTTGCCGGGTGGGATTGCCTTGACGATTTGCCAAACACGTTCCTGAGCTGAGTTTTGTGTTTCCGTCAAATGATATCTCTCAGATCGTTAAATTTTTTGATTGTCTGCCCTTGACTATGCAAATTATGCCCTTATTATTCGTAATCCTCTATTGGAGAGGGCTGATTTCTCCAGGGTTGTCCGCGAACAGCGCATCTCTGACAGGAATCGGTCGTGTTTTGTCACTCAGATCAGCAGAAAGTATCGGCCTTGTGGGTTGAAAATAATCAGGAGAATTGAATGGGTATCCGTCCACTACAGGATCGTGTGGTCGTGCGTCGCACGGAAGAAGAAACCAAATCGGCAGGCGGGATTGTCATTCCCGACTCCGCAGCAGAAAAGCCCTCCCAGGGCGAGGTTCTGGCAGTTGGTCCAGGCAAGAAGTTGGACAATGGAAGTGTTCAGCAGGTTGACCTTAAGGTCGGTGACAAGGTCTTGTTTGGTCAATATGCGGGTAGCACTGTCAAACTTGATGGTGAAGAATTGCTCATTATGAATGAGAGTGAGGTGTTCGGCGTCGTCGAATAGGCGAGCTGATGCAGTTGACCCAGTCTGGCATGAGCCAGGCAACTAAACAAAAACAAAAAATGACATAAAGGAATAATTGCTATGGTAGCTAAAGATGTGAAATTTGGTGATTCAGCCCGGCGACGAATGCTTGCCGGTGTCAACCTCTTGGCAGACGCTGTGAAAATCACGCTTGGTCCCAAGGGTCGCAATGTGATTCTGGACAAATCCTTCGGTGCGCCCACTGTGACAAAAGACGGGGTGTCAGTCGCGAAGGAAATAGAACTCAAGGATAAATTTGAGAATATGGGTGCCCAGATGTTGAAGGAGGTTGCTTCACAGACCTCCGATGTTGCTGGTGACGGTACGACTACGGCAACTGTCCTTGCCCAGGCAATTTTGAACGAAGGCTTGAAGTCTGTTGCGGCGGGTGTGAATCCGATGGACATCAAGCGAGGTATTGACAAGGCAGTGGTGGTAGCCGTCCAGGAAATAGAAAAACTGGCACAGCCCTGTTCTGATTCCAAGGCGATAGCTCAGGTCGGTAGCGTATCGGCAAACAATGATACGCTGGTCGGTGACATCATTGCCGACGCCATGGACAAGGTCGGCAAGGAAGGCGTCATTACCGTGGAAGAGGGTAGTAGCCTTGAGAATGAACTGGATGTGGTTGAAGGCATGCAGTTTGATCGCGGTTATTTGTCGCCTTACTTCATTAACAACCAGGACAGCATGAGTGCCGACCTGGAAGAGCCTTACATCCTGTTGTTTGACAAGAAGATCTCAAACATTCGGGATCTCCTGCCAGTACTTGAAGCAGTTGCCAAGTCCGGCAAGCCCTTGATGCTGATAGCAGAAGATGTTGAAGGTGAAGCGCTTGCCACGCTGGTGGTGAACAATATGCGAGGCATAGTGAAAGTCGCCGCCGCCAAAGCCCCCGGCTTTGGTGACCGCCGCAAGGAAATGCTACAAGACATCGCCGTATTGACCGGCGGCACTGTCATTTCCGAGGAAGTTGGCTTGTCACTTGAAGGTGCAACTCTTGAAGATCTTGGCCAGGCGAAGCGAATTAGTCTGACCAAGGAAAACACAACCATCATTGATGGTGCTGGCGAATCCAGTGATATTGAAGCCCGCGTTAACCAGATCCGCACGCAGATTGAAGAAACTTCATCGGATTATGACCGTGAGAAGTTGCAAGAGCGAGTGGCGAAACTGGCAGGCGGCGTGGCTGTTATCAAGGTGGGTGCGGCAACGGAAGTTGAGATGAAGGAAAAGAAAGCGCGTGTTGAAGACGCTCTGCATTCAACTCGTGCCGCCGTTGAGGAAGGCATTGTTCCTGGTGGTGGTGTTGCGCTAATCCGTTCTCTTGCCAAGGTGAAAGAGACCAAGGGTGCCAATGAAGAGCAGAATGTGGGTATCAGTCTGCTTTGTCGCGCTATGGAAGCACCTCTCAGGCAGATAGTGGCAAACTCTGGTGCCGAGGCGTCAGTGGTGCTTGAGAAGGTGAAATCCATGTCTACCAATGAAGGCTACAACGCTGCCACTGATGAATACGGAGACATGATCGCCTTTGGTATTCCTGACCCAGCGAAGGTGGTACGAAGCGCATTGCAGGCCGCGGCTTCCGTAGCCGGGCTGATGATTACGACCGAGTGCATGGTGACGGAAGCCGAGGAAGATAAACCTGCTACTCCGATGCCTGATATGGGTGGTATGGGCGGCATGGGTGGCATGATGTAACCAGGTCGTTAATGATGTGTTTTTTATAAAAAAACCCCGTTTAAGCGGGGTTTTTTTTATCTGTTCGGTGCTATGATGAACGGGCGGGTCACAAAAGCGGCTCATCAAATAGAGAGGTATTCATCATGGACGAGATCACACTATTTACAAGTTACGGGCTGGATTATGTTATTCGATGGGGACACTACCTGGCAGGTGTCACCTGGATAGGTCTCTTGTACTATTTTAACTTTGTCCAGACTGAGTATTTTAAGGAAGCGGAAGCAGCTCACCGTTCCGGAGCGATCCAGACACTGGTGCCTCGCGCCCTCTGGTGGTTTCGGTGGGGGGCAATGTTCACCATCCTAACGGGTGTCGCCATGCTTGCTTATCGGCACACACAGCTCAGCTATGACATTGTTATCGGCTCAACGCTCGGCATACTCATGTTCCTGAATGTCTGGCTTATCATTTGGCCCAATCAGAAAATTGTGATTGCCTCTGCAACCCAGGTTGCTCAGGGAGGTGAAGCACTACCGGAAGCCGCGGCAGTAGCAGCAAAAGCAGGCCTGGCATCAAGAACCAATACCCTCTTCTCTGCGCCCATGCTGTTTTTGATGGGCTCATCGGCGCACCTACCCAGCGGTTATCTCGGTAATATGACTGACGCTGGTGTGTTCGGCTTGGCTATCATCCTGTTGCTCATCCTGCTCCTTGAAGGGAATGCGATATTCGGCAAGCAGGGACCAATGGCGAGTGTCAAGGGTGTGGTCTCCTGCAGTATCGGATTAACGGTCATCCTGTACGGCATTATCATTTATAGCACTAGGCTTGTTGCCTAATCAGAAATACGCCGCCCTTAGACAAGGCTCCTCTCAGGCGCCTTGTCTGCACACTTTTTTGAATACTTTTTTGAATGACAAACCCAGGTTATTGACGATTTGATGGACGCCCCACAAACCCCCTCAAATGGCGATCAAGAGGCTATTCCCACCATCAAGCCAGAACAGGACGAAGTTGCTTCTTTTCGGAGAAGTGACCGCTCCGAGACACCGAAGCAAAGCAACTTTAGAGCCTTGCTGGTGTTCGTCATTGTGTTGATGGCGATTGTGATGGGTATTGGTGGTTACACCCTGTATAAAGTTCAGAAGAAACTCGACCGCGCCAGTCTATTACTGACGCAGAGTCAGGAAAATATCGAACAAATTGACGCTCGGCTTGCCGCCACTGGCACCGATGTCTCGACAACCTTGCAGGACATCAAAGACCAGGTTAGTAAGAATTTTACCGAGATAGACGGACTTTGGGGGATTGCACACCGCCAGAACAAACCAGATATTCAGAAAAATGCTCGTGCTCTGAGTAGTCTGGAGAAGAGTTTTGAAGAGCAATTGAAGACACTGGGCAGTTCAATTGAATCGCTCTCAAATCAAAATCAGACGATGCTAACCAGGTTGGCGGAACTGCAAGAAACGAATCAGAATGAAGAGTTGAGCACCGAGATTGCGCTGTTACGAGGCAAGATTCAGGATCAGGCAGTTGTCCAGGAAGCCTTAGCGCGCAACCTGAACAAGTTGAACCAGGAAATGGAGCAAACCCGAGAAGCAATAGAAGCAATTGATCAACATCGCCAGCAAGTTAACCAGAGACTCATCCGACTTGAGAATCAGTGACGGCAAGGTTCTGTGGTTTCGTTTTCCTGGTTGAAAGTTGCTGCAACGCCTGGTCTTTTTCCCACCAAATATCGTTTAGCCAATTTTGTATCTCTTGCTTCGCGACCGGGTCATGCTCGTATTCGGTAAATGACAGATGGGACGGAATCAAACATTGCTTCACAGCAACATCAATTTGCCCTACGGTGCCACACAGAAATCCGAACAGGGTCGGCATAGGCTTTGTGTAGTGAATGGTGACATCTATCAGTGAATCAATCTGCTTGTCCAATGCACCGATAACCAGTGCCGCGCCTCCTACCTTGGGTTTAAGCAGCCGTTGGTATTTTGCTCCCTGCGCCTGATGTTTATCTATTGTAAAGCGAGTGCCCTCAGGGAAACTCAACACACTGATTGGCGTTAGTTGAAACCGCTTGCAAGCGCGGCGGGTAGTCGCCAGATCCACCGATTGCCATTCGGGATGCTTGGCGAGGAGTGCTTTTGAATAGCGCTTCATCACCGGGAAATCCAACGCCCACCAGGCAAAGCCAAGCATAGGTACATACATCAGTGATTGCTTGACGAAGAACTTCAGCATTGGTATTCGGTGATTAAACACATATTGCAAGATCAGTATGTCAACCCCGGATTGGTGATTACAAAAGACGAGATACCACTTGTCGCATGATAGTCTGGATGCTTCATCTAGCCCGGATATGTTCAATGCCAGCACACCGGACAGGTCAAGAAAAAAGTTGTTACATCCGATCCAGCATTCAGCGATGCTCATGGCACCTTTGGTACACCAGATTTTGATCCGGGCAGGCACGGCCAACCTGATACACGCAAACAGATAAAGGGGAATGCACCAGAAGACGGTGCTGATGCAAATCAGCAGGAGTAGCGTTGACCCGCGTAGCAGAGCGAGCAAACGATAACCATTAAAACCAGTATATGAACGGCGACCATCCTTCATCCGGCACTCCAACCCGATCCTATTCCCGCGCGACTACAAATCCCGTAAAACATTCTTTCCCGCCGCTGTCTCCTTGAAAATTCCAGCCACTTTATTTCTAAGTTGTTTCTCTATGCTTGGTTTACCTTTCCTTATTGACACCATTAAAAAGAAATTTCTACCGTTGGATTGCCTTTCCCATAGCGCACCAATTTTTCTGTCTAATTTGCTACCTACCCAACGATCAGATCCCTTGTATTCCACCACCAGTATTTTGCCGTTGCTCAGTTCGGCGACAAAATCAGGATAAAAAGAATCATTCCAGGATCTGGGCAAGGAAAAGGAATTCGGTTTGCGTGGCATATTACGCACCCAGTGTCGTACTTCCTTCATTCCGTCCAGGACTATAGCGCAGCCGTCTTCTTCGTCACTATCCATTTTCCCAATCACATCGTAATAATGTTTTTTGAACAAGTGGTTTCCCGCATAAGGATGCTCGCCGGGATGATAAGTGTGGGGCGCAAAACTAAATTCAATGTCGCAACGCAAATCCGAATTATCAAACAACATTCGTTGCCTCGTTTTTTCCATCACCCTTTCGGCATGTTCGTTCAACCACTGTTTCAAAGTAGTGGCAAGGATGTATTTAGCGCGTACCAGTTGTACCAGCGTTATTTTCTTTTCCGTTAATGTTTGAATATTTTTACTGACAAACTCTTTCAGTGTTTCCGGGAAGTAGCGGCCGTCCGATGCGCGGATTTCTTTTTCCAGCCATGCACTAAGAAGATTTTCATCCATTACGGAATCCTTGTCAGACAAGAGTGGAATTTGGTAGTCATCGGCTTTTTTGTGTATCACTTTGCCGTCCTGAAGTTGAATTTCAAAGGTTTCCGCATCCTCTTTGATGGAAAAATTCTTTATCAAATAATCATCACCCAAATCGTTCCATTCCGCCGCTTCATGTAGCGCGCCGGCAGTAGCGACCACATACTCTTCAGATCCAGGCAGGATGAAAGCCAGTTGCGTCAGTGACGCAAACTCCACGCCATTTTCAGCGGGAGATTGCCGCGCGGTCAATTCCTTGTTCACCCGCATTATATTTATTTTTTCTGTTTCTCTAGCATCCTCCGACACCACATTGACAATGGCTTTTTGTGCCGCCGATGAAATGGGTTTTGTGATAACAATGTTCACCCTGCCGCCATCTTTCTCTGTTCCTGTTTCTGGTGGAATAATTTTAATAGAATTTTCCGCCGCTTCACGCTCCGCTTCTGGCAAGGCGGAAAAATCAGGCATGGACTCAAGTTGAAAAATGGGATGCTTCTCCCGTATTCCCGGTTCTTCGGTAATATCCAACAAATTTGTTTGCATCGCCCAACGAATTTCTTCTTCCTCAAACCCTAGCCCAGTTGCCATTTTCTCCCTCAGGCTTTTTACAGCGTCAATGAAACTATCCGCCGTAACATGGGCATAAGCGCAATTCAGCGCTGCATCTTTTCGCCGTTTGGCAAAAGGCATTCGCAACACTCGTCCTAACAGCTGCTCTACCGCGGTTGCGCTGTGCATGTTATCCACCGGGCATAGCACATAAGCGAAAGGGCAATCCCAGCCTTCGCGCAACGCTTCAACTGTAATGATGTGTTCAATACAGCAATCTGACGCCAGCAGGTCCATGCTGCCGAGTTCTTTTGTGTCGCCCGTGGCGATGGCGATGGCTTTATCAATCACGCCCTCAACTTCAATTAAATGCCGCTTCAACCGCTCAACCGGAACCTTGGCATTTTTATGTTGTGCCTTGTAAAGCACAATCGGACGCACTGGGTCTTTGCTGTCCTTTGCCAATCGTGCCAATCGCTTGCGCTCATTCACCGCGCCATTGACTGCCTTTTCCCAATCGGTGTGTCCGGTAACGCGAACTGGCAATTTGATCATCTCCTCCTCTCGCAGTTCTTCCGCGCTGACACTGACCAATACATTATGCAACGGCTTTCCGTCTGGCTTCTCGCGCGGTGTGGCAGTCCATTCAATCACGCATGCGGGGTTAATGCGTTGTAAAACCGTTTTTGACAAGTTCGAAACAAAGCCGTGCGCCTCGTCCAGAATCACTGCCGGTCGCAACAGAAACAACAAATTAGCGAAGGACAATATGGTTTGTCCTTGTTCGTCGCGTTCTAGTTGCGGCGGTGGCTCAGGCGGTAGAAATTTTGTGAAATGTGGCTCAAGCGCCTCTTGGGTGGCGTAAATTTTTCGCGTGGCTTTGCTCATCTTGCGGTGCGGTGTTTTGGCGGTTTCGCTGACCCGAAACATCTGCGCAGTGGACACGATGACGCATGCATGGTCGGTGAAATCCTGCGGGCGCAGATTGGCAAAATCCGCAATATCACAAACCTGCGTCATCATCCCGAAAGATTCATTGAGCGCATTCCGGCAGGGATGCTCAGGGTCATTCAGCATCTTCACGGTCTGGCGGCGGATTGCGTCCGATGGAACGAACCAAAGGACTGTCGGCGTATCCGTTTCCATAAAGGCAGCGGTGTGTTGCAAAGACAGTGCTGCAAGATAGGTTTTGCCGCCGCCGGTGGGGACCCGCAGGCAAACATGCGGGCAACCCGCCAACTCTGCAATTTCCCGGTATTCAGATGCTGCGTAAGGATTTTCTGGACGGTTGTTTTCATCTTTGCGATGTGCAATTTTTTCGTAAGCCATCGCCGGACTGGAGAGACGACATTCGCGCAGAAAATCATTCAGGCTAACAAGCACGCGCCGCTGGTAATTTTTCAGGGTAAAACTCATGTGCTCAACACTTCTTGCAATCGTAAGGTAGTTGCTTGCATTCCAGGTTTTCCGTTTGCATGCGTGCCTTGCCAAAGCGACAGCCATTGGCATACACCATCACCTTGCCGGCAAACCCCGCTGGCGCATCCTTGCGAATCTTGGCAAGAGTCGTTGCCGTCAAGATGTTGCCGCCATTCGTCTTTTTATCCTGCAAAATGCCGTTGTAAAGCAATGCGTATCCAATGCCGTCATGTATGCCGAGGAAGGGCGATTTACCCTTGCCATTATAAGGCGTGTGGGTTTCGGCAAACCACAGATGTGCCGCTAAAACCGCAAAGGTGATTTGTGGGTTGATGCTGCCGTCTGGCATAAAAATCTCCTTGCCTAAACGCAAAAACCGAAAACCGCCGCCACCTTGCCAGGTCACCACTTTGGATATACCGCCTTGCTCGCCAGCAATTACTTTTTCAAGACGCGGGATGCAGTGAGTCTGGGCATGTTCGCCTATTTCAATGCCGATCCAGCGGCGATTCATTTTGTGCGCGACGGCGGCGGTAGTGCCAGAGCCGAGGAAGGAATCAAGGACGAGGTCATTGTCGTTGGTTGCAAGTTGCATAATTCTTTGAAGCAGTTTTTCAGGTTTTGGATTCGTGAAAGCATTGTCATTACCAAACAGTTGTTTGGAGTGTTGAGTTCCGTTTGTGGTTGTGTCAACGTCGTTCCATAAAGTTGTTGCCACTCTTCCGCGTTTTTTTGCATCGGAGAGAAACCGTTTTCTTTGTGGTCCAGCATCACCCGTTGCCCCAAAAATAATTCGTCCATCTTGCATAAGAATTTCAAATTTTTTATAATCATTTTTCCAACTAGAACCGTGATTTGGACGATAAACTTTTCGTGTTTTTGGATTGGTGATTTCATATTGCTGATTTGGTCGCCATCCCCCGACTTGAAAAGGGTCTGCCTTCCAAGGTCCGCGTGGATCATTATCTGGATTTGAAAATCCCTCTCCACTTTCTGGAAGGCGAAATTCCGTACGATTGTGCACCCAATATTCTCTTTTCTTAAAATATAACAAAATGTTAGTGTGAGCCGCAGAGATAATAGCGGTACTGGTCACAGATTTTGTTGAATGCCAGATAACATTTGTAATCATGTTTTTACGCCCAAAAATTTCATCCATCACCACTTTCAAATAATGCACTTCATTATCATTCAGAGTAATCCAAATTGAGCCATCCTCGCTCAGCAATTCGCGCAACAACTCCAACCGCGGATACAACAACGATAACCATTGGCTATGCTCCAGGTTATCATCGTAATGTGTAAACGCCGACTGCGTGTTATACGGCGGATCAATAAAAACACATTTCACCTTGCCCGCATAAAACGGAATCAACGCCTTCAACGCCGCCAGATTATCCCCCTGAATGAGCAGATTGCTGTTGTTCAGATCGCCATAAACTCCCTTTCCCGCAGTCTCTAAAATGCGGTAAGGCACCTGCCCCGATGCCTTAATATCTTCCTTTCGCGTCAGCCAATTCAGCGTCGGCATGGATTAGGGTCCTTGTTTATTGTCGGGTTGCGGTTTTTCAAGAAGTTCAGGCCTTTGTTGTTTAATCTTCTCTTCCATTCCATCAGGGAGTTCTGCCTTGTATAAGGTTTTTGCTTGCAAGAACTGTTCAACAGTTAAATTTCTGACATTAATTAACTTAGTCCCTTGCAAATTGGCGTTGATGAATCTGGCACCTTGTAAATTGGAGTTGTAGAATTTAGCATCTTGTAAATTGGAGTTGTCGAAATTAACACCTTGTAAATGAGAGTTGTCGAAATTAACACTTTGTAAATTAGCATCTATCATTTCTGCTCTTTGTAAATTGGAGTTGTCGAATCTAGCGCCTTGTAAATTAGCTTTTTGTAGATGAACATTTTCCAAATTTGAAGATAATATTTCAGCACCTTGTATGTTGGTATCTATCAAAAATGTACCTTGTAAATTGGTTTCTATCAATTTAGTTTTTTGTAAATTAGCCTTATTCAAATAGGCATCATGTAAATCGGTACCTGTTAAATCAATTTCTTGTAAATTGGCGCCTATTAAAATAGATTCTTGTAAATTTGCATCTTGTAGATTGGTATACATTAAACAGGCACCTTGTAAATTAGTACCTGTTAAATTAGCCCTTTGTAGATTGGTGTTCATCAACGTGGCATTTACTAAATTAGCACCTGTTAAAATAGCATCTTGTAAATCGGCATATGGTAAAATAGTGTTCGACAAAGAAGCTTTTTGTAAATTGGCCTTTTGTAGTCTAGCCCCCACTAAATTGGCATAACAAAAATTGGCATGAAATCCTTCGTAAGCTTCACGATCTGGAGTCCGAATAAACAATAAATCTAATATGCTTTGTATTTCAATACTTGGTTCGGGAATAATGAAGACATCTTCTTCTTGCGGGTATATATCCTCTGGTATGGGTATCTTCTGTAGCTTATATCCATCTTGTGTTGTTGTTTCCCTGATATGCGCACATAAAATTTCAAATATTCGCGCACGGTAATCTTCCTCTTCGCGTGCAATATGATGCAAAGCATAGATACCGCCCAAATGGACGGATGCGGATTCATGCCCCAGATGCTCAATGGCGTTCTTAAACCGCTCGGCGATATTGCCCTTTTCGGTTGCATCCGCCGTTTTTTGCATCGCCTTTGCTGTATCTTCCGCTGCCTTAGCGCGTTTGCTAGAAGCCCTAACTTGCCAAAGCAACAACCCGCCGCCTAGCAAGTATGCAGTAAACTTTGCAGATTCTGGATCATGCTGGAACCAAGGAATAAGCCCCGATATCGCGAAAACCCCAGCGCCAATGGATATTATTTTAACGAAGATCAACTGATTTCCTTTTTTCATCCATAATGATTAATTGGTTGCGTTTGTATGCTGGACATTATCCGAATCACCGCGACTATCCATCACTAATCTTTTTAGACAACCCGCTGTTTGAAAACTTCAGTCACTTTATTACTTGAAAGCGCGTCCCTAAGATGAACCAATATTTCGGCTTTTCTTTCAAGGTGTTTTGAAACAAGAACTGAAAATAACGAATCTAATATCGTTGCAGATGCAACAACAAGTCCAGCAGCAGGTTTTAGATATATTGATGAGAATAGATCCAAAACCTTAGCAATTAGTAGGTAGCCCCCAAATAGCAATAAACTAAGAAGGAACAATCCAAGTGCTATCCTCGTCGCTGTCGATGGCTGTGTTGGGCTCGTATTCCTCTCTCTCTTCAAGAAGCATCATCTGTCGTGAGCGTTGCGAACCCTGATCCCCATACATTGATGCTACTGAATCCTCGAATTTCTTGACTGCGTTCTCATGGTGCGTAAGGAACCACTCCCTGTGGTTCTCAAGGTACTCGCCACGTAACTCAGGGCGGCGTAAATCCCGAGGCACACGTTCCATTCGTGGGTCAACACTATCAAAACCTGAGAATACTCCCCCGAGTCGATTTCGTGTCATGGTTACGTACTCAGGATTGATCTCAATGCCGATAGCTTCTCGCTGCAATTGTTGGCAGACACGGAGCGTCGTGCCGCTTCCCGAAAACGGATCAACAACACGGTCTCCTTCGTCGGACGAAGCCAGCACCATACGCTCAATGAGTCCTTCCGGTTTCTGTGTAGGATGATTCTGCCGATTGTCATTGCAATAGTGAACATGCGAAAATTCCCACACATCTCCAGGGTTTGCTCCCCGCATGTTGTTTCTGTCTCGATAGTATTTCTGAGGAACACGGACAGCATCCAAGTTAAACTTGGGCTTCTTCGTTTTCGTGAACATCAGAATGTCGTCGTGGCGGGGAGAGAACCCCTTTGTTTTCCCCATGCCTTGTGTGTAGTGCCAGACAATCCAACTGTTGAAGAACATCTGAAGGTCACGGTCCAATATGTCATAGAGATATGAGATGAACCTGAACCCCACGAACACATACAGGGTTCCCGTTGGTTTCAGGATTCGATGAGTCTCACTTAGCCATTTCCGAGAGAATTCCAAGTACTCGTCAAACCCCTTGATGTCGTGATTGTTACCGTAGTCCTTGCCCAGATTGTACGGTGGATCAACTACCACGAGGTCAACCGAAGATGCTTGAATCTTCGGAAGTTCATCAAGAGCGTCTCCGGCAATGATATCAATCTTACTCATCGGTCTTGATCCACTCGTTGTTGTTGGCGAGTTTCAACCACTGCTCAAACCCGTTACGCGAGTTGATAAACTTCTTGTCAAGTAACTGGCAGAACTCCCACGTCGTCCTTTCGGTCAGAGTCACATAGTGGATATCGCGCACCTGAATCTGACCGGTTCCCAGTGCCGGATTGTAACTGATGTCAGAATTGGACAACAGCTTGAGATCGTAAGCATTGTGAGCGACGACCTCCATGATGCCGTCTATCAATCCGGTCTTGGCGTTCTTTGTTGAATACACACGGTGTTTGAGCGACAAAATCACAAACAGGTAGTCGGGATCTTCAACATAGGCGGTACGTATCCGCTTGAAAGATGTGATATTGGGGGATTTCCCGCTCGACTCGAAATTCTCTGACGTTGCCTTGACGTCAATCTCCGCTGTAACACCCGACTCCACTTTCCGCTTCTTCTTGAACTGGAGAATGACGTCAGCCATGTGGAGGCGTTGCTGTGCCTCCACATTGATAAGATGATACTTGTTATTTTTGTCATCCATAACATCGTGAAAAGTCTCGCATGCCCAGGCTTCAACCATTGGTCCTGCGATCTTGTTGATGTTCTCCATGGGAAGACCAAGTTTCAGGTTTGTATTAATGATGATCTGGTTGCTACCGGAATCAATGACCGCTTGCATGATTTCCTCAATAGAGGTGGTCACGAAAGCAGAACATTCGGCATAGTCATCGCATTGTTCTGGTATTTTGAAATCTAGATCGTCGTATCCCATGTTTCGTTTCTCTTTCTGTTATTCTGAAGCGTGGCATCAGTTTTTGCTTGGGAGATGTGTTCATCAAATCTGGCAAGATGATGTTCGTATGCAGATATTTACATATCACATGATAGGTAGCAATCAAAGACAATGACCGAGTCTATTTACTGGTATGACCTTGAGACGACAGGTACCGACAGCTTTCGTGACCGTGTGTTGCAATTTTCTGGTGTCAGAACTGACTATGATCTGAACCCCCTTGCCGAACCACAAAATTACCTGTGTTGCCCGGGCAATGATGTGATTCCCTACCCGGAAGCCATGCTTATAACTGGCATTCTTATGCAGGACCTTTTGACCCAGGGTGATACAGAACAAGAACTCACGAAAAAGATAGCGGCAGAATTTAATACCCCGGCAAGTTGTGTTGTGGGTTACAACAATCTGCGCTTTGATGACGAGTTCCTCCGGAATATGTTTTATCGGAATTTCCATGATCCTTACGCCAGGGAATGGCGTGATGGTAATTCGCGATGGGATATCATTGATCTTTGTCGTACTGCTTATGCCTTGCGCCCGGAGGGGTTAGTCTGGCCCGATAGGGCATCTCAACCAGGGATACCCAGTTTTAAGCTTGAAGACCTCGCCAGAGCAAATGATATTGAACATCAGGATGCCCATGATGCCTTGTCGGATGTGCATGCGACCATTGCGCTGGCAAGACTGTTAAAGGCGAAGCAACCCAAACTCTATAATCACCTCTTCAATTTACGCAACAAGCAAGCCGTTCTGAATGTTTTATACCCGCTCGGCAAGTCTGTAGTGGTGCATGTGTCGTCAATGTATCCAGCCTCCAGGGGTTGCGCGGCTATCGTACTGCCACTGTGCCGACATCCGATCAACCGTAATAGCATCATTTGCTTTGACCTTGGCACTTCGCCAGAACCATTACTGTCAACACCACCCAATGACCTTGCCCGATTGATATTTACCCAATCTAGCCAGTTGCCAGCCGGGCAGGAAAGGATTGCTTTGAAGGAGATCCATATCAACAGATGTCCTTCCGTTGTCCCGCTTAACACCCTGGGTGACGCTGAAGCAGATCGTCTTGGATTGGACAAGGCACTGTCTCAGGAACGAATGCGAGACATGCAACGCGCCAGTGGTCTGGTTGAGAAGGTTCAGGATGCCTACAACAAAGGCTTTGGTAAAGGCAGTGATGATCCTGATTTGATGTTGTATTCAGGAGGATTCTTTGCCGATGCGGACAGACAGATGATGACAGAATTACTTCATGCCGCTCCAAAGGAACTGTCCGGTTTTACTGGTCGTTTTCATGATGACCGATTAGATGAAATGTTGTTTCGATACCGCGCCAGAAATTTTATATCAACGCTGGACCCTGGAGAAGCGGAGAGATGGAACGCTTATCGCTGGTCAAACTGGCATGACGGCAAACATATTACCCAGGTGTTGGAAGCGATTGAAGAAAATAAAAAAGAACCAGAGCAGACAGGAAAAAACGGAAACCGTGAGAAACCAAATAAAATGCAAGTTCTTGAAGATTTGGAGCAGTACATCAAACATCTAGTAGCGGACATGCCTGACGCGCAGAAGCAATAGGGACGATAGTCAACCCATGACCAACTGTATTGATTTTATCGCGGTATCCAAAGCATACGGTGCCCTGACTATCCTGGATTCCCTGTCCCTCGGCATTCCGGAGAACAAAACCACCGCCCTGGTTGGGGAGAGCGGTAGTGGCAAATCGTCCCTGCTGCAACTTGTTAATGGCTTGCTCAAGGCAGATGCCGGTGAGATCAGGGTGCTGGGGGAGCCGGTGACGGATGACAATCTTGTGCCGCTCAGAAGGCGCATGGGATACGCGGTACAAGGGGCGGGGCTTTTCCCGCATCTCACTGTCCAGGAAAACATTTCTCTAGTGGCGCGTCTTGAAGGCTGGGACAATTTCCAGATTGAACAACGCGAATGGCAACTTTTTGACATCATGGAACTGGAGCGGGATTTTGCGCAGCGTTATCCACACAGCCTGTCTGGTGGTCAGCAACAGCGGGTTAGCCTATGTCGTGCCATGATGTTGAATCCCCCCTTACTCCTGCTTGATGAACCCTTCTCCGCCCTTGACCCTATGACCAAGGGCAGCATTTATTTGGAATTTCAGCGATTGAGAGACATAGAAGAGAGATCCATCCTGCTAGTGACCCATGACATGCAGGAAGCACTCAAACTGGCGCAGCACATCATCGTGTTGCGGGAAGGTGCAGTCGTCCAGGAAGGGAGTGTAGAGGCGGTGCGGCGCGCGCCTGCTGACGACTATGTGCAAAGCCTCATTGATATAGCAACACTATGAAAATCATTTTTTCCTGTCTCTTGCTGGTCGGTATTTCTGCCAGCCTCTTTTCTGTCGGCGCAGGCGCGGAAACAAACACGGAAACAGATAAAAGCAAGCCGTTGGTGGTCGGCAGTAAAAATTTTAGTGAAAGTTATCTCCTCGGCGAGATTTTGGCACGTCTTCTTGAAGAGGAGGGGTTTGTCGTTGAGCATCGCTTTGGGCTTGGTGGGACACTAGTCTGCTATGAAGCATTGCTGGCTGGCGAAATTGACCTCTACATGGAATACACCGGCACTCTGGAGCAGGTGATATTGAAAGGCTCTCGGTTGGACCCGGACATTGACGGACTGAATCGGCGGGTAGATGACCGCCTGCAGGTGCTGGATTCGCTGGGGTTCAACAATGCCTATGTCCTGACATTGAAGGAGTCTCTTGCCGAACAACTCGGCATAAAAAATATATCTGACCTTGTCAAGCATCCCGATCTCAGCTTCGCATTTAGCCTGGAATTTATGCATCGGGAGGACGGCTGGCCCGGCCTGGCACAGACCTATAACCTGCCCCATAGGCCTTCGGGCATAGACCATGGCCTCGCTTATCAGGCGATTGATGAGGGCATGATTGATCTGACGGATGCCTATTCGACAGATGGAGATCTGGAAAGATATGCGCTGAGGATGTTGATCGACGACCTGGATTATTTTCCGAAATATTATTCTGTGCCCTTTGCCAGACGCTCGCTGCCAGATGCCGCGCTTGCTCAGATACAAAAATTGGCTGGATTGATTGACAATGATCATATGCGGCGGCTTAGCGCGGAAGTCCTCATTGAGGGTAAATCCTTCGCCCGTGTTGCGGAAGACTTCCTGGTGGCGAGCGGGCTGGTAGTGGAGCAGGATGTTAATGAGTCCTTCTGGCCTTCTATTGGCAAGAACACTCTGGTACACCTGAAGCTCACCACGATTGCGCTGGTCCTGGGCGTTATGGTGGGTTTGCCTGTTGGCATCCTGGTACATCGGCGCCGCAATCTGGCACGCATCCTGGTGTATTTTGCCGGTCTGTTGCAGACGGTTCCCTCCATTGCATTGCTCGCGCTGATGATTCCGCTTTTTGGTATCGGGGAAGTACCGGCGATAATCGCATTGTTTCTTTATTCCATACTGCCGGTGCTCAGGAACACTATTACCGCGCTGATTACGATAGACCCGTTACTCAAACGAGTCGCTGAGGCAATTGGACTAACGAAACGCCAGCAACTTTTTCATGTTTTGGTGCCACTAGCACTGCCAAATATTCTGTCTGGCATCAGAATTGCCGCGATTATCAGCATCGGCACAGCAACGCTAGCGGCATTTATCGGGGCCGGGGGCTTGGGAGAGCCAATTGTGACCGGGCTGGCATTGAATGACACCAACCTCATCATGCAGGGTGCCATTCCTGCCGCCTGCCTTGCTATCCTGGTGGAACTCCTGTTTGAATGGTTGGAACGCCTGCTGGTCAAACCGCACATGCTTTCTGGCATGTTGCCAGAGTAACGCCAGGTTGTATTCGTTTTTTAGATTGTGTTTAAGGTTGTGTTTTAGAAGAGAATGTAGTTATTATTTCCAGGCGCCGATTTGATATCAGCTTGCGGGCGCAAGACAAATACCGCTAAAGAGGAGCAGACAAGATGGGTTTTACTTCAAAAATTCTGCATGCCGACCGCCGCAACCTGATTGAACACGGCTCCATCCACAAGCCTGTCCATACTGCCGTAACCTATGCCTATGATGATGCGCGTGACCTGGCGGCGGTATTCCAGGGCAAGCAGAGTGGCTATACCTACGGTCGTCAGGTGAACCCGACGGTGACGGCCTTGCAGGAAAAGATTTCTCTGATGGAAGGCGGTGTCGCCACGGCGGCATTTGCTACCGGCATGGCTGCCATAGGGACGACCCTCTTTGCGTTACTCCGTAATGGCGATCATTTTGTGTCAAGTTCCTTCCTTTTTGGTAACACGAATTCTCTGTTTAATACCTTTGCTACTCAGGGTATTGAAGTGACTTTTGTGGATGCGACTTCAACCGACGCCGTTGCCGCAGCCATCAACGACAAGACCCGGCTTGTGTTTGTGGAAACAATTGCTAATCCGAGAACGCAGATAGCAGACCTTGCGGGCATAGGCGCACTCTGTTCAGAAAAATCTCTGGTCTATTTCGTGGATAACACCATGACCACGCCGTATCTTTTTCAACCCCGAACAGTAAATGCCAGCCTGATCATCAATTCTCTGACCAAGTATATCGGTGGCCATGCCAATGCGTTGGGCGGCGCGGTGACTGAAACCGGGCTCTATGATTGGTCAGGCTTCCCGAACATTTATGATCACTACAAGCAAGGCGAAGTTTCCCATTGGGCGATAACACAGATTAGGAAAAAGGGCTTGCGAGACTTAGGTGCCTCTCTGGGACCGGAATCTGCCCACCATATTTCCATAGGCTCAGACACCCTGGCTTTGCGTATGGATAGAGCCTGCGAAAATGCACAGCAATTGGTGCGTCATCTGAGTGCTCATAAGAAGGTGAAAAAGATTCATTATCCCGGACTTCAGGATCATCCTCAGCATGAAAGATCAAACAGTCTTTTCCGTCATCACGGTGCCTTGTTCAGTATTGAACTGGCGGATGATATTGATTGCTTTGACTTTATTAACAAACTGGACCTGGTGATTTGCAGCAGTAATCTTGGAGACACACGATCTCTGGCGATTCCGGTGGCCCACTCTATCTATCACGAGATGGGTGCAGCACGCAGGGAGTTGATGGGGATTGATGATTCGCTGGTGCGGTTTTCTATTGGCATTGAGGACATAGAAGATCTCCTGGCAGATTTTGAGCAGGCATTGGCTCAGAGTTGAAGACAAGGCGCAGGTAGGAAAGATGTCAGAAGCATTGATGAATACAGATCTGTCCCTGCCTAACAAGAGAAGCGGCAAGGTTCGTGATCTTTATGATGTGCCGCTGGAGAAGGGTGATGACGGGATTTTGATTGTGGCGACCGACCGGGTGAGCGTGTTTGATGTTGTGCTTGCCAATGGTGTGCCGGGGAAGGGGGTCTTGCTGACACAGATTTCAAAATTCTGGTTTGAATTTTTAGAGGGTGATTACAAGCATCATCTGGTATCCACGGACCCGGCGGAAATTCCTGGGCTTGATGAACAGCAACGGTGCGCTTTGGAAGGGCGGATAATGATCTGCCGCAAGAGCGAAGTCGTGCCGGTTGAGTGTGTGGTGCGTGGTTATCTCACAGGTAGCGGCTTTAAGGATTATCAAAAGACCGGGCAGGTGTGCGGCATTAACTTGCCTGTCGGCATGGTCAATAGCGACCGAATTGAGCATCCGATATTTACCCCGTCAACCAAAGCGGAAGAAGGCCATGATGAAAACATTAGTTTTGAAGCGGCCTGCGATCTGGTTTCGGAAGAGGTGATGACCGAGGTACGAGATATATCAATGAGCATCTATGACAAGGGGCAAGCCCATGCCCTGGCGAGAGGCATTATTATTGCGGATACCAAGTTTGAATTTGGCAGGAACAGGGATCGGGAACTGGTATTGATTGATGAGGTGTTGACGCCAGATAGCTCAAGGTTCTGGCCATTGGATGACTTTGAACCCGGTCGCGAACAGAAGAGTTTTGATAAGCAATATGTGCGTAATTACACCCAGCTACTTGCCGACAAGGGTGAGTGGAACAAGGAATATCCGGGACCTTCACTGCCAGACGAGGTAATTGCCAATACCCTCAGCCGTTATGAGGAAGCACTGCATCGGCTGACTGATTAGCTGAGGGCTTCTTTATCAAACCGCTGAGGGCTCTACATAACAAACCCCCGTGCCGCCGAGGCTGCAATAGCCGTTGGGGACCTTGGCAAGATATTGCTGGTGATAGTCTTCGGCATAGTAGAAGACAGGTGCCTTGATGATCTCGGTGGTAATGGCATCGTATCCCTTTGCGGTCAGGTTCTTCTGGAAGATTGTTTGTGAATCAATGGCGTCCTTCAAGTTGGCGTCTGAAAATGCGTAGATGCTGGACCGGTACTGAGTACCCAGATCATTCCCCTGGCGCATCCCTTGGGTGGGGTCATGGTTTTCCCAGAAGAGGGTTAGCAGTGCCTGGTAACTGACAATTTCAGGATCAAATAGGACCAGGACGACCTCATTATGGCCCGTAAGACCAGAGCAGACTTCCTCGTAGCTAGGGTTAGAGGTATGCCCGCCGGCATAACCGACCGCTGTGACAAATACACCCTCCCGCTCCCAGAATTTTCGCTCTGGTCCCCAGAAACAGCCCATACCAAACATTGCCGATTCCATCTGTTCAGGGAAGGGTGGTTTTAATGGGTTGCCGTTTACATAATGAGTCTCTGATACTGACAATGCTTCCTGTCGCTTGGGCGGTGCAATACTGGCATCAGGGATTTCAGTTTTCCGTTTGAACAGACCACTAATTGAGAAGGGTGCCATGTCCTGGTTCCTTTTGTTGCTGGTCAGGTAGATTCATGTCGGGAATTATAATCCAGAGATACCAGGGGAGTAAGGAATTTATCCTCTGGAGGCAGAGGCAAGGAATGACGGACAAGGGGACAAACTGATATGCTTGGCTAGTGTTGCTTGAATCGGTAAAACCGGGGGGAAGGCATCACCCACAAATATGTAATAACAGCGAAGGAAGAGAGCAATGGGAGAATTTTGCAGCGTCGTTAAAGAAGGTCGGGTGACGATTGTGACCATAGAAAGAGAAGCGGTGATGAATGCGCTGCATCCTCCTGCTAATTTTGAGTTGGCGGAAGTTTTTGATGACTTTGCTGCTGACCCGGCCCAGTGGGTTGCGATTATTACAGGTGCTGGTAACAAGGCGTTTAGCGCGGGGAATGATCTCAAGTATCAGGCTTCAGGCGGCGAGATGAGCGGTCCCGAATCGGGATTTGCCGGTTTGACCCATAGGTTTGATAATCCCAAGCCCGTAATAGCGGCGGTGAACGGCATCGCTATGGGCGGCGGATTTGAAATAGCACTTGCCTGTGACATCGTCCTTGCGTCTGAAAATGCTGTGTTTGCACTGCCGGAGCCAAGAGTAGGCTTGGCAGCACTCGCTGGTGGTATTCATCGTTTGCCTCGGGAGATAGGTATGAAACGAGCAATGGGTATGCTGTTAACTGGGCGCAGAGTATCTGGAGAAGAGGGTAGGCAGCTGGGTTTCGTCAATGAGGTGGTTCCCGAGGGGCAGGTGATGATGGCCGCCAGAAGCTGGGCAAATCAGATATTGGAATGTGCTCCGCTGTCGGTAAGATGTAGCAAGGAATCTGCAATCCAGGGTATGAATGCATCCAGTCTTGAAGATGCCATCAAAGGCAAATACGACCAGCTTCACGCCATGCTAAAAAGTACCGATTTTGTGGAAGGTCCCCTTGCATTTGCTGAGAAGCGCGCACCAAACTGGAAGGGCAACTAGTAGCAGGGCAAAGTGGAAGCAGAACAAATAGCAGCAGAGCAAATAGTAGCAGGGCAAACCGTAATCTGTGCTTGCCCCATCAACAGATTTGACAAGCGAGGTTATTGTGCGTAGCAGTTTGCTTGCAATTTTGTTGCTCTTCCCCGGATTTCTCTATGCGAGTTCAGCTGACGATGTCAGTTTGAATTTTACGACCAGCATCCACGGCATCCTGGCATTGGTGATATTTGTGCTGGCCTATGCTGTTGTCATGACAGAAGAGTTTATTCATCTCCGCAAAAGCAAGCCGGTGATATTGGCGGCAGGACTAATCTGGCTACTCGTTGCGCTTCTGGTGAAGAAGAACAATATCGATCCTGAACTGATGGAAAGTAGCCTTCGGCATAACCTTCTTGAGTATGGCTTCCTCATGCTGTTCCTGCTGGTTGCCATGACCTATATCAATGCAATGACGGAACGCAATGTCTTTGAGGTACTCCGCGCCTGGTTGGTGAACCGGGGGTTTGGTTACAGGAAGTTGTTTTGGATCACTGGCGTCATTGCATTTTTCCTCTCACCGATTGCGGATAACCTGACCACTGCGTTGCTGATGGGGGCGGTCGTGCTTGCGGTGGGTGGAGGCAGTCCCAGATTTGTGGGGATTGCCTGCGTTAATATCGTGGTGGCGGCGAATGCCGGTGGTGCCTTTAGCCCCTTTGGAGATATAACAACACTGATGGTATGGCAAACAGGGCGGGTTACTTTTTTTGAGTTTTTCGTGCTTTTCCTACCATCGGTGACGAACTTTCTTGTGCCTGCTACCATCATGACTTTTGCCGTACCCAACAGACAGCCTGATGCCGTGAGTGAAGCTATCCAATTAAAGCAGGGTGCATTAGTGATTTGCGGACTATTCATTTGTACCATTGCCACCGCGGTTTCATTTGAACAGTTTCTACATTTGCCGCCCTATCTCGGCATGATGACGGGACTTTCGTATCTCTTCTTCTATAGTTATTACTTGAAAATGAAAACCCGAGGAAATCATTACGATTTCGGTCAGTTCAATATTTTCAACAAGGTGGCACGGGCAGAATGGGACACCTTGCTTTTCTTCTTCGGTGTTATCTTCTGTGTGGGTGGTCTCGGCTTTATCGGCTATCTGGAGATAGTGTCAGAATATTTTTATATTGGCTGGGGACCCACCAACGCCAACATTGTGATGGGGTTACTCTCGGCTATTATTGATAACATCCCGGTGATGTTTGCCATTCTGACGATGAATCCTGAGATGAACTTGTATCAGTGGTTACTCATCACTTTGACTGCGGGTGTTGGTGGCAGTTTGTTGTCCATTGGTTCCGCTGCGGGCGTTGCCTTAATGGGGCAGACGCGAGGGCTCTACACCTTTTTTGGTCATCTCAAATGGGCCTGGGCAATCGGGATTGGCTATGCGGTAAGCATCTATACGCATTATTTGTTAAATGCGCCCGGCTAGTTGCCTGTTAGTCACAAGAAGGTTAGTTACAAGAGGTCAATTAAAAGAAATCACTGAAAAGGGACGGGCGCGAGAATATGGAGCAAGGTTTGAGTATCGCAGTGCTGACTGTCTCGGATACGAGAAGTATTGAAACGGATACTTCTGGTCAATATCTGTGCGACTCGTTATTAGCCGACGGGCACAAACTTGTTCATAGGCATATTGAAAGCGATGACCTGTATCGGCTAAGGGCTTGCGTTTCCCACTGGATTGCCGCTACCGATGTAGAGGTGATTCTGGTGACAGGTGGTACTGGTTTCACTAGTCGGGACTCAACGCCAGAAGCACTTCCTCCCTTGTTTGATGTGTCTGTTACCGGATTTGGTGAGTTGTTCCGGCAGCTTTCATATCTGGAGATTGGTTCCTCAACGGTGCAGTCAAGAGCCTTTGCCGGTATCGCCAACAATACCCTGATCTTCTGTATGCCGGGTTCAACCAGTGCCTGCCAGACGGCATGGTCAGGCATATTGCGGGAGCAACTCAACATAGATCATCAACCTTGCAACTTTGCCGAACTGATTCGCAAAGGCACTCACTAATGTCGGCGGAGTGTGCCGTCGGTTCTTCTGTGGATGATGTGGTTGCCGCGCTGCTTGGTCAGGTAAGACCCACCGATTTGACGGAAACCAGATCTCTGGAGATGGCGCAGGGCTGCTATCTTGCCAGAGATTTAATTGCGCCGATGAATGTCCCGCCGGTAGCCAACAGTGCTATGGATGGTTACGCGATTGACAGCAAGAACACGGCGGTGGACACCTGGCTGACCATTTCTGACAGGATTCCAGCAGGACATAGAGGCGTGCTACTCAAGCCCGGCACCGTCGCCCGAATCTTCACTGGGGCAGAATTGCCACAGGGTGCGGACGCAGTGGTGATCCAGGAAAACGCAGCAAGCGATACCAGGGTCGGCACCGCTACGCAGAGAGTCCGGTTCACCAGGTTGCCAGCACCGGGAGAGAATGTCAGGCAAAGGGGTCAGGACCTGGCAAGGGGTGATGTTATTTTGCAAGCAGGCGAGCGACTGAGCTCAGCGCATCTGGCACTGCTGGCTTCTGTCGGTATGCCTGATGTTCTCGTGTTTACGCCTCTCAGGGTCGCACTCATTGCGACCGGTGATGAACTGGTTCAACCCGGCGAACAGGCTGGCTCGGGTCAGATTTACAATTCAACCCGCGTCCTGCTCAGCGGTATTCTCAAGACTATGGGCATGGTACTGCTAGACCTTGGCATCGTTCGGGACAGGCCGATAGAGATTGAAGCAAGACTGTTGTCCGCTGCAGCAGAGGCGAACTGTATCCTGACAACTGGCGGTGTATCGGTGGGCGAAGAAGACCATGTGAAAGCCGCAGTCGCAAATCTGGGTAGCATTGATATCTGGAAACTCGCTATTAAACCGGGTAAACCCCTCGCCTATGGCAGTGTGCGAAGCGCCAGCGGCGGACATAAAAACGCCATTAGCCATGATGCAGGAAACGCCAGCAACTATGATGGAAAAAACATCCCCTTCTTTGGCTTACCCGGCAATCCTGTATCAACTTTTGTGACTTTTATGATGCTTGTCCGACCCTACCTAATCGCCATGCAGGGCGGCAGGGAACCTCACAACAAGGCATATTTCGGAGTATCCAATTTCCACCGAAAAGCTGGAAACCGCCGGGAGTATGTTCGCGTCAGAAGAACCACCACCAGCGACGGCACAACGCATCTGGATATTTTCCCGAATCAGAGCTCAGCTGTGATGACCTCAGTAGCCTGGGCTGACGCCCTGGCAGAGATTGACATAAACCAACAAGTCAAACCCGGAGATGTGTTGAAGTTTTATGCTTTTTGAGCAGTGCCTTGCTACTTCTTTGTCATAATGACATTGTTCTTTATGTGAAAAAATCATAACAATGCCGTTCCCTTTTTTGTTCTCTTTTGATTCTGATTGTCATACCTTCTTTCATTCTTGTTTTTTCGGGAATGACGGGGTGGGGCAGAAAGATTATAATCACCCCAATCTTGTAATCAAACAAAACTAATGGGATTGATTGCACTCAGTATTATCTTGTCTTTGCTACTTGGTAGTTGCCTCTGGTTGATTATTGGTGACCAGTTGCCGATAGGTGGTGCGGATAAATGGCAACCCTTGAACAACATTTGCTGTTATGCCGTCCTCTTAGTTGTGCCGATTTACCTGCTTGTTTTTGCCGTTTTTTGATGGGTGCTGCTGATTATGTGCAATAGGCAGGCATCATAATGAAACTTTCGGTTGATGTTGAAACCATTAAAGGTTTTCTGGACCCGGTTGAGGGCAGGGCACTTTATGAGCATTGCTTGTCGGTGGGCTCCCTGGGACCAACGCTTGAAGTCGGCAGTTATTGTGGCAAGTCAACCTTGTATCTTGGGGAGGCATGTCGGCGCACTGGCAACAGTCTGTTTGCTGTGGATCATCACCGGGGTTCAGAAGAGCATCAACCGGGTGAGGAATACCATGACCCTGACCTGTTTGATGAAAATGCAGGTTTGATGGATACATTCCGTGAGTTTCGACGGACTCTCAGGCAGGCGAAACTGGAAGAGATTGTCGTGCCGATTGTCGCGTCGTCCAGCCTTGCTGCCCGGCATTGGCACACTTCTCTCGCTATGGTTTTTATTGATGGTGGGCATAGCCATGAAGCAGCCATAACAGATTATAGAAGTTGGGCAGGTCATCTTGTCCCTGGCGGTGTTCTGGCAATTCACGACATCTTTACTGACCCGACGGAAGCTGGGCAGGCGCCCTTTGAGATATTTACACTTGCTGTCGCATCGGGTTTGTTTCGTAAACTGGAAATCGTGAAGACTCTGGGTCTGCTCCAGCGGTTATGAGGCTTTAGTCCTGAGCAGAGCTGTGTATCACCTCAGCCTCTCTGAGCCCCGGCAGGAGCCTATCGTCACGGAATAGGTGCGCCCCAGAGGTTTTATTTGATAGGGCGTCAGCGGCCAATAACACTGCCCCCGCCGTCCAAGTCGGTTTCTCCAGTGGCCAGATGGCTTCATCCCGGTAAACATATCCCGTCCAGTAGGAGCCGTCTGTATCCCGGAATTGATGTAACCAACTAAAAAGCTGAACGGCTTTTTGATATTCACCGGCTGCCAGGAGCGCCATGGTAAGTTCGCAAGACTCGGCGACGGTGACCCAGGGTTCATCCGTGACGCAAACGCAACCAGCCCCCGTCCTGACGAACTCCTGCCATCTGGATCCAAGATGCAACCTTGCGGCATTGCCCTTGATGACGCTGGTAAGGACGGGATAGAACCAGTCCATTGCGAATCGGCTCTTGCTGTCCCAGGTACGGTCAAAACATTCGGGATGATGAGTAAGTGCGCGCCTCAGCCGGGTACGCGCCAGGGCCCAGGATGATGCTTCCCTGCCCAGTATGGCGGCGATGTTCAGGGCACATTCAAGGCTTTTGTAGATGCTACTACAGCCAGTGACCAGAGAATCTTTACGAATGCCCAGTCGTGTATCCTCACACCAATAGATCTGTCCCTCTTCACCCTGCAATCGAAGCACAAATGTCATGGCGGCTTGCACCGTTTGCCACATGGTTTCCAGGAAGTCCTGGTCTTCAGTTACCAAGTAATAGTGCCAGACGCCAGTTGCCACATAGGCAACGAAATTTGACTCGGCACGGGTGCCGTCTTCCACCTTGCCATCCTTGTAGGCAGCAAGCCAGGTTCCGTTAGGTAGTTGGTTATCGCGTAGCCAATAGTATGCCTGTTTTGCCTCATCCAGCCGGTTGCCGATGGTCAGACCCATGGCGGCTTCAATATGATCCCAGGGGTCCATGGGTCCGGATTCAAACCAGGGTATAGAGCCATCCTGATGTTGCGTGGCAGAGATATAATTGACGGTGCTCCGGAAGTATTCTTCCGGGAAGAGTCCCAGGGACACATATAGTTGCGTCATCAGATGGTTGCTCCAGAAGGGGACGCTGTCTTGACGAAGTACATGACGAGGCTCTTTCCCAGCATAGGGTTCAGACACCTCTCAAGCATCCTGGTGAATCTTGGTTGCCGCATCAGATCCCAGACGAGGAAGCGATGGTACCAGGCAACCAGCCTGGCTTCCGGCTCATCGGCACTGCGCCAGAATAAACACTTCAGCCACCAGTAAGGGACATGCAGGGCATGAGCGTGATGCTTGCCAGAAAAGATAAAGCCCTTGCTTTCTACCTTTTCACGCAGATGTCTGGCAGTAAAAATGCGGATGTGCCCACCTTCAACCTGATGGTAGGCGGTGCTGAGTTGCCAGCAGACCCACTCCGGGAAAAATCTGGGAACACTGACTGCCAGGATGCCGCCTTGTTTGACGACCCGGTATATTTCCGCAAGAACCGGGAGGTAGTCGGGTATATGTTCCAGCACTTCGGAACAGATGACCTTGTCGTATGACTCGTCCTGGAAGGGCAGATGCGTGCCGTTAGCGACGGCAAGAATCAGGCTTTTTTTTGAGCCGTCTGGTGTTGATGGGCATGGCGCCTCTGACTCATCCTGCGCCATGAACTGGTTGAACCGCGTCACAGCGGTCGCCAGGTCCTTGATGGACAGATCAACTCCCACAGCATCAATGTCTTCCGCCAGATAAGCAGAAATGACATGGCGACCCTCGCCACAACCCAGATCCAGAAGCCGGTCATGTGGTTTGAGTTGCAGGCGATCAAAGTCAATGGTTTGCAGGGACATATTCCGGATTCGTACCTGGCTGGCTGGGCGATGCAGGCTTTTCCATTGAAGGCTCTTCTATTGAAGGTTCATCAACAAGCGATTCATTCACCAGTGGTTCATTTACAAACAGCGCATTGCCTGCTCTATGCCCTGATATTTGCAGATAAAGCCTGAGCAGATCTCTTGCTGCCTTGTCCCAAGTGAAAGATCGTAAAATGCGGTGCCTAGCCTTGGCTGCCAGTGCTTGGCGACCTGATTCATCTGCCAGCAATGATCTGATGGCGTCCGCTATGGCGAGATGATCCCCGGCAGGCACGATGACGCCGCAGGTACCGACGATTTCCGGCAGGGCACCACCATCAGTTGAAATTACCGGCACCGAGCAGGCCATGGCTTCTCCAGCGGGCAGACCGAAACCTTCATAGATGGAAGGCACGACGGCGATGGTGGCTCTGGCATAAAGGTCGGCAATCTCTGTCACGGTAATACCAGAGAAGAAATTCACCCGGGAACTGATGCCCAACTTTTCAATCAGCCTAAGTGTGCCGCCATCTTTTCTCAGCTTCCCTAGAACATTGAGTTTGATGTTCGGCATGTCATCCGCCAGGGTTGCTATGGCGCGCAAGAGATAAGGCAGACCTTTCAAGGGTACATCCGCACTCGTTGTCGTCATGATGGTAGTTGCCTCGCGCTCTATAGCCGGATTCGGTTTGAATACTTTTGTATCTATACCGTTATGTACGACATGAATGCTGTCTTCCGGGATAGCGAAGGCATCGGCGATGGTCGCCCGTGATGCTTCGGAAACAGTCACCAGATGCTCCAGTTGCCTGACGACCTTCTTTTGCATTCGGAGAAAGGAGTGCCACCTGCGTATCAACAACCGGTGTTGCCAGGTCTCGGCACTTTGCAGTGCTATTTTGAGATCACTGGTAATGGGGTGGTGTATGGTGGTGACGATGGGGATGCCCATGCGTTGCAATCTCAGGGTGCCGTAAGAGAGACTCTGATTGTCGTGCACTATGTCGTACTGTGGCTTGTGTTTTTTGAAATACCTGACGAGTCTGCGACCAAAAGTGTAGGGCTCCGCAAAACCGCCCGTCAACATGCTGAACCATTCAAAGAAATCGGTGAAGGAGAGGAGGTGCCTAGGTCGGAGTGCCGTTACATGATTGTCTGACTCAAACAGATTCAAGCCGGGTAACTTGATGAGGTTTACTCTGGGGTCAAGTTCAGGGTAGGGCTGGCCGGAGATGACATCCACTACATGCCCAATATCTGTCAGGGCGCTGCTGAGGGACTTGATATAAACGCCCTGACCACCGCTGTAGGGGTTGCTCCTGTATCCCAAGAGGCAGATATTCAGTTTTCGAGGCGGAGCCGGGTCCGCAGATGCGTGTAGCATGGAATTCTCTGAAGCTCCGGTTAGCCTTCCGTCGGTTGACCCTCAATCAAGAAAGCCAGATTCTACGCACTTTGTCGGCATAATGCCAGCAGCGGTTGCCAGCCGTCCCTGGCAGGAGCAACGGGCGAGACACACACAAAACCCTTGAAGACTTTTCATTCCTCATTCAGTATGCATCACATGATTGTTCAGGAACGCATTGAAAGAAAGCTAACAGATGCAATGTCTTTGTTGCATCTTGAAGTCATCAATGAAAGCCACAATCACAATGTGCCGCCCGGCGCCGAGTCCCACTTCAAAGTCGTCCTGGTGTCCGAAGAATTTGAAGACCTGCGGCTTGTTGCAAGACACAAGCAGGTGAACCGGATCCTGAAGGATGAACTGGCAACTGACATTCATGCGCTTGCCATACACACCAGTACGCCGTCTGAATGGCGTGCCAGACACGGGACGACACCCCTGTCCCCGCCATGTCATGGTGGGTCCAAGTCGCCTCAGTCGTGACAGGCATACTCACCTCGTCATTCATCATTTCCGAGCAGACTTGTCAAACTGGGCCAAATATCTGCCAGCATGTCTGATTGCGCCACCGCCCTGGGGTGGATACCGTCACTTTGCAAGAGGTGTCTTTCAGTTGTGACACCGTCCAGAAGAAAGGGCACGAAGGGGAGGCTGTAGTCTTTTGCCAAGGATATAAAAGTATCCTGGAATGCTTTGGTGTAGCGACGACCATAATTTGGTGGTAGCACCATACCGATTAACAGTACCCGACTACCAGATGCCCGGGACTGCTGAATCATGCTTTCCAGGTTGTTCTTAATCTTGTCAATGGGATAACCCCGAAGACCATCATTGCCGCCAAGTTCAATGATGATGATGTCTGGTTGGTGTAAATCCAACGTTTTGGGTAATCTTGTCAAGCCACCGCCGGTAGTTTCCCCACTGACGCTGGCGTTAATGACCCGATACTGGGGATAGGTTTCGCTGAGTCGCCCGGATAAAAGGCTGACCCATCCGTCCTCTTGACTGATGCCGTGGGCGGCGCTGATGCTGTCACCATAGACAACCAGGACGGGTGTCTCCCTTGCCTTGACGGAGGTGATATCGTCAAGCGCGGGGGAAAACCCAATCATGGCGATAAGGACTGTCGTAACCGCAACTATTACCCGTTTATTATTCATAATAACCAAGATGATAAAAGCAACAGACCTCGGAAAAATCGTTAGGACCTCAGAGGGTCCGCTCAGCATATTGAAAGGGATTAACCTGGAAATCAAGAAATCTGAGTCTGTGGCTATCCTTGGCGTTTCCGGTTCGGGGAAAACGACTCTACTCAGTTTACTTGCCGGGCTGGACACGCCGACCCAAGGTGAAATTCGTCTTGGCAATTATGTTATCACCTCGCTTGATGAAGAAGCGCGAGCCGGAGTGCGTGCTGAACTGGTAGGGTTTGTATTCCAGTCCTTCCAGCTATTATCAAGTCTGACCGCGATTGAAAATGTAATGTTGCCAGCGGAATTGAAAAATGATCCGGAGGCGGAGAGCAAAGCCCGTGACCTTCTGGAACGGGTTGGTCTGGAACACAGGACCAGCCATTATCCGAGCCAGTTGTCTGGGGGCGAACAGCAGCGGGTTGCTATAGCCAGAGCCTTTGCATCATCGGTGAAAATTTTGTTTGCGGACGAGCCGACCGGAAACCTTGATACCGAGACCGGCTCCCGGGTTATTGATTTGATTTTTAAATTGAATGCTGATTTTGGAACAACGCTGGTACTGGTTACCCATGATCAACAGTTGGCGGCGGGGTGTCATAGATCTATCCACATTGCTGCCGGCGAGTTAATCCTGCCGCCGCAACAAGCGCCAATGGCAGGAAGATGATATTCCGACTGGCACTCAAACTACTCTGGCGCGACTGGCGGGCAGGCGAGTTGACCCTGCTGCTGGTCTCGTTAGTGATCGCCGTTGGCACGGTAACGACCATGACGCTGTTTGTGGACCGGCTACACCATGCCCTCCTGATAGAATCGGCAAGTTTCTTGGCGGCGGATAGAGTCATTGCTTCGTCCACGCCCATTGATGATGCAATCATCAGGCAGGCTGAAGCCTCAGGTCTGGCACATTCAAGAACGCTCAGCTTCCTATCCATGGCCTTCTCGGCGGACCGAGCCCAGTTCACTTCTGTGAAGGCAGTGGACGAATCCTATCCTCTTCGGGGGCAGTTGATCGCTGGCACTGAGCCCTTTATGCCCGGCTTACCCGTACCGTCCGGTCCGGTCCCTGGCGAAGTCTGGATAGAGAGCCGACTCTTCCCCTTGTTGAAAGTTTCTCCGGGCAGTCTGCTGGATATAGGTCTTGCCAGCATCCCGGTTACCCGGGTATTGATCAAGGAACCGGACAGGAGCAGCGGCTTTAACAACGCAGGACCGAGAGTGCTGATGAATCTGGCGGATGTTTCCCGCACCGGCGTTGTGCAGCCCGGCAGTCGTTTGTCTTATCGCTATCAATTTGCCGGTGCCCAGGAGCAGATTGAATCTTTTGAAGCCTGGGTGCGACCAAGACTTGCCCCAGGTACCAGGATATTTGGTGTCAAGGAAGGTGCGGAAAGTATCGGTAAGACACTTGAGCGGGGCGAGCGGTTTCTCCTCCTGGGCAGTCTGCTGGGGGTTGTTCTGGCGGGGGTTGCCATTGCGCTGGCGGCGCGGAGATATAGCCTGCGTCACTATGCTCATGTGGCGATTCTGAAAACCCTCGGCGCCAAGCCGCTCCAGATTGACGGGATATTTATTATCATTTTTGGTTTGCTTGGAGCGGCGGCGACAATACTCGGTACGGTCACGGCCTATTTTATGCAACTGGGCGTGGCGGAAATACTCTCCCCCCTCATTCCCATTACACTGCCGGCGCCTTCGTGGCGACCCGTCTTGCCAGGGCTAATTACTGGTTTCGTTTGCCTGCTGTCCTTCGCCCTGCCGCCCTTGTTGAAGTTGCGGCAGACGGCGCCCGTCAGGGTCATAGGGAGGGATATTGATGACCGGACTCCAACATCAATGCTAAATAATCTTGCCTCCCCGGATAGGGTCACCAGCCTCTTCGCCCTGCTGGGCATCCTGGGCATGATGTGGTGGTACAGTCAGGACCTTGGTCTGACCTTGATGATATTCAGCGGTGCAATGGTGGCTCTAGTCATTTTTTTCGGGCTTGCCTTCCTGTTGCTGGGTGGGGGCAGGGCTTTAGGTATGCGGGCAGGTAGTGTCTGGCGACTTGCCTTGGCGGGGATGCAACGGCGCAAGCAGGAAAACGCCATACAAATCCTGGTATTTGGCATTGCCATCATGTTGTTGCTGGTGCTGTATCTGATCAGGACGGCACTGATTGCCGAATGGCAGGCGCAGATACCGGACAATGCGCCCAATCATTTCGCCATCAACATAGCCCCGGAAGAAGTATCACCTGTTCAGTCTTTGTTTGCGGAGAATGATGTCGCCGCCCAGCCGCTTTACCCCATGATTCGGGGGCGTATTCTGGCTGTCAATGGCGAACTAGCCGAGACGCGGGATGGGGACACGGATGCCAGGAATGCTCCAGTTTCCAGTGCTGGGAGGAATCTGACCTGGGCGGCACGCTTGCCAGACGATAACAAGATTGTCGCCGGGCACTGGTGGAATCAATATGATGCCGCCACGCCACTCGTCTCCATTGAAGCAGACCTTGCCCGTCGCAACAGGCTCAGGGTGGGGGATAGCCTGACCTTCGGTATCCAGGGGCGGGAGCTCGTAGCCCGGGTTGCCAGTATCAGGACCGTCTTCTGGGACAATATGCAGCCGAACTTCTACATTATCTTTTCCCCCGGCGCGCTTGATGATTTTCCGACCATGTTTATGACAAGTTTTTATCTTGAAAAAGACCAAAAACTTTTCCTTAACCAATTGCTCAGTCAACATCCTACTCTGACTGTTATTGAAGTTGATGCGTTGATTGAGCAGGTTCAGCGAATTCTCGAGCATGTCACACTCGCCATTGAACTGGTATTGGTGTTGACTCTCGCTTCAGGAGCACTGGTGTTTTTGACGAGTATCCAGGCATCCATGGATAAGCGATTGCGACAACATGCTCTGTTACGAACCCTGGGGGCGAGCAGGAAGTTGATACAGGGTAGCCTGCTGGTGGAGTTCGGTACTCTAGGATTGTTTGCTGGCATCCTGGCGGCTCTGGGTGCCGAGACAACCCTGTACCTACTGAAGACGGAAGTTTTTGACCTTAATTATCATATCAGTCCTCTGTTCTGGGTTCTTGGACCCCTGCTCGGCATAGTTTTGATTGGCTGCATCGGCATCCTCGCCACCAGGCGATTGGTTAACACACCGCCCACCATGATTTTGAATGATGAAGCCATCTAGGCTGGAAGAGCATCTCCCATGCTATGGTGACGAATAGATGTGACAAATCGGTTACTGCTTTTGCGTATCCGTCTATGAACCCTGAGGAATATCTATGGGTCCCTTAGATATGTTCAATACTTGTCTGGTCACGGGGAAGTGTTGTGGCACAGTTTGACATTCCCTGGGATTCACTTTCGGCAGAAGCCCTGGCCGGTATTATTGAGGAGTTTGTCACCCGGGAAGGTACGGAATATGGTGCCAGCGAGGTGAGCCTTGAAGTCAAATCCAGTCAGGTGCTCAAACAGTTGAAAGCAGGGAAGAGCCGGATTACTTTTGATGATGTGAGACACTCATGCTCCTTAGTACCTGTTTTGTGAATCAGTCTTGCGCCTCCTTGCCCTATCTTTTAATCTGCCATTCTCCAGCAACGCGCCAGGCGCGCTATTTCTATTAAGAGCATTTCGACAAAGAACATCTCGGTTATAAGCATGTCAACTAAAAACAGAAAACGTCCCTATTCTTCACTGGTAGTTGACGGCAATGAAAAGGCGCCAGCGCGGGCAATGTTGTATGCGGTGGGTTTTACCGAGGAGGATTTCAAAAAGCCACAGGTAGGCATTGCATCCACCTGGAGCAATCTCACTCCCTGCAACATGCACATCAATCTGCTTGCCGACGCCGCTGCTATGGGTGCCGAGGAGACGGATGGCAAGGCGGTGACTTTCAACACCATTACAGTTTCTGATGGCATCTCCATGGGTTCGCCCGGGATGCGGTATTCGCTGGTTTCCCGTGAGGTTATCGCCGATTCAATAGAAACGGTGGTTGCTGGTGAAGGCTTTGATGGTTTTGTTGCGATTGGCGGCTGTGACAAAAACATGCCGGGATGCGCCATGGCGATGGCGCGGCTTAACAGACCAAGTATTTTCGTCTATGGCGGGACGATACAGCCGGGGAAAGAACGCAGAGACATAGTGTCCGTGTTTGAAGCAGTCGGTCAACACGCCGCTGGCACCATCTCGGACATTCAGTTGAAAGAGGTTGAAGCGACTGCAATACCCGGTGCCGGCTCCTGTGGTGGAATGTACACCGCCAACACCATGGCATCCGCTATTGAAGTACTCGGCCTGTCCTTGCCAAACTCCTCGGCACAGGAGGCAATTTCAGACAACAAACGCCAGGACAGTTATGAAGCAGGTAAGACGGTAGTTCAACTGATTGAACAGGACATCAAACCCTCGGATATCCTCTCAAAAGAATCTTTTGAGAACGCCATCACCCTGGTGATTGCCCTTGAAGGCTCAACCAACGCAGTGCTACATTTGCTTGCGATTGCACATGCTGCAAACATTCCTCTCAGTATTGACGATTTCAACAGAATTGGTGAACGGGTGCCGGTCCTGGCAGACATGCGCCCCGCCGGGCAGTATTCCATGAGTGAGTTGATCGCTATTGGTGGTATTCAACCCCTGATGAAGACCCTTTTGACGGCAGGGTTGTTACACGGTAATTGCCTGACTGTGACCGGTAAAACACTGGCGGAAAATCTTGCGGATGTTGAACCCTATCCCGCCAATCAGAAAATTATCCGCCCCATGACCAGTCCCGTCAAAAAGGATAGCCATATTGTGATTTTGCGCGGCAATCTTGCGCCTGAGGGTGCGGTTGCAAAGATAACCGGACATGAGGGACTGAACTTCACCGGCACTGCCAGATGTTTCCACGGAGAGGAAGCCGCGCTTGCTGCCATCCTTGAGGGTAAATTGGTAACTGGCGATGTAGTGGTTGTCCGTTACGAAGGTCCCCGTGGCGGTCCCGGTATGCGGGAGATGCTCTCACCGACCAGCGCCATCAATGGTTGCGGATTGTCGGGCAGTGTGGCGCTGATTACCGATGGCAGATTCTCCGGTGGCTCTCACGGATTCGTCATTGGCCACATCACACCGGAGGCTTTTGACGGAGGACCCATAGCGCTTATAGAAGATGGTGACAAGATCACCATTGATGCGGAAGCAAAGACCATTTCCGTTGCTCTGACGGATGCTGAATTATCTAGCAGAAAAGCACAGTGGCAGCCACCACCAGCCTATGCCAATCGTGGCGTGCTGGCTAAGTATGCCCGACTTGTGAGTTCCGCCTCAGAGGGCGCGGTGACGGACGGGTAATTGATGAATAAATCAGAAAGTAAAAGGAAAGAATAAAAATGATTGAACAGATCCTGCACATTCTATATCTCGGTGGGGTCATCATGCTGATCGCCAGGTTCATGCCCGGCGTCAGGGTGACCTCTTATGGTACTGCCGTCCTGGTGGCAATCGTTTACGCTATCATCAACTTCACGCTTGGCTCCCTGTTAAAGTTGCTCAGTCTTCCCTTCATCATTCTTACTCTGGGTATATTCATTGTTTTTATTAACGCCTTCCTGCTCTGGCTAACGGATAAACTGCTGGATAATTTTGAGATTGATAACTTCCCCACCACATTCATCGTAGCAATCTTGATCACCCTCGCTGAAATCCTTTTCGCCAGCCTTGTCTGATTTGCCCATCCAGGTCCCTGGGCTTTCATTCATCATTAAAAAACAGGAGCATCATAATGAGAAAAATTATCTTGCCGATCGGTATGGTCATGCTGGCAGTGCTGATGTTCGGCTTGGTGATACGCTTGGCATCCGAGCGGGTGGAAGTCGTGGAATTACACACGCCGAGCGAATCTGAGGAGCAGGTGGTGACTCGTCTCTGGATCGTTGATCATGAAGGGTTGCAGTATCTCAGGTCGGCCCCTGAGGCTTCTGGTTGGTTTGCCCGGTTGCAGACGAACAAGGAAATTAGATTGACAAGAAAGGATATTACACAGTGCTACACCACCAGATTGCGCCGAGATAAAGACGCCCAAATCAACGCTTTGATGCAGGCGAAATACACCTGGGGAGACAGCCTTATCGGTGCCCTGTTTGGCGGCAGGGAGGGTTCAATCCCGATTGAACTCCATCCCTGTTTGCCTCGTCCTTCAACGGCTACCTAATAACTACCTAATAACTACCTAATAACTACCTAATAATTACCGGCAACTCAGAATATCCCTTCACAAAATTTGATTTCACCCAGACCGGGGGGCCGGTCATCTCAATATTGTCAAACCTTGTCATGATCTCTTCCCAGAGAACACGGAGTTGCATTTCGGCAAGACGATTACCCATGCAACGATGAATACCGAAACCAAACGAAAGATGGTGCCTTGCCTTTTTCCGGTCAATTAAGAAGTCATCAGCACGCGGGATGACCTCACTGTCGCGGTTACCGGACACATACCACATCAACACCTTGTCGCCAGTTTTAACCTGCTGACCACCAAGCTCAGTGTCCCTGGTCGCGGTACGTCGCATATAGGCTAGGGGTGTCTGGTAACGGATGATTTCCGGCACCATATTGGGAATCAGCCCGGGATTGTCGCGGAGTTTCTGATATTCGGCAGGATTTTCGTTAAGGAATTTCACTCCGCCAGAGATTGAATTCCGTGTGGTGTCATTCCCGCCCACAATCAGCAGAATCAGATTACCCAGATATTCCATCGGATCCATATTCTTCGTTGACTCACCGTGCGCCAACATGGACACAAGATCGCCCTTCGGTTCTTCATTTACTCGCTCATTCCAGAGTCGGGTGAAATACTCCAGACATTCAAGCAACTCTGCCTGTCGCTGTTCCTCGGATTCCACGATATCGGACTCTTCATTGGCGGTAGCAACATCTGACCATCTGGTAAGCATGCGTCGGTCTTCAAAGGGAAAGTCAAACAATGTTGCAAGCATCTGGGTCGTCAGTTCAATTGATACCAGGTCAACCCAGTTAAATTCCTCGTTGCGTGGCAGGGAATCAAGAATGTCCCGAACCCGTTGCCGAAGCGACTTTTCCATCACCGCCAGATTGGATGGCGCAACCACACTGTTCACTTCTTTTCTCTGACGATCATGCTTGGGCGGGTCCATGGCGATAAACATGGGCAAGGTGAAATCCTCATCCGGATCTACTGCCACGATAATCCCTTCGGAGGAATATGTGTCGTGGTCTGTGTCCACCGTCATGATGTCTTCGTAGCGAGTCACATTCCAGAAAGGTCCGACAACTTCGTGTTCTTTTTGCAAATGGATGGGTGCTTCCCGCCGCAACCGTTCAAAAAGTTTTACATGATAATCATCATGGAAGAGATAGGGGTTCATCAAATTAATCTCTTCCAGAGGGACTGTCTCCGGATCAACAGTGTCGTTATAGTCGTAAAGGTCCTGTGCTGCCTCAGTCATGTTCCTGCCTCCTTAATATCTCCAGATGGTTATAGCATTTTATACCAATTTGAATACTATTTTTTAGAAGATGGCTCAAGAAATGTGTTTGCTTTTAGTAGCCGCGCTTCACTGATGACATATTGCTGTATCGTTGCCGCATCTGCCTTGCTGATTACATCCGCAAATCCTGCCATGCCTCGTTCCTTCAAAATCCCGTCCAGTACAATGTCTTCAAATACAAGATGCATGCCCGGTGCCATGTATCGCAAATCAGGTATCACGCCGCCAGCCCTGACTCCTGGACCATGACAAACGCCACAGTACTGATGATAGACCAGTTTGCCTCTGGCAATTGCCTCGGAGCTGGTTTCAAGTGCCGGTGGCTCAGGCACTCGGGCGACGCTCTCTTTAACCTCTGGCAATTTCAACTTGCCCCCCAGTTTGTAGGTCAGGATGCGCCCCCTGGGCTTTAACCCATAGCCTTCTGCGGCGGCTACGGCAAGGGCAAAAGCACCACCCCAGCCTGCTACGACGCTAACATATTGTTCCCCGTCAATCTCAAATGTTACCGGCGGGGCGATAATACCTGTCTGGGCGGGCGCAGACCAGAGTTCTTCTCCTGTGTCCGCACGATAGGCGGCGAACCTGCCCCCGGAGTTACCTTGAAATACCAGATTGCCACGGGTTGAGAGGATGCCACCGTTCCAACTACCTGCATGTTGAATGCGCCAGATCTCTTTCTGTTGCACCGGGTCCCAGGCCGACACATGCCCCCGGAGCATGCCATCAATAGCGCTATCAATCTTCCTGTCGCCAGTCGGCGCATTCAGTTGCCAGTTAATACCAACATTCCATTGACCGTTGATGTACTCAAATTGCGGTTCGTTACCATAGGCGTAGGGAATGTCCATAGCCGGAATGTACACCAGGCCCGTATCGGGGTTATAGGACATGGGATGCCAGTTGTGTCCGCCCAGGGGCGAGGGCTTGTGGAATGATGCTTCAAGTTCATCATCTGACATAGCAGACAAGGTCTCAATCAACTCCTCAGGCGTCATGCTGGATAGGGGAGATGCCGCCTGATACCGAGCATTCTCGGTTTCCACCGGACGGCCTGATTCCGGGTCAATCTGGCTTGCCCAGGTAACCGGTACATAGGCTTCCGCGGAGATAAATTCACCAGTAATGCGGTCCAGAACATAGAAGAACCCATTCTTGGGTGCCTGCATAATCACCTTGCGCATTTCCCCTTCAATCATGAGGTCTGCCAGGATCATGTGCTGAGTGGCTGTATAGTCCCAGGTGTCTCCCGGTGTGGTCTGGTAATGCCAGATGTAGTCGCCAGTATCAGGGTTAATGGCAAGGATGGAGGACAGGAAGAGGTTGTCGCCACCACCAGGACTACGCACTGTCTGGTTCCAGGGGGAGCCGTTACCAACCCCTATGTAGAGTTGATTGAGCTCCGGGTCGTAAGCCATGGAGTCCCATACGGTGCCACCCCCGCCTAGGGTCCACCACTTGCCGGTCCAGGTTTTTGCTGCTGCCGCCATGGTGTCGGACTCAAAAGGCAGGCTTGGGTCGCCGGGGACGGTATAAAACCGCCACATCTGCTCACCGGTCGCCACATCGTACGCAGTGACATAGCCGCGGACGCCATACTCGGCGCCGCCATTACCGATGATGACCTTATCACGCACAACCCTGGGTGCGCCGGTAATCGTGTAGGGTTTGCTCTTGTCTATGGTGTTGACTTCCCAGAGGACTTCCCCGGTCACCGCATCCAGCGCGATCAATCGGCCATCAAGGGCACCAACATATACGCGCCCCTTCCAGACCGCGACACCACGGTTAACAACATCACAGCAGGCTTTGGCACCCCACTCTTTCGGTACTTTCGGATCAAACTTCCAGATTAGTTCTCCGGTCCTGGCGTTATTGGCAAAGACCAGACTCCATGAGCCGCTGGTGTACATAATGCCATCAACGACAATCGGCGAGGCTTCCAGACCGCGATTCGTACCCGTATCAAAATACCAGGCAAGACCCAGCTCAGCGACATTCTCCGTATTGATTTGATCCAGTGGACTAAATCTTGCCTCGTCATAGGTCCTGCCATGCGCCATCCAGTTATGAGGCTCGCTGTCGGCACTGGCGATTCGGTCCCCGTCAAGACTCAATGTAGCTTGCCTGATATGCTCTGCGAACTGCTCGGCATTGTTATGCACTGCATCTTCTGCGACTAATTCCTGCCCCGCATCCTGTCGATTGACCAGAAACCAGGCGCCCAGGATGACCAGACAGACTGCGCTCAGCACAATGAGAAGTCTCATAATTTCACCATTAAGCCTTTTTTTAACTATCTAACAGGAGCCTACAAGAAGCCTGCAAGAACCTACAAGATGCCCACAAGAGCCCATAAGAAACCAACAAGCGCACCCTGCGCCCTTGCGATGATGTTACTTGAGTCAAGAGATGGCTACAACTCGCTACAGAGGTGCAGGTGAGAGGGTACCGTTTGTTGACATAGTGGCTTATGGCGTTAGCCTTGGAAATTGGTTCTTATTTGTTTAACTGACCAAATGCGCCTGCAAATAACCAGTTC
>DKIG01000004.1 GCA_002454165.1 Gammaproteobacteria bacterium UBA6724
ACAACATCCTCTGGTTTATCTTCCCAGACAAGTCCATATTTTTTGCGCTTGCTAAGTTGCTTAATCTCTTTGATTAAGTCCTCTCTGTCCCAGGCTGAATAATCTTTTTTCGCCATCGTCATTTCTCTATTAAATCTCGGAGTGTTTTGGAAAGGTCAGGCTTCAGACAGCAAATTGAGAGCGCGTGCCTGTAAATCGGGAAATTCCCGGAGCGACACCTGCCCCTCGTCGGTGAGTGTATAGGTACCGCGTTTAACGCGTTCAAACCATCCATAGTGATTGTTGGCAAGAATGCCCTGCGTTTTGTCGCCACAGATTTTTTTGATGGAGCATACCTGCTGGGGACCAAGGTGATGCAGAATTGACGCTATGGTGATGGCGATTTCCTTGTAGGCAGTGACTGGTTTGATCTTGCCAGTGCTCTTGTGAACGCTCTTGTAAGCCAAGTTGTGACCTGCGTCGGAAACCATCTTGTAACTCATACTTCTACCAGACAACTCGGCGAGTAGCGATGCTCTGGCTTTGCTATCAATGTCTCCTGAGTAGGAAGGCACGATTGTCGTGCGCGCGCTCCTGCCAAGTGGACTCTGCCTGACCAGGATAAGACCAAGCCCTAGCCGTTTTATCACCCGCTCAATCCCCCGCCAGTGTTTGTTGACCCTGGCAGGTTCCGGGACTGCGACATACACCTCATTGGTCAGCCGTTGCCGGTCGGTTGCCTGAATGAGCAGTTTGATATTGGGGGACAATTTCAATTCCACGACGATAAGTTCATCCTTCTGTTTATCTGTTTTCGTCGCCGCTCTTTTTATTGCCCTGCTTTTTATCGTTTTTCTTTTTATCGCCACCAGATCACAGTGATTCACTTCCGCATCAACGGTGAATCCCTGTTGCATCAAATGTTTTCTGACAGGTGGGTAGAGGTCAACTTCCCGCACAATCAAGTTCCAGTGGCAGTGAGTCTGTCTCTAAGTTTCAGGTGTAGCCCTTCAAAAGAACTATTGCTCATAATCACCAGATGCACCATGCCACTGGCTGCCTGCACCTGATGTGCCACCTGTTCAATGATGCTGTCCGTGTTATCAAGGACGATGGTGGATGCGTTCTCAAGCCTGCTCATGTCCCAGGTGGTTGTGGAGTCAAACCAGATAACGCTACTGGCACTGGCGGTGCAGGGTCCAAGGATTTGTTGATGTATGCCTTGGCGCATGGTGTGTGATGCGGGTTCAATCACCGCTAGTACGGTGTCATTGCCCACTCTGCGCCGTAATCCCTCAAGCGTCATGGCTATGGCGGTGGGGTGGTGGGCGAAGTCATCGTAAATGGTGAGATCCCTGTCAGAATAGATGATTTCCATGCGCCTTTTGACGCCCTGAAACTGACAGAGTGCTTCACAGGCAACTTTTAGCGGGATCCCGGTGTGTCGTGCCGCCGCCACAGCAGCCAAGCCATTGGCAACATTGTGGCTGCCGGTCATGGGCCAATTGACTTCACCCTTGACCTGCCCGTTCACGAGTACCTGGAATTGGCGACCATCATCAGAGATCAGTTGCGCCCTGAGCTCGTCGCTCCCCAATGCCAGGGTTTTTGTCCAGCAACCCGCCGCCAGAACTGCCGCCAGATTCCGGTCATCATGGGGATGGATAACCAGTCCGTTGCCGGGCACGGTTCTTAACAACAAATGAAACTGTGTCTTGATGGTGTCCAGGTCATCAAAGATGTCGGCGTGATCAAATTCAAGATTGTTTAATACCAGAGTCTTCGGATGATAGTGCAGAAATTTTGATCGCCGATCAAAATAGGAGGTGTCATATTCATCGGCTTCAATCACAAAGAAGGGTGCGCTACCTGAATGAGATGAGACGCCGAAATTTAATGGCACGCCGCCTATCAGAAAACCTGGGTCCATGCCTACGCTGGAGAGGATCCAACTTATCATTGAAGTAGTTGTTGTCTTACCGTGAGTCCCGGCGACGGCGATCACCCAGCGATCATGTAGCAAATACCGACCTAGCCATTCAGCACCGGAGGTGTAGGGTATGTTGCCATTGAGTACAGCCTCCACCGCCGCATTGCCACGAGGCAGACCAGAGTTGCCAATGATGATGAGGTCTGCGTCCCTGGGAATATTCTCCGCTGCATAAGGCGAGGTCAGGGTGATGCCGGCACTCTCCAGTTGGGTGCTCATGGGCGGATAGACATTCTGGTCCGTGCCGGTGACCTTGTGTCCGAGTTCGCGCGCGAGGAGCGCAATACTGCCCATCAAGGTACCGCAGATACCAAGAATATAAATATGTATGGGTCGATTGTTATCCAAGCACTATCCCGATGAGGTGACCAGTTTCCAGCATAGCAGACCCGTATCAATCCCGCTTTGTGTCATAGACCAGCCCGTAACAAGGTGCTGACACAGAGAATAGTACCACTTGTGAACAGACCGGCTGAAACAAAGGGGAAAGCCGATGTCTTGGTGACAAGTGCGACTTTTAATTAGGACGAAAATTAGGGCGAAGATTCAGGCGAAGATTCAGGCTCAGGAGGGAAGCGAGACACTATCGCCGCCCGGGTTGTCAGAAGATCCAGCATAGTCTCTGAGCGCAGTAGCTTCACTTCGCTTTCCGAATAGGCTTGAAAATCCGGCGGCAGATTTTGCGCGCTCATACTGAGTAGTAGCCAGTTTAACAACTCGGCAAGCTCCGCATCATTCAGCGGTGATAGTGACGAACCGGGCACCTGCACCAGATATTCCCGCCCGCCCGGTACAGCAAGAAATTTACCGACAAGGTTGCGCATTGACGGCACACTGCCAGGCAGACCTGAACCATCAGCCTGATGGCAGCCCTGACAATGCAACATATAGTGTTGTTGTGGAGCAACGCTATCAGCAGTCTGTGCCAGGCTATTGCTGACCTGCAAGATCAGACATAAAAACAGCAGTCTCATTCTTTGACCTGAGCGGCTTCCGCTTGAAAGAGTTCCGGGTACTGGCTATCTAGCCTTTGGCGTAATGCCGCAACGCCATGCATCTTGTTGGGCAGTCCGACACCAAGACGTTGCGCCACCTCCTCTGCCGTGAAGGGTCTCCAGTCATCGTCACCAGACTCAGCATCAATTACCTCAACAGCGTAATTCAAAATTTGACTGAGCTGGCGATAATCATTGCCGGGCACCTGGGCAGGCATCACGCCGACATAGACCCTGCCTGCCACCTGAAGGGGACCCATAAGCCCCGTATGTAGCACCGCTATCAGATAGGCACGCCCCTCATCAAGAGTAGCAATGCGGGCTATATGTCCTTTCAGTGGCGGGAAGGCACCGGGTATGCCCCTGCCATCAGCCTGGTGACACACCACACACCGCTGGAAGGCGGAATAGCCTGGGTGGGTGTCCTCAGCAATCGCCGCGGCGGTGAGACTCAGGGTGACCGCAAATAAACCCGACAAGCCAATGTAGGCTTTTCGCTCTGGCATCTCATCCTCCCTGCTCCAGAGAAACGCCAAGAATGACGGCAGTGGAACAGGTATAGACGCTACTCTTTGTGCCGATACACCAGTCGGTGTCGTTATTGGACTGGGCGCGATACAGCGGCGTATCGCCCTCATTACGATTGCACGCGCAGCGTCCGCAACTCGTCTTACCGCAACAATCGTTATAGGAAATGATGTAATGCTTACCATCGGCAGGATTTTGGCAGGTACCGATCCAGGTCAAGGGGGACATTTCGCTACCGGGCGGGCATGAGTTTTGCGTGCCGCCACAGCAGGCGCAGAGGAAACCATCAATAGCGCAGTAGCGCCAGTATTCACACTGGGTCGGATCGCCCGGGTCCTCTGGGTTACCGGTACTCTGAGCAGCCACCCCGGGATAGCCGCCCTGTGCAGCAGCCCGGGCAATCGGCAACAAGGGCAAGGCAGCACCACCCATCGCCAGGGTGCCAAGTCGAGTCAATACATGACGGCGTGAAGTGCGGTGCACCAGGTTACGGGAAAAAGATGTCGTCAGTTTATCAAGCCATTTCATAATCTGCTCACCTCTTCATTGCGTTGATGGTTGCGTTGACGCCGATTTGATGCGGTCATTCTGAGCAGAAGCCGCATTGATATATGCCTGGAGGGAGGGGATACCCCGTTCCATGGATTCAAACAGGCTTTCTATATGTTCGCGTGAATTCACCAAGCCATAGGAAGCAATCTTGCCAGCACCGTCAATAAGCACAGCAAAGGGCAACTTAGACACGCCGTAAGCTCTGCCTAGTTGCTCCGAGGATACATAGATGTCCTTCGCCAGCCTCTGTTGCCTGATATAACGTTGATGGGCAGATAGGCTGCCATCGCTGGCAAATATCACATCTAGCCAATCTGACTCGGCATCTTGGGTGGACTTCACCACCGGTAAGAGTGATTTGCAGACGGGGCAGTCGGGGGACAGGAAAAACAAGAATTGGGAACGCCCTGGATCAGTCGGCTTGCCAATAATGATTTCATCCCCTCGGTTAAGGTCCTGCACCAGCACCTGGGGCGAAGTGTCACCCACCTTGAGCGTCTGGTTCATCATCAGAGCACCAGCAGGAGCTACCCGTTCATGCAGTACACCAATCTGCCGGGTCAGTGCGAGCACCAGCAGACTCAGGCCAATGACCGCAATCCAAAGCAGAATGCTGGATACAATCAAATAGTTGTCTGTTATGCCGGTCATGGTGTCCAGCATCCTAGGCACTGGGCCCTGGCAAAGGAATGCGTAGCAGACGCCCAAACAGACAAGAGGCAATCACCATCTACCGCCGCGCATAGAGGCTGAGGGGCGTGCCGCCAACATTGCCAATCTGCTTGAGCCACTTGCCCGATTTTGCATCATAGACGTCCAGTTGCATCTCCGCATTGACTACCCCCAGATAAGGTGCGGGCCCACGGGTCGCCTCAATGGAAATACCCCAGGTCTTGAGTTTAATACGTTGCACCCGCTGCTTTTTTGCATGCTCAAAGACCCAGACTTCCTCCCCACCATCCTTATGGCTACCACCTTTACCGTCCTTGTGCATCAATACATAAATCAACCCGGCATCATCAACGCTGGCAATCTGCCACCCACCGGGACGCCAGTTTTGCCGTCGCTCAGCTTTGCTCAGCAGGGACCAGCGAACACCGACTTGCGGTGTATCGCCAGAAAGGTCTAGCGCCTGAATATCGCCCTTAAAGGATGGAAACCAGGCAATGCCCCCTATGTAAACGGGTTTGTCAAACAGGGGATCATCGTCAACATCAAAGAAACTTGGGAGTTTTTTCTCACTGGTCACCTTGCCTGCTTTATCAAACTGCACGGCGTGGATGGAGCCATTGGAGCAGAGTGAGGCAAAGCCTCGTTTGCCGCTAGGATACACCAGACCACAGCCAGGGATATTGATTTCATTCAGGATTTCACGCCGGTCAATATCCACAAGTGTCACCGACGCAGCCGGCGTGAAGTTATACACCAGCAAAATATGATCATCGTCAATCAACTGCATGGCATAGCGTTCGGACACAAACAACCCGCGCTTGCCACCGGGCAATACCAATTCATCTATGGGTGCCAGGCTACCCTTGTCATAAATCGTGAGCACATCAGTGCGAGTGCCGCGAGTGCCGCGAGAGTAAAAAGTCTCGGCGACATAGAGTTCACTCCGGCGGCGCGATTCGGCAAAGGTAGCAAACTGGGCAGCATCCAGCGCACCCTTGTAATTGTGGTTGTCGGTAGCCACATCCACCAGCACCACCCGCCCGGCGATGATTGCATCAAAATTGGTATCCTGTGCAAACAGCAAACTCTCCGGATAATCCGGGGAAATGGTAGCGACATTGGGAATAGGCTCGGCGGGAAGTTCCGCACTCGCCATCTGGATGACACTAGACCCTGCCAGCAAAAACAGTCCCAGCGTCAAGCCTAGTCTCCGTGCATTTGTATCTGACATTACCGTATCTCCAGATAATCCTGACTTTTTGATTTGCAGTTTCTGAACTCAGCCGGTTCAACACCCACTTTCAACCCAGATCGGCGTCCATTTTGTCCCTGAGAACAAAGTATGTCAACAGACCTATTAAATTCATGTTGAACGATTTTTAAGATCATGCCAAGCGATCCTCAAAAAAAGACGGGCTCAAGGCGAACAGCATGCTTATGCGGGAATCCTACCGCAACGAATCAGCCACAGAAAAGACTGAATCGCTATATCAATCATCTTGTCAGTTTCACTCATCCAGGGTTTGTCATAACCAACAAACATGGTGTGTCCCTCTATGGATGACGAGATGAAGAGTGCCAACTGTTGCAGTTGGTGTTCCGACAGGCGCGGATTGATGAGTGCCATCACCTCAATCAGGATCAATCGGTACTTTTCATACATTTCATCCATGAACTTGACCGCGTGCCCATAATGATTGGAGAGGCTCCAAACTTCCGGGAAAAACCGAGTCGTGGTCTTCCGGTTCAAATCCTTGAATACCAAGGTAATTATTGCCTTGAACTGCGCCTCCGGGTCCTCGCCAGCATGGGCACGGGTCTGCTCAAAGCGATCCAGGTACCGCTGGATGCAGTTGTCCAGCATGGCTTTAATCAGCGCATCCTTGTTCGGGAAATAATACTGCAAATTGCCCAGAGTCAAACCGGCAGTCTGGGCTACTTTACGCATGGAAAAATTGTGATATCCCTGTTCAATCAACAATTTTTCCGCCGCTAAGGCAATGGCAAGGGAGGTGTGTTGTCCCTTGCCTGATCTGCCCCGTGGCAGCGCGATTCCGACGCTGGATTTTTGGACACGCATGTTTGATGGACCCTACCCGGTTTCTGTGTCTTATTTACGCTCTTTGCCCACAATTATCATTCTAACAGATATACTGAACGATATATCAAAGTAATACAGTTGACATATATTATGAACCTACTATCATCTCTGACACGCCACTTTCTAACCAGTTCTGTCAGACTCGAGGTAAATGCCATGAACCTGCTTCCAGCCTATCGTCCCTTGTCTCCTTCAGTATTGTCCCTTGTCTCCTTCGGTATCCTCCTCAGCCTCGTGAGTGTTTCAGTCAGTTCCGCGGTCCTGGAGGAAATTATCGTCACCGCGCAAAAACGTAGTCAAAATGCGCAGGATATTGGTATCGCTATCACCGCCATCACCGGTGATCAAATGGAAGCCCTGGGTTATACGAACGCTCAGCAGGTTACCGCCATTGCCCCGGGGGTCAGCACTATACAACCCAACGGTGAGGCTAACTATTCCATCGCCATTCGCGGGGTTGCCAACAGCGACTTTACCACCAATGTAGAAAGCCCAGTGGCGGTCTATCTGGATGAGATTTACATCAGTCAGGCATCGGGTACCGGTTTCGCTCTCTTTGATATGGAACGGGTTGAGATACTGCGTGGTCCCCAGGGCACACTTTTTGGCAGAAATGCTACCGGTGGTCTGGTGCATTTTGTATCCCGCAAACCCAGTCAGGAAACCGATGGTTACATCAAGGTGTCGGCTGGCGAATATAATCAAATAAAATTTGAGGGTGCCGTCGGTGGTGCTATGACCGACAGTCTGTCAGCACGGTTATCGGTTTCTACCCATCATAACGATGGTTATATCACCAACCGCTTAGGCAAGGACCTGAATAACGCCAACGATAAATCCTGGCGGTTGCAATTCCTTTTTACTCCGTCTGATGAGGTTGAGTTTCTTTTAAGTGCGCGGGGTTCGGAGCAGGACATTCGTACCGGCTTTTTTGAGAATGTTTCTTCCGTCGGCGCACCGGGGGAGTTGACGCCAACAACACCTAACCCGGTATTAAATGACTATATTGATAACGATGGCGATGTTTTTGCCGGTGATTATGACGACCCGGGTTTTAATGACCTGGAAACCAGCGGTCTCAGCGGTACCCTGAAATGGGACATGGATAATATGACATTAACGGCAATTACCGACTTTTCCTCCGTGGAACGTATTTATATTGAAGATTCGGATGCTTCCCCAATTTCTTTTTTCAATTTCTATTTGACCACGGATGTTGACCAATTTTCCCAAGAGATCCGCCTGGATGGGGAGACCGACAGGTTGAAATGGGTCACCGGATTTTATTACTTGAATTTGGATATTGATGATTCCAACGGTGGCATCACCGATCCCTTTATTGGTCCGGCGACCACCCCAGGTGCCGAGGCTGGAATTAACAATCCCTACAGCAATGAAGTGAATTCCTATTCCCTGTTCGGACAGGTAGAGTTCAACATTAACGACACTCTCAGTAGCACTCTGGGTTTGCGAGTTATTCGTGACGAAAGATCTTTTAGTTATGCCATTGAAGCAGTAGAGTTTTTGGATCCGGATATCAGGGATTTTAATAGTCCTGCCAACCTGCAATCCTTAGCTCTGCTAGGCAGTTATGCCGGTGCCCGCAAGGACACGGACGTGTCCACCAGAGCACAGTTGAACTGGACACCCAATAACAATCTGCTGGTTTATGCTGGCTGGAACCGAGGCGTCAAGAGCGGTAATTTCAACGCGCCTATTTTCCCGCTTAGCCCGCCCCTGGACTATAACGATCAAACATTCTCCTACAAACCCGAAAAGTTGGATGCCTACGAAGTCGGTTTCAAGTGGACCTTTGCCGAGGGGCTGGCGCGTCTTAACGGTGCTACCTACTACTATGATTATGCGAACTATCAAGCCTTCTCTATTGTCGGCATAGATACTCTGACCTCCAACGCCAAAGCCGACAGCAATGGTTTTGAACTGGAATTACAAGCATCGCCGCGCGAAAGTCTAGACCTGCTATTCGGTGTTGCCTGGAATGATATTGATGTCACCCTGGCGGACGGTACTCACACCACTTCTGTACAATCTCCCAAGTGGAATGCCAATGCGTTGCTAAGATATCAATGGCGCGCATTTAGCGGCACCCTGGCGATACAAGGCAATCTCATATATCGCTCCGAACATCTGTTCGCACTGACCGGTACGCCCGCTGTGACCGAAGACGGTTATACACTAAGTAATGCTTCTTTAATCTACACCACTGCCAATGAAAACTGGACCGCCATGGTATTCGTCAACAACCTGACTGATGAAGAATATCTGGTGCAGACTTTTGATCTTTCCACCGAAGATGTGTTTGGTATCACCGAACAGTATTACGGCCGACCACAATGGTGGGGTGCCAGTATCAAATATGCGTTTTAATGTTTGGCTCCCAGTGCCTGCGAGGATAGGCGCGGGTCAATCCTAATCCGGCACAGCAATTAGAAAAACCTTGCATTGGGAAGTCTCAGCAGGTCTGATATTGTTTCCTGGCGGCTCAAAAGTCATCAAGCGATATGAGTGAGAATACTGACCCTGGCCTGACCCCAGAGGCATCCCCAGTCATCTGCCCGAATTGTGCCACGACTATCACTGGGCCTTTTTGCGCCAAATGTGGTCAGGCACAAAAGAACTTCAACCGATACCTCTGGACCATGGTAGCCGAAGTTTTTGACGATGTGTTCCGGCTTGATTCCAGGGCTGCCCGCACCTTCTTTAATCTGCTGTTCAAACCTGGACAGGTCACGACGGAATACTTTTCCGGCAGACGCGCTCGCTATGTCCCACCTATCAGACTGTATCTGGTCATTAGTTTTCTGTTCTTTGTCCTCTTGCCATTCCTGGGACAACCGGTACCTCGTAGCGAGGTGGTGGATGTGCCGGCAGGGGACAGTGCAACCAGCGAGCAGACAGAAGAGCAGAGCACAGACTGGCAGCAAGAAATCGCTAAGATAGACAGTCTTGACCTGGGGTTCCTGACACCGGAAGAAAATGCCGCTCTGGCAGAGGTATTAAAGGAGCAGATCAACAAGGCAATTACCCTGTATCACGATTATCCGGAGGAAATGTTCAGCGAATTTATGGATTTATTATCCGTCGGTATGTTTTTCCTTCTGCCTATCTTCGCAATCTGCTTAAAAATACTTTACCTCAGAAAGGGTCGCTACTATGCCGAACATCTGCTACTGGCAGTGCACAATCACTGCTTCCTGTTTGTCGCCCTCTTGGCTTCGGGCTTGCTGAATCTGGCACAAGGAACTTCCTTTGCTCTCGTCGCAAATTATGCTGATACCATCATCCAGTTGTGGATTCTGATTTACCTCTACCTGAGTTTGAAAAATACCTATCAGGAAGGGCACCTTGCCACGACAATTAAATTCATTGTGCTGGGCTTCAGTTATGGGGCACTGGCATTGTTCGGGACTCTGGTGGCGATACTGGTCGGCGTGATGACCCTGTGAGTTCATCGTGAAGACAAAAGACCCGGCAACCACATCGCTCAAATCCAGGCTCAGCAGCCTCAATATTTCCCAAGTAGCCATCAAAGCCTGTCGATTACCCATGCAACCTGAAGCCACGGAACTGACGCCAGCAGAAAACGACATCTTTGACCGTCCCCTGTTGATGACCCCGGGCGCCCTGAACAGATGGCAGCGTATGAAGGCGGCGGCAGCAACGGACGGCATCACTATCGCTTTGGTGTCCGCCTATAGATCAATTGACTATCAGTGTGATTTGATCAGGGAAAAGTTGCAGGCAGGCAAGACCATTGAAGAGATACTGCGGGTGAATGCCATCCCGGGATATAGTGAGCATCACACTGGCCGAGCCCTGGACCTGCATGATGGTCTAGGCATGCCCCTGACGGAGGCATTTGCTCAGGGCGAGGCTTTCCAGTGGCTTTGCGACCACGCACACCAGTATGATTTTTCCATGACCTACCCGCGTGACAATGCCTGGGGCATCAACTACGAACCCTGGCACTGGTGTTGTTAGGACTGGTACTTTTTCATCTTCTCGGCAACCAGCCGCTTGTGTTCATCCGACATTGCCTTTGACGCATCACTCGTCCCGGCGGATGGCTTGCCACTCTTGGCAAACACATATTTCTCCCGTATTACCTGGGCAGGTTTGAATCCCTTCTCCCGGAGATAATCCCAGCTGTCTTCCACCATGGCAGGATTACCACACAAGAGCAGATGATCTTGACGGGGGTCAAAGTTGAGCGCATCAAACTGACCATTAACATAACCTTCCCGCTCGTATTGCTTTGCCTGCCTGCCGTCCAAAGACTCACGGGAATAACAGACCAGTAGACTAAAACCTGAATCCTGATATTGCTGATGCAAGCCAAGCAACTGGTCGGCATACAAAAACTCGGACGAGTCCCGCATACCAAACACCAGCACCACCTCAAGCCGCCCCGCTGACAGAGGTGCTTCAAGCTGCCGAAGCATGGGCATATAGGGGGCGATGCCGACACTCGTCGCCACCATGACGAGCCGGTCAGGCAGGGTACCAGGCACGACCAGCCTGCCAAAGGGTCCCGTGACGGCGGCAGTCATACCTTCAGTTGCGTTAAACAGATGCCGGGTGGCACGACCATCCACCACCTCCGAGATCACCAGGTCAAGATGCTGACCGTAAAGCTCATCAAAATTACACAGACTGTAACTGCGCTCAAACTCGCCTTCTTCGTCAGTAAACACAAACCGGAAAAATTGCCCCGGCTGATATCGCAAGGGGGCGGCATCCGTTTTAACGAACCTGAAATCCAGAGTACTGGCGCTCAGTCGGCGAATTCTTTCTAGTCGTATCTGGAACATGGGGCGCATTATAGTACGACTTCGTCTGCTCAACGCACCTGCCTATGCCAGATGTCACCGTCACGCTACCATTACGCCGCCGACACATTTGTTTGTATAAAGAGCCTTCATGCTTGTGTGAAGATAGTAAAGAGCCCTCAGCAGTTTGTTTGTATAAAGAGCCCTCAGATGCCTTCAATAAGAAGTTGCGTAGTCTGTGTAGATAAAGATCAACTGCTAGCAATTGAGTTGCAGGACCCTGCCACTGGTCATAAGTTCTGGTCGCTACCAGGGGGCAGGGTTGAGCCGGGGGAAAGCCCGCAAGAATCTGGAGTGAGAGAGACGCTTGAGGAAACCGGTTATACGGTCACTCTGACCAGCCATGCCTATATCAACGAATATATGTTCCGCTGGGACGCATCCGACTTCCATTGCAGGACTCACTGGTTCAGCGCCAATCTGGCGCAGATTGACCCGGTGCCCGTCAATGACGCAACTTATATTCTGCAAACCAAATGGCTAGCCTTGCCTGATTCAAGGCAAATGTTTGACTATCATCCAGCAATCGTTGCCGCCCTGAACCGACTCCTGCCGAAATAACCAAAGCCGTGCCGCATCCCCCTATCATCCAGTATAATGGCGAACCACCGGTAGTTAACCATAGGAACAAACTTGGACATTAAGGCACGGATGACGGACATTATTATGAAGGAGGCTGACGCAGTCCGGGCGATTAAGGTTACCGATGCGTTTGAGCAGGCCGTCACCACCCTGGGTGCCTGCAAGGGCAAGGTGGTGACAACCGGTATCGGCAAGGCGGGTTATATCGCCGCCAAGTTTGCAGCGACCCTGTCCTCCACCGGCACCTCGGCCTGCTTTGTCCACCCGGCGGAGGCAGGTCACGGCGACCTCGGTATGCTGACGACTGATGATTGTATCGTCGCCTTCTCCACCAGCGGCAAGTCCAACGAAGTGATTGAAATGCTAGAGAACGCCCGCAAACTCGGCGTGACATCCGTGATAGGCGTCACCTCCCATACGGACGCACCCCTTCGTGACCTGAGTCACCTGTTGCTTGACATGGGACCGGACATAGAGGAGCCCTGCCCTTTGAAGATCACACCCAGCGCGAGTATAGCCATCATGCTCGCCATCAGTGATGCGCTGGCGCTCACCCTGATGGAATTGAAAAATTTCACCCTAGGGGACTATCACGCCCGGCATCATCGGGGCTATCTCGGCTCCATCACCCGGGCAAAGCCCAATTACGATACTGACCCTGCCTAGTGGCGTCGCCTCCTATGCACTTGGTTGATCCGCAACTTCTCGCCAGGAGGTACCTTGATGAAGTGACCGCGTCGCTTGCTGACCTGGATTTCCGCCCGCATGTCATAGGGTTCATTGCGACAGATGATGGCCCTTCCATGACCTATGCTCTCGCCGCCAGACAGCTGTTTAACGAGGTTGGCTTTGTGTATAACTTGCAGACGCTTCAGCCAGATGAACTGGAAGTCGCCATACTGGCGGCTAACGCGGATCCAAAAATTCACGGCATCTTCATCTATTTCCCCGTGTTTAGAAACGAACAGGACAATTACCTGCGGAATCTGGTGCACTATACCAAAGATATAGAGGCTGGTAGCCAGTATTGGGCAAGCAAACTCTACACCAATGACCGGCTAGCCCAGGGTGATGACACCAACAAGAAAGCCCTCCTCCCCTGTACGCCGCTTGCCGTGGTAAAAATTTTGACAGCGTTGGGGGAATACGATGCCGGGGAAGCACCACTTGTCGGCAGGACGGTCACCATCTTCAACCGCAGTGAGGTCATAGGCAAGCCCCTTGCCATAATGATGTCCAACGATGGCGCGACAGTGTATTCATTTGATGAAAAGGGACCACTTCAATTCATCCAGTCAAGACCCCAGGGCATCAAGATTGACCGGCAAGAAGCACTGGCTAGCTCAGATATCATCATCTCCGGCGTACCCAGTAACCAGTTTGAGTTGATTCACGCCCATGAAATTCAAGCGGCCGCCGTGTGCATCAACTTCGCCAGCATCAAGAACTTTGATGCCAGTGTGCAGAGTCACGCCAAGAGGTTCGTCCCCCGGGTCGGTCCCATGACCATGGCTATGTGTATGCGGAACACTGTCCGGCTTTACAAGAACCTCCATTCATCATGACAGCCCTGACACAGACAAGCCTGAGAGACTATATAGCAGCACTTGCCGCCAGGCAGTCCACCCCCGGCGGCGGCACTGTCGCCGCTATTTCCGCGGCCCAGGCGGCGGCGTTGCTCCAGATGGTAGCTAACTTCACTGACGACATTGATAACAAGAGCGACAACAACAAGAGCAACAATGATGCCAAGCCGGCAGACATTAAAAGCATCATTGACAAGGCAAGCCGGGCGGCTGAGCAATTTTTAATCCTTGCTGAACAGGATATGACTGCCTTCCAAGAGGTCATGCAAGCCTACCGAAGCCGGGACGAAGATAGATTGCAGACTGCCCTCAGGATGGCAGCTGAGCCGCCGATAAAAGTCATTGCAGGTTGCGTAGCACTATTAAAGGACCTGAGACTCATCGCCCGCATCGGAAATCAAAATCTCATCACCGACACCGCAATAGCGGCAGACCTGCTGGCATCGGCGCTCAGGTCAAGTGAGTTGAATGTGCTAATCAATCTGCGTCAAATGAAGAAGCCAGAGGTCAGGCAGCAACTCCAAGATGCGCTCAGGGAGAATGGGACAACATTAAATCAACTCGCAGAGATAGTCGCAGAGATAAAACAATCCCTTGCAGAGCCCCAGGCTGAGGTGCCGAGACCCGACACTTCCATGCCCTCATCAGATTAGCAATCGCGAATGACGCACCCCGGTACGACACTGCTGAGCACCCTTGCCCTAGTCCTCAGCCTCCTGTTGACCTTCAGTTGCCATGCAGTCGACAAGACTTCCGTGATGGACAAAACCGACCGTGCAACCGCCCGACAATTTGAAATCGCCATAGCCGAGGCAATCATCCAGGACATATTGCGTGACTATCCGGCACTTGAGGAATCGCACCGTGCCGACTATCTGCACCAAAAGTTTGCCCAACTGCAACGCAGCGTTAACTTCCAACTGGTGAATGCGGCGACCCGGCGACAAAGAGACCTCCTTGCCTGGCTCCTGGCACGCGAAGAGAAAAAGTCGGATGAGCCTCCTGGCTATCTATCCAAACTCAACCGACTGACCTCTTTGCATTGGTCCCTCCCTGACTATGAAAAAGCAGTGACGCAGGATGCTGCCCGTCTTGACTTGGCAATAAAGCAGCAGAACCCTGTTGACGCCAGTATTGACTCTGACATTAACCCTGCCATTAACTCTGACATTAACTCTGACATTAACCCTGCCATTAACTCTGACATTAACTCTGCCAGACAAGCCGTCCTATACCCAGAGGATACGATACAGGGTCGCCAGGATTATCTGGACCGACTTGCCAAAGAGATGACCAACAGCCAGTTCAGATGGCACGCCGCGCCCAAGGTGTATCCCAAATCCTCCATAGGTTTTGCAGGTGTTGAAGACGCATCCAGCTCTTGGATATTTGTCTACGAGCAGGCATCCGGCACCCTGCGCATCAATCTGTCTGATGTCAGGAGCCTGCCCTGGTTTGAATTACCTTCGGTTGCAATCTATTACGGTTTCCCCGGTCTTCATTCGCTACATGATGCAACCCTGAGCGGTGCTTCTTTGCAGAAACATTTGCAACAGCTACTTCATCTACCGGGTCTGTCCCTAGGCTGGGCTGCCTATATTGCCGAGTTTCTTATCACCGGAGAGAGTGGTGGTGAACAGTCCCGCGACCCGGCGGTGCTATTGGAGCATCTGTATTTTCAACGGCTATTGACTGGCCTTGCGCTGGTGGACCTCCGGTTACATGCCAGTGAAAAGGCTCAATGGACGGACCAAGAGGCACTCGCCTATTTGCTGCAAACAACCCCCTATGGAGCATCCCGTCTTGGCACCATGGTGCGGGAAGTCCGCTCCAGACCCGGCGACTATCTCGCCGCGCTCGCGGGGAAAAAGACCTTCACCGACCTGCACAACACCTGCCTGCAAAAGTCTCCCGAATGTGAAATAACGGGATTACACCAGACAATTATCAGCATCGGCACCGTCCCCTTTGAATTGCTGTATGACACGCTTGGCTTGTGATGTTTGTGGTGATGCTGGTTGATGGCAATTGTGACGACGATTGTGACGACGATTGTGACGACGATTGTGACAACGATTGTGACAAGAAGCGCGCGAGCACAGGGTCATTAAAGAGGATCCGCATATTCACTCTTGTCCAGGGCCAGGCGGATCTTCCGGTACAAGGACTCATCAAACTTAAATCGGGTAAAGATCAATGCGCCAGTCAAATAGCAGACCAGCGGGAAGATGGCATAGAGGGTCAAAAGCGCAAGTTTGACCGTCTCGGTCTGTTCCTGGTTAGGCACAAACCCGGACATGCTGAGCACCATGCCCGTCAAGACCAGAGTGGTACCTGTTGCACTCTTGAACACAAAGTTCCAGGTGGCGAAGTAAACGCCCTCCTTGCGCTTACCTGAGCAATACTCGTCATAGTCAATCACATCAGTCTGAATAGAGGGCGCCACCACCGCGCCGCTACCCGCGCCCAGACCGCAGACAACGGCAAGCGAGGTAATCAGCGCGACGGTGCCTTCTTCAACAAAGAACATGCCACCAAATCCAAATGCGGTCACCAGCATGGAAAACAACCACATGTTCTTTTTCCCCACCCGCCTTGAGAGTCGCACCCAAAGCGGCACGGAACAGACGGACGGAATCAGATAGGCGGCGATATACATCACGGTCAATTCTGGTGTACCCACTATGTACTCCGCAATATAGGGAGTAAGAATGCCAATCGTTGCCCCGCCAAGACTCTCAATCAGGAAGACCCCTAGCAATATCACCGCATATTTGTTTTTCATAACATCGGTGAAGGCTCTGAAAAGATTGACCTCGCCACGACCCTGATAGTCAGGTCTTTCACGAACCGTAATAAACATCCAGCAAACAAGAGCCGCCATCGCCAGGATTGCGACCAGAGTGACATAAAAAGCAATCTGTCGCGGCTGAGAGTCAACAATCAACTGATGCATGGCAATCAAGGCAAGCAGGGAGCCGACATTCCAAGTGATGTGCCGGACACCGAAGACTTTGGTTCTTTCGTGATAGTAGGTAGTCAACTCTGCGCCAAGAGAAGTATGCGGCACCACAAATGCGGTCATGGCGGTATAAAACAGCAGCACCGCAATACTCATCCAGACGATGAGGCTAGTTGCTGACAAGTCCGGCGACGGGTTCCATATCATATAAAAAGCACCGCAAATAAAAGGAACGGAAAGCAACATCCAGGGTCGCCGCCGTCCAGATTTAAGATTCGTGCGGTCGCTCAGATAGCCTACCAAGGGGTCGGTTATCGCATCCCAAATACGAGATACACCAAATATCAGCCCCATCACCGCCGGGGAAATCAGTAGTACATCCGTGGAAAATTTCAGGAGATACAGGGTGATGAGAAAAAACATGAAACCCGCGCCGACGGTGGGCAGGTTGTAGTTAATAATTCTGCTGAAACGTAGCCGGTGGGGGGGGGGGAGCATTCCTAGTTGCCGACACTAGTGGGACGCTACTTTGATTGTCGGGGCTAGCCACCTGGTCCGCTTCGGCATACCTCCCGGATAGGAGGTAGCAAGAGCCTCATTGATGTTGAGTTCAAACAAGAGATATGTTTTGGACGGCTTAAAACTGGACACGGATTCCGCCACCTGTCTCAGGGCAGAGTCTTCAATCTTCACGGCGGCGCCGGTAATCAGGAACTCTCCGCTACTACCAGAGCTGTCGTTCATCGCACAGTGCAAACAATATTCACCTGTCTCCAGTAGGTCCTTCGCCTTGGAGGATCTCGGCTCAACAAAAATAAACAGGTGCCCACCACCGATGATGGGCGTTACCGGACAAGCACGAGGGCGGCCATCGCTGCTCACGGTCGCCAGATATGCGACTTTCCCGTCAAGGCGTTCCTGCCCAAAATTAGCTATACCGAAGTCCTCTGCTTCCAGGACAGCCCAGGTCACTGCTTGCATATACTGCTTCTATAACAGAATCTATGGAGCTGAGAGTATCAGGGTTTCATCTTTGATTGTCACTGCCATGGCGGCGCCGCGATGGTAGCGCCCGCGATAGTAGCGCCCGCGATAGTGGCGCCCGCGATGGGGACGACGGCGATGGGTGACCACGGCGGCGGTGGTGGCGGTGCCGACGGTACCTCCACCGTCATGGCGGCTCCCGTCGTCATTCCACCCCCACCCCGTCATTCCAGCGCAGGCTGGAATCCAGAGTGAAACCTAAGACGGCGCCTAGGCGTGACGACTGTGGTGTCACCCCCACCCCGTCATTCCACCCCTACCCCGTCATTCCAGCGCAGGCTGGAATCCAGAGTGAAACCTAAGACGGCGCCTAGGCGTGACGACGGTGACGACGACCGCGATGGTAGCGACGATGCCGGTGACCACGACGACGGTAGCGACGTGCCGGTGACTGCGTGATGGTAGCGACGGTGGCGGCGTGCCGGTGACCACGACGGCGGTGGCGGCGCGACGGTGACGCGATGACGGCGACGGTAGCGGCGTGCCGGTGGCCGAGGTGGCGGCGTGACGACGTGCCGGTGACCGTGACGACGGTTGCTGCGTGCCGGTGACCACGACGACGGTGACGGCGTGCCGGTGACCACGACGGCGGGAGTGGCGACGACGTGCCGGTGACTGCGACGACGGTGACGGCGCGACGGTGACGCGATGACGGCGACGGCGGCGCGACGGTGCCCGCGGGAAACTTGACGGCGACGACGCTGGCGGCGTGCCGGTGACCACGACGACGGGGGCGGCAGGTGACCGCGACGACGGTGGTGTCACCCTCGACCCGTCATTCCAGCGCAGGCTGGAATCCAGAGTGAAACCTAAGACGGCCTAGGTGTGACGACGGTGACGCGATGGCGTCCGATCGATTGTCCCCTAAAAAGTCCGTTCAA
>DKIG01000047.1 GCA_002454165.1 Gammaproteobacteria bacterium UBA6724
CTAACCAATCAGCAGGAAGTATACGCGAAAGCGGGGGGTGGTGGACTTATACACATCAGTTCAATCATGGCAGATGTGGGGTATGATGTGGCTGTTCTGGCACAGGTTTCTACCGACTAGCAAGCAAGAGGATATTTTTATGGCTCAGGTCTTCCCAGCACATCCAAACCTTGAAGGGGGTTTTGCGCCGATACAGATGGAATGTGATGCCCCTGAGCTGGTGGTCAAAGGTGAGATCCCACTTGCTCTGCGGGGAGTATTTTTCCGCAATGGTCCCAATCCTCAGTTTGCCCCGTCTGGTGATTATCACTGGTTCGGCGGTGACGGCATGATTCACGGTTTCTATATTGAGGACGGCAAGGTTGCCTACAAGAATCGCTATGTCCGGACCGTCAAATGGAAGCAGGAGCGGAGGGCGGGGCGTTCCCTGTTTAGCCCGTTTAATCCGCTTGAGAATGACGCCAGTGTTCAGGGCATGGAAACCGACGGTCTGGCAAATACCAATATCCTGTTTCACGCTGGCAAACTGCTTGCTTTGGAAGAGGCGCATCCGCCCTTTGAACTGGACCCCATGACCCTGGAATCCATTGGTCCCTGGACCTTTGATGGCAAATTGGTAGGGCCCATGACTGCTCATCCGAAGGTAGATCCAGAAACAGGTGAGATGCTGTTCTTCGGTTACAACGCTGATGGGCTAATTTCAGAGCGGATGGCTTTTCATGTAGTTGACAAGGACGGCAAGCTAACCCGGTCTGAAACATTCAATGCGCCCTATGCGGCGATGGTGCATGACTTTATGGTGACCCGGGAGCATGTCATCTTCCCGATCATGCCACTGACAGGTTCAATGGAAAGAGCAATGACTGGGGCACCCGTCTATGCCTGGGAACCCGATAAGGGCGTGCAGATTGGGATAATGCCGAGGTCTGGTACAGTGGATGATCTGCGTTGGTTCCAGGGTGACCCTGCTTATGTCTTTCATCCGATGAACGCCTATACAGACCAGGACAAGCCTTCTGGTCACAAGCATTCTGGTCACAAGCATTCTGGTCACAAGCATTCTAGTCACAAGATAGTCACCTGTGATGTTTGCGAATATGAACAAGCACCTCTCTTCCCGACGCCAGACGGAGCTCCCGGCGATCCGAGCAAGGCGGTGCCGCGCTTGACCCGCTGGACATTTGACCTGGGTCAGAATAGTGACAATTACAAGACCGAGCGTCTGAATGACCTTGCCTGTGAATTCCCAAGACTGGACGAGCGGTTCGCCGCCAGCAATTATCGGTACGGTTACATGGCTTGCGCGAGTAGCCCAGACAAGACAATTGGCGGATTTGACGGCATAGGTCGGATTGACCATCAGACTGGCAAGTTAGAGATTTACAATCTTGACGATGGCTGTGCGACCAACGAACCGATCTTTGTTCCGCGAACGGAAGATGCGCCAGAAGGCGACGGTTTCCTGCTTGCTAATGTTTATGATGCACATAGGAAAGCAAGCCAACTTGTGATTCTTGATGCGATGAATCCTGAGGCGGGGCCACTCGCTACCGCCTATCTGGACCATCGGATACCCTTTGGCTTTCACGGCAACTGGATGCCGTTCGGGGACTAATGATGACATTGATAACCCGAAACTTCGGCCTGCTCCTGGCCTTTTTGATGATGTCTTCCCTTGCCCTCGGCGAGACGGACCTAACCTCGCTAAGCCTCGCAGATACTCGTGAATTTATGCAGAGAAATGCCAAGCAGGACAATATAGTGGTGACAGACTCCGGGCTACAGTATGAAGTGTTGCAGGAGGCTGAGGGTGCCTCGCCCCTGGCAGAAAGCATCGTGGTGGTCCACTATGAAGGTAGGCTGACCTCGGGGCAGGTGTTTGATAGCTCCATTGAGCGTGGGACGCCAGAGGAGTTTGAACTCCAGCGGCTAATTGCCGGTTGGACCGAGGGGTTGCAGTACATGCAGATAGGGAGCAGGTTCCGGTTCTATATTCCCCCGGAACTTGGCTATGGTGCAGAGGGTAAGTCTGGAGTTATTCCACCCAATGCAGTATTAATCTTTGATGTTGAATTGTTAGGCATCAAGTAGCGGTCTCAGACCTTGCCTATCTTCTGGGACAGCGGCTCTTAAGTGGCTTTTATATGCGTATGCAGAAAATCCACAGCGAAGGCCATGGCGTCGTTGGCGTCTTCAAGCAGGTGGGTCATACCAAAAAATCCATGAATCATGCCGTCGTATCTTTTCACTCTGGTAGGGACACCCTGTTCAGCGAGCCGCTGGGCATAGGCTTCACCTTCGTCCCGCAAGGGGTCAAATTCCGCCGTGATGACGCAGGCTGGAGGTAGCCCGGCGAGATTGTCTGCCTTGCTAGGAACGGCGAGTGGATTATTGCGAGCCGCATCGTCCTTACCCAGATAGTGGTCCCAGAACCAGATCATACTGTCCCTGGTCAGCAAATAGCCTTCGGCATTGTCAGAATAGGAGACGGTATCCAGAGCGGTATCCGTCACCGGATAAATTAATAATTGGCAAGCAAGGTTCAAACTTGCCTCCTGCCTGGCTTTCAGGCAGACGCAGGCACTGAGATTACCGCCAGCACTGTCCCCTGCGACGGCAATATTGTTTGGGTCAATACCGAGTGCCGCCGCGTTTTCTGCGACCCAGCAGGTGCTGGCGTAGCAGTCGTCAATCGCCGCCGGGAAGGGAGCCTCCGGTGCGAGCCGATAGTCCACAGCAATCACTGTGAATCCTGTGGCAAGCGCCAGTTGTCGACACACACTGTCGTGAGTCGTCAGGTCTCCTATGACCCAGCCGCCACCGTGGAAGTAAACGATACAGGGATTGGTGTCGGCACTGGGACGATAGATTCTGATAGGAATATCTCCCGCCTTTGAGTCCACTATCTCCTCAATCTCAGGCTCGGGGTATCCTGTCTGCATAGTGTTATACATTTCCCGTGCCTCGGTGGGAGACATTTCTGTCATGGGAGGAGCGCCTGCCGCCGCCATTTGTTGTAGCAGATTTTTAAGTGTCGGATGCAGGGGCACGGTCTTACCTCTCTTTGCCTGATGATGAGATTGGCTATTTAATTCATAACCGATTTAAGTGTAATCTGGGCTTTGGATGAATACCAGTTGAGGTATCTATGCCCAGGATATTGCCCAGCATCTTCAAAGACCGACTGATGCGCCGATTAGTATCAGGCTCATTGTTCGCCGGCGCATTCATCTGGGTGGCTGTCAGATACTTCCAGGTTGATCTGGAAGTTATCTGGGTTTTCTTGGTGTTTTCATTCGGACTCGTGCTATTGCTGCTACTGGCGGGATTGTTGTTCGCGCCTCTCCTGTGGCTGTTCAAACGCCGTCCTCCGACTTTTTCAAATCTGACAAAAGATGTAGGCTCTGAGACATCTGATGAGAAACTTGATGACACTTCATAACCTTCCCGATGCTAGCAATTCCAGAGCCGACAGATTATAACTGTGTTCTGTCTGAGCATCTTGATAAAAACATCCTGCATAACCTGCATAAAAAGGCGCTTCCATGAGTACAAAATTTGAGAAGCAACAGATTGAAGTTCTCGGCAAAAAGATGTCTTACATTGAAGCAGGGAAGGGCGACCCTATTGTTTTCCTGCATGGTAACCCAACATCATCCTGGCTCTGGCGGAACATTCTGCCGCACCTGACAGCTCAGGGGCGTTGCATTGCCCCAGACCTGATTGGCATGGGCGATTCAGAAAAGTTGGATCAGAGTGACCCGGAGCGATACCACTTCCGTGAACACAGAAATTACCTGGATGAACTGCTGTATCAACTGGGCGTGACAGACAGAGTAGTCTTCGTCATTCATGACTGGGGTTCCGCCCTGGGTTTTGACTGGTGCCGCCGTCATGAAGAAGCGGTACAGGGCATTGCCTATATGGAGGCAATCATTAAACCCTTGACCTGGGATGAATGGCCCGAAGCCGCGCGAGGTATTTTTCAGGGCTTCCGTTCAGCGGCAGGTGAAGAGATGATACTGGAGAAGAATCTGTTCATTGAGGCCGTCTTGCCCGGATCTGTATTGAGAAAATTAAGCGATGACGACATGGCGGAGTATCGAAGACCCTTTGCCAACCCTGGTGAAGGTCGCCGACCGATGCTCAGCTGGCCCAGGGAAATCCCTCTTGAGGGTGAGCCGGCTGAAGTGGTCGAGATAGTGCAGACCTATGCCGATTGGTTAAGCCATTCGCAAACCCCTAAGTTGCTGCTCAGTGCTGACCCTGGGTCAATACTCTGTGGTGAGCCGCTTGCCTTCGCCAGAACCCTACCAAACCAGACAGAAGTGACCGTCAAGGGTCTGCATTTTATTCAGGAAGATTCTCCGAATGAGATTGGTGCAGCGGTATCCAATTTCGTTGCCAATTTGCGGCAAGACTAGAATCCTATCTAGCAGGGTTTTACTTCCACCGCTACGCTCATTGTTTGCGACACATTTGCAGGACCGGTAAAGCTGCCACTGATCGGCGGTATGTCTTCGGGGTTGAGTGCCACAGCGACCGGCGTGTGATGTCCTGAGGTAAAAAGATTATGTGTCGGGTCCACGCCCACCCAACCAGCACCGGGCAAATACACCTCCGCCCAAGCATGAGTGACGCCTTCATGGGGAAATTCTTTGATGGGTTCCGTGTCAAAAAAAGTTTTGTTAGACAATGCACCCTCAGCAAATTGTTCATCAAACGTACTGCAATAACCACTGACGAATCGGGTTGCCAAACCGGAGTGACGTGCTGCCGCCACAAATAGCCAGGCATAGTCGCGACAACTGCCACGATAGGTGTGTAAAGTTTCCTCTGTACTCTGAACGCCGGGTTCCTTCCGCATTTGATAGGTACAGTGATGATGGATGCTGGATGAAAGATGCGCTAGAAATGACAGGGTCTTGTCTTCCTGCCCGAGGGAATCCATCCATTCATAAAAGGATTTGCTTTGAACATCAAGAATCAGGTAGTTGGACAGTGTCTGCAACTCTGCCTCGGAGTAGATGAAAGGGAAATTTTGCGCCGGTGGCAGTACCGGAAACTGACCCAGGCTGGCTGTGTAGTGGGTAACAGTCAGTTCACTCTTAATTGTTAATTGGGTTGTCTTTGCCGGATCAAAAGTGGCAATGGCAACCGAATTGTCCAACGCATCACGGAACCAGGTCACCAGGGCATCAGGTGAGATGCTGAGTGTGGAATTCTCTATTCGCAGATCATGACCATCTCTGGGGCGAAGCAGAAGTTTGTGGGCGTTAAGGATGACAGGGCTACCGTAGTCGTATACTGTCTGGTGAAAGATTTTAAATTTTTGCACTGAACCCTGCCTAGATGAATTTCAAAGACTTGCATTGTCGCAAATATTGTCGCAGACATTCCCGGAGTGATGAATTCTGGTCGGTTAGTTTACCTGGCATGTAGCCTGACAGCATATCTGTGTAACCCTTGATAAAACTTGACTCTACTCTGGTCGGCTCCCCCATCCTGGAATAGATTCAGCGTCTCAGTACTGGAATTCTGGTAACTTCACAACGATGCCATCAAGTTCATCAGTCATCTCAATCTGGCAACTCAGCCGGGAGTTGGGGCTTCGGTCAGGATTCAGATCCAGCATTGAGTCCTCGGTCTTGCTTATCGGTGCAAGTTTCGCCAGCCACTCTCCGTCAATCAGCACATGACAGGTGGCGCATGAGCATTCACCACCGCAATCAGCGTCAATGCCTGGTACAAGATTAGTCGTCGCCGTCAGCATAATAGAATCCCCAGTCTTGGCATCTATTAGATGTTCGGTACCGTTAAACTCAATGAATTTAACCTGTGGCATAAATCTCTCTCCCCTCGTCAGTTAGTGGATTGTAAATGGGTCCTGAGCAGTCAATCGCGCATTATGGATATGATATGGTTTCCTTGCAAAGATGAATAAGTGCTCTGTAAGGCTATCTTCACGCCTGCTATGACGGCGGCGGTCATTTTAATAGGCTTTTCAGGTCAGTCTTCTGGTCGGCAAGTGCTTCGGGGTCCACCTGTTTGCCATAGAGTTGTTTACAGACCATAAATTCCTTCGGGCTATTCACCGCATCCACGCCCACCACTGCGTTGTTTTTAAGATAAAATACGGCGAACTGATTTGTATCCATGTCGCCACGGGTCACAGTCCTATCCCCATCGGCAGAAAATCCGACCATCTGTAGTTTCAAATCATACTGGTCACTCCAGAACCAGGGGACAGCGGCATAGGTCTTGTCTCCGCCCATCATGTTGTCGGCAGCGACCCGCGCCTGCTCCATAGCATTAGGGACAGACTCAAGCCGAAGCCGTCTGTTCAGCATAGGGTTAGGGTGATTGGTGCAGTCCCCAGCAGCGAAGATGTGGGTTTTGGAAGTACGGCAGTGAGCATCCACCAGAATGCCGTTGTCACAGTCAATACCGGCGGCTTCCGCCAGTTCAACATTGGGCAGGATGCCAATGCCAATGATGACCAGGTCTGTTTCAATGCGGCGCTCCAGTCCGGCTTCACTGGCAAGCACGGCGGTGACAGCCTGGTCGCCTTCAAAACTGACGGCTTTCGTGTTGACCATCAACCTGACGCCGTGACGCTCATGTAGATTCTGATAGAAGGCGCTCATTTCCGCCGTGGTGACGCGTTGCAAAATGCGCTCTTCCATTTCAATAACGGATACTTCAAACCCGGATGATGCGACCACGGCAGCGACCTCAAGCCCTATGTATCCACCCCCCAGGATGCAAACCCTGGAAGCACTGGTCAAAGCGGCACGGATCCGGTCCACATCGGCAATAGTCCGCAGGTAATGAATCCCGTCCAGTTCAGCCTTCGGGACATTCAAGATTCTCGGACGGCTACCAGTAGCAATTAGCAATTCGTCGTATTGATACAGCTCCCCAGTTGCGGTGGTCACGGTCTTTGCATCCGGGTCAATATCCGTGACAGTCGTCTCTGTCTTCAAGGTGATATCTCGGTCAACATAAAATTGTCCCGGACGGACATAAATCCGCTCCAATTCCTGATCGCCAGAGAGATATTGTTTTGACAATGGCGGGCGCTGATAAGGTGGGTGTGCCTCATCACCCAGAATAGTGATGCCACCTGTAAACCCGCCCTGGCGCAAACTGGCAACGGTCTGCCCCGCAGCCTGCCCCGCGCCGATGATGACTATGTCTGTCATACCGCCCCCAAACTCTGTGTTCTACACCATTCTACCGAAGACTGTGGATAGTGGAAAATATTATGCGGATTATCTTCATCGGAGCAGATACCTTGATGATTGCAACAGATAACATCAAGGCGGTGTAGAATACAGAGATAATCCAGGACTAGCATCAATGCTAAGAAAGTTTGCCTTAAAATATGAAGACAGCGAGGTCTAACAATGGATACAAACACGAAAACCGAACTTGAGGCAGCGGCGTTCAGACGGTTGTTGCAACATCTTAGTGAGAATTCTGAAGTCCAGAATATTGACCTGATGAACCTGGCGGGCTTTTGTCGTAACTGTTTGAGCAAATGGTATCTGGCAGAGGCGGTGGAGAAGGGACTTCCTCTTGATTATGAGGGGGCGCGCGAAATCATCTACGGTATGCCCTACGCTACATGGAAGAAGTTATATCAGAAAGAATTGCCGCCTGAGCAGACCTAGAGGGTGGCAATCAATTCCTCATAGGAGTTAAAGCCAAGTTCTGGTTTTATCATCTCTTGCCATTTTGCATCAAGTTCCGCCAGCACTGCTTCGCTCAGTGGGCCCCGGTGCCCGCCTATCCTGCCATCACGCACCTTGGCACTGTTACTGCCCGGTGGCAGAATTTCTCTTTCCGACATGTCTCGCATCAGCGCATCGTCAAACTGGTCTATGTGAGTCTGCATAAATGCCAGGGAGGCATGTTCCAGGGTGAGTGCGAGTAACTCATCATCAATCTGGATATTGATGAACTCAGCAACCCGTCTGATTGTGCCTTCAAGGTCTTCAATCATATGTTCGTAGGCAAGGAAGAGTACCTGGGCGTCGTGACGATGGGGCCACCAGCTTAGAAGGTGATGATAATAGTCTGCCTTTTCCAGGAACAGTCGCCGGACAAATTCGTCAACCGGAATAGTTCCCGGTTCAATAAACCAGCCTTCCATAAATTTGAACAGGGAATAGGCAACATCGTTGGGATGGCGCACCGCGTTGATGTATTTCGTGCCCGGCGGAATCATATTGTATGGCAGGTGGCTCTTGTAACCTCTTGGTTTGCCGTGCTGTTCTGCGTTGAGATCAATGCCCAGAACGGGGCTGGTTTCTATCCAGGGGACCACCGCCGATATATCCCGGAAGTTCATATCTCCTCGGGTTCTTAGGGTATGGAAAATCTGCTGTAACCAGGTCGTTCCTGATTTAGAAAAAGGCGTGATGATGATGTCATCGGGTCGCGGTTTGTAATGGCTGGTATTCCTCCAGGAAGTTTTGTGTTGATTAGGTGTCAGTTCAAGATTGGAGAAGATCCGCTTGCGAATGGCGTGGTATTCATCAAGGGTGGCGGCTCTTTTTCTTTTGGTCATGCGCTTCTCAGTATGTTCTTTTCAGTATGCTCTTCTGAGCATGCCCTTCTAAATATGCCCTTCTAAATATAGTCACTAGCGTCTTGTTAATAAATGCCTGTCAAAGATCACCACCAGGATGCGGGGCCAGTCAAACCGCCATGGTGGCTTTGATAGCCGGATGATACTGATAATCCACAAGGGAAAAATCTGCCATCTCAAAATCATCAATAGATGCTTGTTGGCGGTCTTTAATATGCAATCTGGGCAGAGGCAGAGGCTCGCGCTGCAACTGCTCCTTAACCTGGTCCATCGCATCAAGATAGATATGAGCGTCCCCGATACTGTGTATAAACTCATCCGCTTCAAGGTTGGTGAGCCGGGCAACCAGGTGGAGTAGCAGGGAATAGGAAGCGATATTGAACGGCAAGCCCAGGAACATATCCGCGGACCGCTGGTACATGTGCAGTGACAGACGCCCGTGCGTCACATAGAACTGGAAGAAACTGTGGCAGGGCGGCAGAGCCACCCGGTCAGGACTTGCCTCGCTGGGATTCCAAGCATTGACGATGATGCGTCTTGAGTCAGGATCTTGCTGGATAAGATTTATTGCGTCCTGAAGTTGATCAATTTCTTGTCCGTCGGCACCTTGCCAGTGCCGCCACTGGGTGCCGTAAATCCTGCCCATATCACCGTCATTTTCCCGCAGACCCAACCTGGCAAGATAATCCTGATAATTGGCATCCCAAATTTTGTTGTGTTGATAGATGGCTTTGAGGTCCTTGATGTTGCCAGAACCCGAAATAAACCACAGCAGTTCGGAGACCATGACCTTGAAGGCAAATTTCCTGGTGGTGACGGTGGGGAAGCCATCCACCATAGCGTATCGTGCACTAAGACCAAAAGCGGAAAGGACGCCTACGCCAGTTCTATCCTTTTTGGTGCGTCCCTTGTCCAGCACATGTTGAAGTTGGTTCAGATAGATTTGCATGGCTTCCTGTCATGGCGTTTGTGAATAGCGTTTGTGAAAGGCGGTAACCGACTGCCATCCAGGATTAGTTACATTTGCTGTCGCCGCAGGCAAGACAGGTCATGCAGCCGTCCAGCATCATCATGGCTGCGACATGACATTGCTGGCACAGTTTTGCCCCGGCAGGGTAACTATCCGTATCTTCTGATGCGTCATTTTTGCTGTTGGTTGAAGCGTCAAAACTTGCCCGTCTGCTTGCGAGCAACATTTTATGCTCTTGGCTCAGTTCTTCTTTTTTGATGAGACCTATCTTTTTCATGTGGGTTTCAAGAACATGGCCAATTTCCGCTACCAATGATGGCATAAACTGACGACTGCCTTTTTTGAAGTAGCCGCCTTGGGGATCAAAAACTTCCTTCAATTCCCTGATGAGAAATACACTGTCTCCACCCTTGCGGAAGACCGCCGATATGACCCGGGTCAAGGCGAGGATCCACTGGAACTGTTCCATGTTTTTGGAATTGATAAACACCTCAAAGGGATATTCCTGTTTGTGCTCAGTGCCATCGTTCAGCAGAATGTTGTTGATGGTGATGTACATGGCATGACTGGACATAGGCGTTTTTATTTTATAGGTGTAGCCCTTGAGTTCATCTGGTCGCGCAATCTCCTCGTGCATGACATCCATGACGGGTGCGGATTTCAGTAGCGGGGTGTTTTTTTGATTAGTGCCTGTGTCGCCTGAGGTGCTACGAACAGAGTAGCCGACGATTGCCTGATTTATTTTAAGGGTCATATTTCCTGTTTCCTCGGTACAAGTTTTGGTTGCTTTGTTTGTCTAGATGGCGCCCAGTTGCTTCTCGTGGCTATTCTCATAGATAGGGAGGACGGCGTTCAGAATTTGCCGAGATTGCCTTCCTTTAGCCCTTCAAAAAGATTGGCGACAATATGCGTCTCGCCCTTGTATTCCACTGTTTCGCTACCTTTCGCCGTCACGGTTTGACCATCAGCCAGGACAAACTCGTAGATGGTATTTTCCAGATCTTCTTCCTTGACCAGCACGCCCTGATGCACCTCTGGATTGGCGCGGAAGGTAGTGCATCCCTTGAGCCCCTGTTGATAGGCGTAGAGATAAATATCCTGGAAGTCTTCATAGGGATAATTTTCCGGTACATTGGCAGTTTTGGAAATTGAGGAATCAATCCATTTTTGTGCGGCTGCCTGAATGTCCACATGCTGCATCGGCGTGATCTCATCTGCGGTCACGAAATAGTCTGGCAACATACTATCAGGGTCTTTTGAGTTAGGTTTGGCATCAGGATTGATCATTGAGCGATAGGCGAGGAACTCAAAGGAGCAGACATCTACCTTTTCCTTGGACATCTTGCCTTCACGAATCACATTGCGTGAGTAAAGGTGCCCAAAACTTGGTTCAATGCCGTTGCTGGCGTTGTTCGCCAATGACAGACTAATGGTACCGGTCGGGGCGATGGAAGAGTGATGGGTAAAGCGGCAGCCTTTTTCTGTCAGGTCAGCGATCAGTTGCGGATCTTCTGTTGCGATCTTCTGCATGTAATGTGAATATTTTGCATGTAGTACCCTGCCCTTGACACTGTCACCTGCCTGATAGCCATCCTCTGCCATCTCGGGCCTGAGACGGAGCATTTCTCCCGTAACCTCAAAGTCCTCTTCCATGATGGTAGCGGCACCCTTCTCCTCAGCCAGTTCAAGTCCGACGCGCCAGCCCGTCAGTGCGAGTAGGCGTGTCACCTCTTCGGTGAAGGCGATTGATTGTTTGTCACCATAACTCATGCCGAGCATGGTGATGCTGGAGCCGAGCCCCAGATAACCCATTCCGTGCCGCCGTTTGCGCTCAATTTCCATTTTCTGTCTGGGAAGGGGCAGACCATTGATTTCGACGACATTGTCAAGCATACGAGTAAAGATGGCGACGACATCACTGAAGGTCTGCCAGTCAAAACTGGCTTCATTGCCAAAAGGCTGCTCCACAAATCGGCATAGGTTGACCGAGCCCAGGAGGCAACTTCCGTAGGGCGGCAAGGGTTGCTCACCGCAGGGATTGGTCGCCCGGATGTCTTCACAAAACCAGTTGTTGTTCATCTCATTGACCTTGTCAATAAGGATGAACCCCGGTTCTGCAAAGTCGTAGGTGGACTGCATTATCAGGTCCCAGAGTTCACGCGCATCAATGGTTTTGGTGATGCGGCAGGCAATCAGCCCAGAGTCATTGATTACATAGCCTTTTTTGGTGGGGAAGACCCGCCAGAGCACCTGGCTTTCGTCCGAGAGATCAACCGGGTCAAATGCCTGTTCGGATGCGGTGATGGGGAAACTAAGCAGCCAGTCTGTTTTGTTGATGACGGCTTCCATAAATTCTTTGGTGATCAGCAGGGACAGATTGAATTGACGCAGCCGACCATCCTCCCGTTTGGCTTTGATGAAATCCATGACATCAGGATGACCGACTTCAAAAGTCGCCATCTGCGCGCCTCTCCTACCTCCAGCGGAGGACACGGTGAAACAGGTTCTGTCATAAATATCCATAAAGGACAGGGGCCCGGAGGTGTAGGCACCCGCACCGGTAACATAGGCACCTTTGGGGCGCAGGGTGGAGAACTCGTAGCCGATACCGCAACCTGCCTTGAGCGTCAGGCCTGCTTCAAGGTTCTTCTTGAGTATATCCTCCATTGAGTCGTTGATCGTCCCGGATACGGTGCAGTTGATGGTGGAGGTAGCCGGTTTTTGTTCCCTGGCACCGGCGTTGGAAATGATCCTGCCTGCTGGTATTGCACCGTTGCGGAGTGCCCAGAGAAACTTCCCATACCAGTGTTCCTGGACCTCAGGTGCTTCAACACTTGACAGGGTTTTAGCGACCCGTTGATAGGTGTCGTCTATATTTTGATCAATCTTTTCGCCTTTTTTGTTCTTAAGGCAGTACTTGGTATCCCATATCTGCAAGGACGTTTCCTGCAGTTTGATGTTGTTGACGGTTGATGGGATGGCGGTGAGTTTCGGTTTCGTGGCATCCATAGAAGTCCCTGATTGATCCTGTTGTTGTTATCACTCTTGTAGGGTTGACACTATTTAGGTACAGAATGTTTCTGGTTTGTACGACTCATGCCCGATAAGCTACAATTCAGAGCAATAGCTACATATTGTGCCTCAATAGCTTCGCAAACACAACATATTGTGACTAACAGCCATATCATAGATAGGAAAAATAGTGCCAGATGCGTCAGAAAGCCGCTGTGCCGCCGCCCAGACAGGTCGTAAAACCCTATCCTTGAAGGGTTGAACCTGCACACTCACTTGAGTTTTCGGCATCAAATCGGCATCTTGTCCGCTGGTTTGCCTTCAGGAGGAGACAGCAGGTGCACTTCAGCGAGATAACAACAAGGCCCGACAAGCCTGCCTGCATCATGGCGGGGTCAGGGCAGAGGCTGAGTTTTAGAGAACTAGATCAGGTGTCCATCCAGGCATCGCAACTCTTCCGTCATCTCGGTCTTGGCAGGGGCGATCACCTTGCCATTCTGATGGAGAATCATCCTGCCTACCTGCAAATATGCTTCGCCGCTCAACGTTCTGGCATCTATTTCACTACGATTTCCCACCAACTTCAGGTGGATGAAGTTGAATATATCCTGAAGGATTGTCAGGCGAAACTCTTCATCACTTCTAAGGCGCAACAGGCCGTCGCAGGGATATTACAGCCAAGACTCGGCGAGGGGGTCAGGGCATTTATGCTGGACGGTGTTATCAAAGGTTATGACGCTTTTGAAGCAGCTATCAACATCATGCCGCGGGAGAGGATTGCCGATGAATCCATGGGTATGCCGATGCTGTATTCATCAGGCACTACTGGCCGACCCAAGGGCATCCTCAAATCACTGCCTGAGGAAGCATTCGGTGAGAATATCCGTTTTGCATCTTTCCAACTCCTTTATGGCGTGACCGAGGATAGTATCTATCTGTGTCCCGCACCCCTGTACCATGCGGCACCGTTGAATTTCACCCTGACTTTTATGGCTGCCGGTATTACCTGCGTTGTGATGGAACACTTTGAGGCGGAAGCCGCATTACGGGCGATAGAAACCTATAACATCACGCATAGCCAATGGGTGCCTACCATGTTTATCAGGATGCTCAAACTGGATGAGGAGGTGCGTCTTCAATATGACATGAGTAGCCTGGAGTGTGCGATCCATGCAGCGGCTCCCTGCCCGGTACCCATAAAGGAGCAGATGATTGATTGGTGGGGACCCGTGATCTTTGAGTATTACGCGGGTAGCGAAGGTAATGGATTTGTCGCTATTAACACTGAAGAGTGGCTCACCCACAAGGGCTCAGTGGGGCGTCCGCTCAATGTGCAACTGCATATCCTTGATGATGAGGGTGAGGAGGTCAAAACCGGCGAAACGGGTACTATCTATTTCAGCGGCGGCGATGAGTTTGAGTATTTTAACGATCCCGAGAAGACCAAAGAGTCGCGTCATCCCGCTGGCTGGACCACCCTGGGAGATCTGGGTTATGTTGATGCGGAAGGTTATCTGTACCTGACGGACAGGAAGAGTTACATGATTATCTCTGGCGGGGTGAATATCTATCCCCAGGAGGCAGAGAACCTGTTGGTCACCCATCCTGGGGTCATGGATGTAGCGGTCTTTGGTATTCCCAATGAAGATTTTGGCGAGGAAGTAAAAGCAGTGGTGCAACCTAAAGACTGGGCAGAATCTGGTCCGGCTCTGGCTACGGAACTCATCGGATTTTGTCGGCGTCACCTGGCGCACATTAAATGCCCGCGGTCAGTGGATTTTGTACGGGAACTGCCGCGGCACCAGACTGGCAAACTGTACAAACGTCTTTTGAAGGACAGTTACTGGGAGGGTCACAAGCACCTGGGCTAGGTAGCCATGAATATTTGTTGACTAATAAACCCCACCTAGTTTGGCATGATCCCAGGTGATGATCTTGTCCGGGGTAAACTTCATCCCGATTCGCTTCGCGGCGGTATTCAACATTCCTGCCTTGATTTTCTCGCTGGCATTCTCCTCCAGGTCGCCACGCTGCACTGAAATTTTGAGCAGGATATCCCGGATGGCTTCCAACTCCTCAATCCACTCCACTTCCGTATAGACAAGGATGCCCCTGAGTGTCTGATAGATATCGCCTGATTCCACTAGCAGAGAGACTCGCGGATCCCGCCGGAGGTTGTTAATTTTCTGGCTCTTGCGAAAGCTGGTCATATACACCTGATTGTCATCATCCACTGCATACCACATGGGCATAGGATGCGGAAAACCCTGAGCACCATTGGATACCAGAATCATGGTGCGTGATGCGCGCAGAAAGCGAGTCACTTCTTCTGGCGTCATACGAATTTGATCGCGTTTAGACATGATGGTGTTTCCCATGAATGCATCTGTATCTCTAGTTTGATGCTATTTAACGGTGCTACCTTGCAGTTGATTGACCGGAGCAAATTGATCCGTCAGAGGCCGTACCGATTGATCCCAGTCCTTGCCTCGGCGCAGATACCTGGGGAAACTTTCTATCTTGACGGCATAGTCCGCTAGATTGGGGGCGAGCAATTTTGCATGTCGCGCCATGGTCTCGTTATCAGGCAGCCCCTGTGCGGTTGCCACGATAACACGGTTGTTGCTACCAGGTAGTTTGAAGTTGAGGAAGTCGCCGAACACAGCCTGGTAGGTCACCGATTCATGATCGTACAGAGCACTTGTAGAGAAGGTGTTCGCCAGGACAACGCCGCCCGGTGCCAGTAGTGCCTTGATGTCCTGCAGGAATTCTTTGGTCATTAAATGCGCGGGAATATAGTCGCCGGTAAAGGCATCCAGAATGATCAAGTCGTACTTTTGCGCTTCAATCTGCTGCTGTAACAGGCGTCGCCGAACAAATACCCTGCCATCTTGAATATGGACCTGGGCGCCGGGTGCCGGTTTGAAGTTGAAATAATTCCGGGCAACCCGCAGAACTGCTGGGTCAAGTTCTACGATATCCATACGCAGATCCGGGAAGAGCCTGGCGAGAAGGGTAGAGATGGTGCCGCCGCCCAGCCCGATCATCAGCATCCGCTCAGGGTCGGGATTGATCAACAGACCGACGAGAGACATTTTGACATACTTGAAGACGAGCTTTTTCTCATCCTTCATGTTGATGCAGGTCTGGCGTTTGTCCCCGCTTTTACCAGAGAAGGCAAGACAACGTTGCTGCCGATGTTGAGTGACGACTATGTTTTGGTAAAGCGATTTTTCCCGATGTAGCACCCGTTTGGCGGACGCAGGTTGGGTGCTGATACATAAACATATTGACAGGGAAAAGCTGAGCAGTCTGATACCAGGTATTTTTACCCCCAGCAGATTGATGTCGCGGCGCTCAATTGCCGGCTCAGGCATGGTCCTGCTGTATTGACCTGTTTGCGCTGAACGCTAGTAGGAAGCAGAGTAGCAACAGCCCTACCAAGGTCGTCATAATCTGGTTAATCTCAAACCACAGCACGAGGTAAAACGAGGTGAGCAGGGTACCGATGGCGCTACCCAGGGTGGAAACGAAGAAGAGACCCCCGGCGACCTTGCCACTGTAGGTGACATTTTCGACCAGCAGCCGGACCGAGTAGGGCGCTATCATGCCGAGAATAGCGGTCGGGATGAAGAACAAAGAAGTGGCGGCGAGCAGTGATCCGTAGCGGGGGTCATCAACATACAGGAATATCCAAGCCATCATCAGCTCTCCGTGATAGATGATGGGCAGGGTGGTGATGGCAGCAACGAGAAAGAAGATACCATAGCGTCCCAAACTGGGAGACAGGAGTGATAGCTGCCCACCGACGAGATAACCCGTTGACAGGGCCACCATGAAGACTGTGATAATACTGCCCCAGACAAAAATGCTGCTACCGAACCAGGGCGCGAGGATTCGTCCCCCAAGCAGTTCAATAGACATGATGATAAAGCCGCCGGTAAATGCCAGCAGATATATCGTCCAATGGGTCAGTGTCTGGTGCGGCGGCACCAAAGCGGGGCTGGGTTCCTGGGCATGCAATTGAGTAGTACCTGAGATTCTGATTGGGTTGTTAGTATATCCGAAGTCGGGCGCGTGGTTGAATTGCCCGCCACCAGATTGAGTGCGAAAGGAGTAGGATGTGATTTTCCCGATGAGACACACCCGCTTATAAATAGCCAGTGAATAACCAACCAATCGCTAGGGAGTTGGTACTGGTCGGGGCAGGGCATAGCCATGTACTCTTGCTCCGTATGCTGGGTATGAAGCCGATTCCCGGCCTCAGAGTGACCTTGATTAGCCCCTCTAGCCGAACCCCCTATTCAGGTATGTTGCCCGGGTTGATTGCCGGGCACTATACCGAAGATCAGGTGTATATTGATCTCCTACCCCTCTGCCGATTTGCCGGTGCTAGTTTTATCCGAGATCATCTTGTCGGGCTTGATCTGGTGAATCAGTCATTGGTGTGCCAGTCCCGTCAGGGTATCCGATATGATCTCTTGTCCCTTGATGTTGGCATCAGGCCCGGCGGTCTGCCCTCTGGCGACCAGGTGATTCCGGTAAAACCAATCAGTCAGTTTCTTGCCGGCTGGCGAAGCTTCCTGGAAGAATTTGGCAGGCAGGAGGGCGGGAGTACACCTAGGCAGCTTGGCTTTGTTGGCGCGGGCGCAGGTGGCGTGGAGCTGTGTCTCGCTGTGGATCATTTTCTGACAGAGCATTTCCCAGGCACAGACCGCCAGTTACATCTCTTTACCGAGAGGGCAAGGATACTGCCTGGATACACTGCTGGGGTTCGGCGCAGATTTGAGACCCTGCTTGACCGACGCGGGATCATCTTGCATCGGAACTTTCATGCGACGGACTATCTTGGAGGAGACCTGGTGTCCAGCCAGGGTAATCATGTCGCTCTTGACCATGCCTTCTGGGTCACCCATGGGGCGGCGCCGACTTGGCTAGCAGATTCGGGTCTGGCGGTGGATGACGGTGGTTTTGTGCGAGTTCGGGACACGCTACAGGTTGAGGGCTTTGAGCATGTCTTTGCCGTCGGGGACTGTGCGACGATGGTGAATCATCCCAGACCCAGAGCAGGCGTTTACGCCGTCCGGCAGGGGAAGCCTCTCAATCGTAATTTGCGCGCCCTCTTACTGGGCAGGAAACTTCATGCCTACCACCCTCAGTCGCAATTCCTGTCGCTGATTTCAACGGGCGATAAGCAGGCAGTCGCCGCCCGCAATGGGCTTTCTGTTGCCGGTCCTTGGGTCTGGCGCTGGAAGAACTGGATTGATGTCCGTTTTATGAATCAGTTTCAGCATCTGCCACAGATGACCGCTGCGCCTGCCGGACCACTGGTTGCCGAATTTGAGCAACAGATGCAATGCGGTGGTTGTGGTTCCAAAGTCAGTAGTGATCTGCTACGGGAAGTATTGACGGAATTAACCAGTGACATGACCTCAGATACCAGGCCGAACAGGTCATTGGTCCCGGGGGACGATGCGGCCCTGAGCACCATCCCGGCGGGGAAGTTGCTATTGCAAAGTGTTGATCACTTCCGGGCATTTTATGACGACCCCTATGTGTTGGCGCGCATAGCGGTGAACCATGCGCTGAGCGATATCTATGCCTGTGGCGGCGACCCGGTGACGGCAATGGTGTTGCTTACTTTGCCCTTTGCCAAACCCGATGTGACCCGTGGTCTGTTGCGCCAGGTCATGGCCGGCACTCTCAGGCAACTGGCTCAAGATGAGGTGGAACTCGTCGGAGGCCATACCAGTGAGGGCGTAGAAATGTCCATAGGTTTTGCTGTTTCTGGCTTGGTGACCCGGGATGCACTTTGGCATAAGACTGGTCTGACCCCCGGCGAGGCCCTGATTCTGACCCGTCCCCTTGGCACTGGGGTGATATTTGCCGCCGATATGCAGCATCGTGCCAAGGGTAGTTGGGTCATGGCAGCCCTGGAGCAGATGCTCGTGTCGAATCGTGCTGCCGCCAGGGTCCTGGCGCGGTATCCGGTCAGCGCCTGCACGGATGTTACCGGCTTTGGGCTAGCGGGACATGCCATTGAAATGCTCCAGGGTTCTAGCGCTGGCCTCGCCATTAACGCAGCAGCCCTGCCGATACTTGACGGGGCAGTGGATTGTCTGCTGGGCATTGGCAAGAACGGCAGTATAAAAAGCACACTACATGAATCCAATCGGCGCGCCGCCACCCTGGCGATGCCCGTTGATATTCCTATCAAAAAGCCTGAGGTGGAAATTATCTTTGATCCTCAGACGGCCGGCGGGCTTTTGGCTGGTGTCAGGCAAGACCAGGCGGCGGCCTGTGTGGCTGAGCTGCATCAGGCGGGATATGCCGACGCCGTGGTGCTGGGACGAGTGACAGATGCGCCGGGGTTGGTCATTCTCTAGGGTTCAGAATCCGGCTGCTAGCCCCTCCTTCCGATGGTCAGAGCCAGCGCAGTATCCCTTGGGCAATTTGTATATTAATTGGGCGCCACCAAAGCGGGACGCGGGCTGATTTGTAAGGAGTTCATGTCCCCGTGAGGCGAGATCACTGAGCAGGCCTGGGGCAAAACCGGGTTCCACCGCCACCCGACCGTCTTCCAACAAGAACCATCTGGGAGCATCAGACGCTGCCTGTGGGTTTTGACCATAGAGACAGACCCTGAGGGTCATCTGGAGATGTCCTTGTGCCTGAAAGTGACCACCCATCACGCCAAAACTCAGTAGCGATTCTGTTCCCCTGGTGATAAATCCGGGAATGATGGTGTGATAAGGGCGTTTTGATGGACCAACCTGATTCACATGTCCGGCTTCCAGCACAAACCCCGCGCCGCGGTTTTGCAGACTGATGCCGGTGCCGGGCACGACGATGCCAGAACCAAAGCCGTGGAAATTGGACTGGATCATTGAAACCATCATCCCCTTAGCGTCCGCCGTTGCCAGATAGACTGTGTCGGGACTAGCCCCCAGCGTGGCGGGACGTCGCCTGCTTTTGTTGCTGTCAATTGCCGCCGCAGTCTGTGCTAGACGGTCGGCATCAAGCAGCTCCTCAACAGAAATCCGCATCTGCTCAGGGTCGGCCAGATGTTGCGCGGCCTCGGCACAGGCGATGCGCATGGCTTCTATTTGCCGGTGCACAGAATCAGCAGAGTCAACTTCAAATCTTTCAATATTAAGATGTTTGACGATGCCTAGGGCGAGTAGCGCGATGAGTCCCTGACTATTCGGGGGGATTTCGTTCAGGGTGATACCGAAGGCAGACACCGATATCGGCTCAACCCACTCACACCGATGCTGTTGCAGATCAGCCAGGGTCAGTGCCGCCTTATGCTGTGCTGCATCTGCTGCTATCCGTTCCGCCAGTTCGCCCTGATAGAAGGCTTCCCCGCCTGAGCGGGCAATTTTTTCAAGTGAATCCGCATGCGCTGGCAGTCGCATAGTTTCACCAATTTCAGGTGCCCTGCCAGATAGCATGAAAGTATCCATAAAAGGCTTGTAGTGACGGAAATCTTTCTGTGCCTGGCGCCAGGACAGACCGGTTTTTGGACCCACCTGAAAACCATCCCTGGCGTAATGGATGGCATCGGCAAAGAGGGCGTCAAAGGGTAACTTGCCGAAGCGCTCCGACATGGCAACCCATCCAGACACAGCCCCGGGCAGGGTGACAGACTCCCAGCCCTGGGTCGGCATTTGGGGCAACCCCTTGAATCTTTCTGGCGTCATAGATGCCGGGGAACGACCAGATGCATTGAGACCATGTAGGGTCGCCCCGTCATGAATAAGGGCGAAGGCATCACTGCCAATGCCATTGTGGTTGGGCTCAACAACGGTCAGCGTAATAGCGGTAGCCAGCGCGGCATCAACGGCGTTACCACCCTGCCGCAGTGCCGATAGCCCTGCCTGTGCGGCAAGCGGCTGTGAGGTGGCGACCAGATTTTCCGCGAATACTGGAGAGCGGTTAGAAGGGTAGGGGCAATTCCAATTGAGCGTCCGGTCAGGCGTCATAGGGCTTCCCCCTGAATCTCTGCCTAGGTATTTTTGATCAGGCTTGCCACCGGGAGTTGTGCTTCCTTCCAGGCTGTGAAGCCGCCGCCGAGATGGCAGACATTTTTCATTCCCATCTGTTGCACCGTGTGGGTTGCGAGTGCCGAGCGCCAGGCACTGGCACAATAGAAGACGAATTTTTTGTCTGCGGCAAAAATTTCCCGATGATAGGGGCTTTCTGGGTCAACCCAGAATTCCAGCATACCGCGGGGAGCGTGGGTAGCCCCCGGGACCATGCCTTCCCGTTGTAATTCCCGGAGGTCACGAATATCAACGAATACCACGCCGTCATCATCCAGCAGAGCACCTGCCTCTGTCAGGCTCAGGGTTTCAATGTGCTTTTCGGCTTCAGCGACCAGTTGTTTGCAATTCTTTTTCATCCTGATGCTTCCCGTGAAGTTTCCTGAGATACACTGGACAACGATAATTCATAACATCTTGCCGGTCAAAACAGATAACTGTCTCTGGCACACTGAATCAGTAAAAATTCCATAGCCCTGCCGGTGATGCTCAAGTAGAATCCTGCAGTTGGGGTCGGTCATTTTTGCTGCGACCCTGAATGTCCATTTCACCCGTCTATTTCACACGAGAAGAGGAATAACAATGAAAGTATATGATTCAGTGGGTCCTAATCCCAAGGTTGTACAGATGTTTATTAAGGAAAATGGTATTGAACTTGCCTGCCAGACAGTTGATTTGATGGGCGGCGAAAATCGCCAGGAAGCTTATATGAAAATCAATCCGACCGGGACCCTTCCGGCACTTGAGTTGGATGACGGCTCAGTGATCTCGGAAACCACGGCGATTTGTGAATATCTTGCCGAGAAGGAAGGGGGCTCATCCCTGATTGGTGAAACTCCCGAAGAGCGGGCAGAGACCAGAATGTGGGTCAGACGCATTGACCTTGGCATTACTGAAAACATGGCAAATGGATTTCGATTTTCAGACGGCATGGCATTGTTCAAGGCACGGATGCCCACCTTCCCCGAAGCCGCCAGCGGACTAAAGCAGATAGCCCAGGGGAAGTTAACCTGGCTTGATGAGCAACTCGCCGATAAGGAATTTGTGTGCGGTAGTCGGTTTTCCCTGGCCGACATCTTGTTGTTCTGTTTTCTGGAGTTTGGTGGTCATGTGGGACAACCACTGGATGAGAAGAACAAGAACCTTAGTGCTTGGTACGACCGGGTTCAATCCCGTGCCTCCGCAGGAACAAGCCCGAGTTAGTATCGGACAATTCTCAACGGACACTGCTAAACAGGTAGCAAAGTCAGCAGGAGTGCTAGTAAAAATTTGCCGAGATTGATGGCGAGACGAGTGCCGAATGTCACGCTGGATGAGAAGAGCCGTCTTGCTGTGGCTCGCCATACTCTGTATCTGACGGCTCGCCTGAATGTCGCTAAGGCGCGGCGCAGTTCGGTTGAGGGTCCTCGGCGCCTAATTAGCCACATCTGTGTGGTTCCAGGGCTCATTCGTATTATAGGTATAGAAAGATTGCTTGATTGAAGCATCGGCATGCTTCCAGCGTTTTTTCGCTGTCGGCGCAGTCATATCCCAGACTTTAACAAAGAAGACGCAGGAATAGTCGCGAATTTGTTTGTTTTTCCCCATCTGTTTTATTGGTGTGGATATTTCTCTGAACTCTTTAAGCGAAACTACTCTGATACTTCTAACAGGCATAAGCGGCAGCATGTCATGTTCTTCGGCGTAGCTAGTGGTAGCAGGTTCTCCTCGTAATTCAAAGCCTCTGCCTGGTGGCGCCGGACGCAATTTAACGAGCAAATGCTCATCATGCACCGCTATGTCCATCAGATAATACGGCTTTTCGTGTGGCTTTCCCTGTCGGTATTGCACTTCATACCAGCAGGGTGGATCAATGCCTTTGCTGAAGAGAAGTTCATCCTGAGAAGGCTCAGCACCTGCCTCCTTTTGCGGTAGCAGTTCTGAGTCAAGGGTGTTTTCTTTGAGTTTTGCGATGGTTTCTTGTTGAGAAGTTTTGCGGCGAACTAATTTTTGTATTTCCTCAGGTAATTCGTTTCGAGATGATTTGGTATTGTTTTCTGCTGGTACTAATGCCGTCTCAATTCCCCTGGCATCACTTTCTGCTGGTGCGAGTGCCTTTTCTATTTCCGTAAGAATATTCTCTTTCTTGCGATTGTCAGCATATAACGCCAAGAGTAGCAATAACAAAAGAAACAAGATCAAGATGAAAATTTCCGCCATGGTCAAACCGAGGGTTAGTCCTCGTCTGTAGGTGTCGGCACCAGGTTTCAGCATAGCGTCATTGTTTTACGATTTGCGTCAGGGTTGTTATTGCCTGCACCAGGGATGAGCGGACTTCTTGGGTCATGGACTGCCATTGCTCCGCCTCTTGCCGCAAGTTGATAATGAGTTGCTCAAATTCCTGGGTGTATTGCGGCGCGACCTGAGTTACTTCGGCAAGGGACTTGGCAAGCGCTTTGGTGGTAGCAGTTACGGTGTCCGAGGACTGTTTTATTGCGGTACCAACACTAGCAAATTCGGCAGTCAGACTATGGGCGCTCTCTCCAGATGATTGTAGATGACGCACTACATCTTGTAAGGATTCCAGCAGGATATTGAAAGCAGTCTCTATTTTTTCTCCGCCCTCGGTAATTTTTATCGCCGAGCCCTGAACGCTGAGTTCTAGTTGTGTGGTGTTTTTCTCCGCTAGATTGATGACATCTTGCAATCGCTCAGTCTGCTCCGTTACCAGTTCTTCTAGTGGTTTTTGCACATTCTTGATAAGGGTTGCAAATATTCTGACCTGTTCGTCCGCTGCATCATTCACTCGTTGCATCATTGCGGCGCGTGCCTTATCCGCTTCTTGAACCGTTTCATTGCTTGCCTGGATGATACTTTTTCTAAAGACGTTCATATCCGCGATGGTTTGTGTCAATTCTTGACGCAGTCTGAAAGCAGTTTCTGCTAGGTCCTGAGGTGCTGTTATACCCTGGACCTCAGGTTCGGGTGGCAAGCTGTCCACCCCATCAACCTTTTGTAATAACAGGATACGAAATAAAATACCGACAAAGGTAGATATCAATGCAATGCCAAAACTGCCTATCAAGTTATTGACCCGCTGCGATTCATCATCCGCATTGAATATAAATAAAGTGACGAGAGAATAAACCAGCGACGCCAGGGTGAATAACAAACCCATATAGTAGAGGTTGTCTGGATTGTGTTGCCCGGTCTCATCTTGCTTCGCTATGAAAAAATAGATCAACAGACAGGCAAGACAGATAAGTATCGCTACCGTAGAACCGTCGTAACCTTCTAACCATGCGTTGGCATTGACTGAGGAGAGGTCATCAAGTAGCCACCGCGCTATCCAGGACGCGAATACACCAATCCCCAAGAGCCATACAAACGACTGCTCCTTAAAATGTTTCATGGGCGGTTCACAAGGGTGTCTGCTCTATCAGATGTCCACCAAAAAGTTCTATGGCTTGCGTCCACCAATAAAAGTGCTTCGGTGTTTGTCTATGCTTTGAATCGGCCCGGTGCACATAAAAAATCCAAACATCCACGCCCTTGAGATCGCTTTGCATGTCGGTGTAGCCAGTGAGTTTCTTAAATTCATTCATCTCCGGTAGGGATTTATAATGCGACAGGAGTTCAGAATGTTGCAGCATGTCGGAAAACAAGAAGAGGCGGGTCGGTTTGCGGTTTTCTTTCACGCCAATGCTGGGAACATGACGGGCGATGATTAGGGCGATACTTTCAAGCAATGGTGATTGCTTTTCTGTCACCTGTCCAGCACGCCTGGGGAGAGATCTTTGTATAAGTCGTATAAAGTTTCGCCATTTTCGTTCGTCGCCATATCGGCCACTGATTAAATTATCCTTCCAGGTACGGTCCTTAGGATTGCCTGGATTGCACGCCCGCCATGGATTTCCCAGATCCTCCAGCTGTGACTTCAGGTGATAGACGATAAGTTCCTGGGCGGGCAGTAAATAAAATTTGTTATTGGCATCCTGAAACCCTATGAGCAGTTGTTTCAGCCTCTCCTGTGTTTTCTCGGTTAAGGGGTTGGTGGTGTCTATCAACAAAATAGTTTGCCCTGGGCTACCACTTTTTGGGCAGAGGGTGCGTGGCTCTATTTTCTCAGCTGCACCGACTGTGTTTGACAGGAGAATTGCACCCAGGATAAGGCTGAGCCATAGACAATTGTGGGTGCTCATAGGTTAGGTCGCGTTCATGCGTCAGATTCGGGCTGCATACTTGCCAGGAGATTAAATTGTTGCCATATATTATCGCTGATGTCTTGTATCTTGTCTCCGATAGAACTCGTTGCCGCCACCACCTGTTCAGTATTATGCAAGTCTGGTGGGCTAAACTCCGGCGGCTTGGTGAACTGGTCATCAATGGCTAGTTCATTGTTGAAATGCTTTGGCGCAGGCTCACTTCTGGCTTGCTGGTTACTGTCTCTATACACCGCCAAAAGATGATTCTGCGTTTTTTCCAAAACCAATACCCACTTGGCGTAGCTGTTTTGCAGGGTCTCAGCCTGCCCAATTAATGCGCTGTGCTGAGTGCGCATTGTTATCACCTTCTGGTGCTCATCAATGACCCTGGCTTTGGCATCTGCAATCTCTTTATCTAGCCCATTACGACTGGTCTCCACCAATTCTTTATAGTCCTTGTGTTTTGCCTCTAGTGCCAGGGCGCGTTTGCGGTAGCCGGGATAGGGGTCAAACATTGAATACCACTTCTGAGTGGCGAAACCAAAAAAACCTATGCCGACAATAATCAACAGACCCGACAGTATTGATTTAATATTAACAGGCGACGCCTTCATACTTGCCATGGCTTTTATCGTGTAATCAAGAATACCAGGTTCAGGATTTGGGTCAGCGTCATCCCAATTCTGATTAATCTGGCGTCGCTCTTCTTGCGCCTGGTACTGGTACTCAACAAGTGCGTCACGATAATGCCCCACACCAAGGTTAAAAGTCAGCACTGCTAACATAACCGGGATGCAAAGCAGAACTGGCAATTGATGTTGCCAGGAATCATGATTTTTGTACCGAAAGCACAAACCGACCAGGGCTGCCCCAAACAACACATTCACCGTGGTGATCAAAATCGTTTGCCCAAATGCGATGAGAATGCCAGTGAGCTCCCATAGCAGAGTGGCGTTGATGCTTGCTTCCGCGACAATGATGCAAAAAAACCAAAGAATAATTGATTTTATTGGTAGATAGTCAGGCGGACGAATCAGTCCATACTCTTGACGAAATGTTTCATAGGCTTTTTTCGCGCTTCGCCATGCTGGCTCCATAATGGCATATCTGGCTTTGAAGGCACCAAACATATTATCCAGACTAGTCTTCATTCTACCCGGTATGTCTTGAATCTGTTGTATCAAGGCCAGGGGGTCCCAGGTTTGTACAATCGGTAGCAGGCGCGCAGAATATCCGCCGAAATGCTCGCTGAGTGCGCTATGAGTCAGTTGTGCCGTCTGGGCTATTTTTTGGGCAATGTCTTGCTCTACTGTACCAAATAGTAAAGCCTGAGAATCTGGAAGATTGTGCCTTCCATCTGCTTTGCCTTCTTGCGGTAGTGATTTTTTCTCGCTATCAGTATTGATAGGCAAAAAGGTTTCTCGTTCTGCATTAAAAGCACTTTTTCCCAAAAGGATATTTTTTGTATTCATGTGTCAATCTCCGATGCTTATTTGTATATGTGAGCCAATCATTCTGAAGTGACGGTGACATAAGGGGTGATGGCTTCTAAGGTCTTTGGTCCTATGCTTGGAATTTTCAGCAGTTCTTGAATTGATTGATAGGGTCTGCCAGCAATGATCTTGGCGGCAGTCACCGGACCGATGCGAGGAATACGTTGGAGTTGTTTGCTGGATGCCCGATTCAGATCCAGAGGTGGGTCGTCTGGGCTGAGTGTTTTTGAGAGGCTTGCACTTAATGCTTTTATTTCCTGATCAGTTTGCCGTTGTTGCTTGCGGAGTTCGGTGAGGAGGTCGGGGTTAGTTGCACTCCAGATACCGGAGCGTTTCAGCATGGCGGTGGCACGCAGGTCCTGGAGTTCTTCAAGCACTATATCGCTCGGTGTGCCATCCGGGGCGGGCCGGGTCTTGCCGTGGATTCTGGCAAGGCCCTGGGTAACCAACAGCCTGCCGAGATCCTTGCCGTCATGGGTTTCAACAAAGGCATAGAATCGGCCGCCAGATGAACTCCCCGGCGCGCTGGCATAACTGGTGTAGATGGTGAAGGGTCGGGATAACAATTCGTAGGTGTAGTCGGCTGCCCGGTCGCCGAAGTCCAGCACCCTGCGCAGGTCTTCAAGTCCAAAATGATTTTGTTGTTCTCGGAGTCGAGCAATGCCAGCCTTGCCGTAAACATCGGCTTCTGGGCAATCAACATAGTAGAGCCGCAAGCGACGTTTGATCCCAGCCGCATTGACTTGGATACTGTCGCCATCGTTCCACTCGTCATCAATCAGCGTGACACCTTCTATCTTGATCAGTTCGGCAGCATGTATCGGTATTGCCATGCAACCGAGCAGAAAGAAAATAGAAAGCAGATTGATTTTCATCATTAAGACATCACCGGCACAAAATCTGAATCCAGGGACGGACTCCTTGCCTTGCATTCTGCCTTGCCGATAGCAATCAGTCGGAGCATCGCCGCCAGGACTGATCTTGCTGCGGCACCATGTAATCGCTGGTCTGTATCCTTGTAGATGATGGGCACCATATCAAGGATGCGGCTTATGCCCTGGTCAAGGCATGCCATGATTTGTCTTTCCCGCTCCAGCCGATGGTCAATAAATGCGCGGACATAATTTTTGACATCCGTGATACAGGTGCCGTGGGTGGGCCAATAAATGTCTTCCTTGCGTTGCAACAAGAGTTCAAGACTTTCCATATAACTTGTCATATCCCCATCCGGTGGGCTAATAACACTGGTTGACCAGCCCATAACATGATCACCGGTAAACAACGCATTCTCTTCCCTTAATGCAAAACAGAGATGGTTGGAGGTATGTCCCGGGGTATGGACACATTCAACAGTCCAGCCGTCACCCTGAATAACTTCGCCGTGCCGCACCGCTATATCCGGCACAAAATCCATATCTCCGCCTTCTTCCACCGGCGTGCCTGCTTCGATTTTTCCAGCACCATGAGGTCCATAGCCCAGGGTCGGTGCTTGCCAGAATGCTTTGAGCGGTGCCGCCGCTGGCGAGTGGTCTATGTGAGTGTGGGTGATGAGAAGATGAGTGATGGTCTCATCCCTGAGTGCTGTCTTGAGAGATTCAATGTGTTCCTCTATCAGAGGTCCTGGATCAATGACCGCAACCCTGCCTCTGCCGAGGACATAGGTGCCTGTCCCCTGGAAGGTAAAGCCGCTGGGATTGCGTGCCGTGATTCGGCGAATAAGCGGCGTAAGTTGCTCCAACTTGCCGTACTCAAAATCATAGTCATAGTTAAATGGAATCTTCGTCGGCATATTTGATCTCTACATTATTAAAAGGTGGCGGCAAGTTTATAGATGCCTAGCCTTGCAAAAGTGCCGCCACATGGGTTTCAACACTGCCCGCCAGTGCCTGCAAATCGTAGCCGCCTTCTAAGGTGGATACCAGGCGACCGCTAGCCATTTGTTTTGCGACATCCCGTAGTTGTTTGGTGACCCAGTCATAGTCCGTATCGTCAAAACACAGTTGCCCCAGGGGATCATCTGTGTGGGCATCAAAGCCGGCACTGATAAAAATGAAATCCGGTGCGTGGCGTGCCAGCGCCGGTAACCAGTCCTGCTCCACCTGCTGCCGGAATAAGCTGCCGTCCGTGCCTGCTACCAGGGGCGTGTTGATAATATGGTCGTTTTCAAAATCAAGATAACGGTAGGGGTAAAAGTTCTGCTGAAAACTTGAACACACCAGCACCTCTTGCCTGTCTTTGAAGATGTCCACCGTGCCGTTACAGTGGTGAACATCAAAATCAAGAATCGCCACCCGCTCAACCCCAGGATCCTGTAGCGCGACTTCGGCGGCGATGGCAAGGTTGTTAAACAGACAAAACCCCATGGCTCTGGCGACTTCAGCATGATGCCCGGGAGGTCTCACCGCACAGAATGCCTGATCAATCTTGCCAGAGAGCACTGCCTCTGTTGCCTCAACGCAGGCACCCGCCGCCAGCCGACTCGCCCTCAGACTGCCCTGGCTCAGATAGGTGTCCGGGTCAATCTTGGTGGTGCCTACCTCAGGCTCGCTACTGGCAATCAGCGCAATATGCTCCTGCGGATGTGTGAGGCTGATAGTTGCATCGCTGATCTCTGTCGCCTGGGTCACTCGCATCTCGTCTTCAAGTCCGCTATCGGCAAGTCGCTGCATCACGGCCCTGAGTCTCTCCGGTCTTTCCGGATGTCCTAGCATGGCATGTTGCTCGCAATCCGGGTGAGTAAAGAGTCCGGTGGTCATATTGATCTGCCTGTTGCTCCTGCCCCTTGCCTGGTTTGGATGCCAGGATGAAATAAATCCATACAGGATATACTGATGCAATGACATCCATCTTAACATCTGCTGGCTTCTACCTCTTGCTCTTCTTAGGCGTCTTCCTGCCAACCCTCTTGTTAGTTAGCCCGTCCCTGGTAGCGGAGTCCGTCAACTATGAACAGCAATCCATCAGTATCGCGTTGACTCAGGAACCACCCAGTCTGAATTCCATGCGAACGACAGATCTGGTGAGTCTATTTCTGCTTGGGCATGTGAATGAAGGCTTGGTCCGCTACGACCGCCAGGGACGACTTGCCTCGGGGGTTGCCGAGAGTTGGTCGGTCACACCTACTAAGATTACATTTACACTGCGGGCTGACGCCAGGTGGAGTGATGGCGCAGCCTTGACCGCCCATGATTTTGTGTTTGCCTGGCGACAGGTGAATGACCCGGCGACAGCCTCACCCTATGCCGCGATTATGCGCCCCATCAAAAATGCCGAGCAGATTCAACAGGGCAATCTCCCGGTGACGAGTTTGGGTGTCCAGGCGCCGAATGAGCGGACCCTCATCCTGACACTTGCAAGCCCTTGTGGATATTGTCTGGCACTGATGGCGCATGGGACCTTCTTTCCCGTCCGCCAGGTTTTTTATGAAGCCCAGGGCGAAGGCTACGGTGCCGAACCTCAACATCTACTGGCGAACGGTCCCTTCCGAATCAGTGCCTGGACTCATGAGGCGTCCATGACGCTGGAGAAGAACGACTACTACTGGAATGCCGATGCCATCACTTTGAACCGAATTGAAGTGGCTTACATGACCGCCGATAACAGAGCAAGATTCAATTTGTTTCGGGATGCTCAGATTGCATTCGTCAGGCTGGATCGGGAAACCATTCACGACGCTCTGGATCAAGGCATGAAACTGCGGACCTTTCAGACCGGCGGCATGGCTTATATCTGGTTCAATATGCGCAAGGGTCGCCCGACGGCTAGAGTTGCACTGCGGCAGGCAATCCAGGCGGCTTTTGATCCTGAGCGCTTCGTCAATCAGGTGATTGCGGTGCCTGGCTACAAGCCGGCGGTCACCCTCTTCCCGTCCTGGCTGAGCGGCGGTTCACCTAATGCCTGGGACAAATTTGCTGAGCAGCATCCGCCCGATGACATACTGCGCGGACCCGCCAGGGCGAGGGAGTTTATCGCCAGCACAGCCTTCATCAATGCGTCCGCTAGCAATGTTCTTGTCAGCAATGCGTCTGACAGCAAAGCAAAAGGACAACCGAATGCAACACCGGAATTGACCCTCTTAACTCTGGCGTCTCCAATGGGCATGAAGACCGCCGAGTATTTTCAAGGCTTGTTGCGTCAGACTTTGGGGCTTGATATCAGGATTGATCAACAGACTTTCAAACAATATTTGCACAAGGCGCGGCGCGGGGATTTTGATTTGGCGGTTAGCAGTTGGTATCCAGATTTTGATGATATCGTCACCTATGCCGACCTGCTGGCGTCCTGGAATCCGAACAACAGAGGCGGGTACATCAACCCTGAATATGACGCCCGGCTTGCCCGGCTACAAGCATCGTCTGACCTAGGGGAACGCTACGCTGCCGCCGCCGAGTTGCAGCGGATCATCATTAAGGAGGTGCCGGTCTTGCCCCTGGCAGAAACCGGCTCGGCCTATTTACAAGATCCAAAATTGCGCGGCATGGTGAGAAGAATTTTTGGTCCGGACCCTGACTACACCTATGCCCGGGTGCTTCGCTAAGCATGTCTCTTCTATGCAAAACCTTCCAAGCATAGCCCTTCCCGGACCCGGGAGTCTGTCATATCAATTCAAAATACCGCTCAAATTCCCAAAGGGTGGGTTGTACTGACTGAGGTCCCTTCTTGTGGCTCCGTCTGGGTGCCGGTTCATGCCTTCTGTTGTGAAAGCTGAGCCACTCGGCGCGGCGGGTCTTTAGCCAGTAGTCAACGACATCTTCCCCCAGCATTTCTGATAGATATTGGTCTTCTCTCAGTGCCTTTGCTGCCTTGGTGATAGTGCGCGGTAGCCGCGTCTCCCTATCCGGAGGCTCCCCGCCCATCGGCGGCAGTTCGTCCGGTGGTTCCAACTTGTGGATGAGCCCAGCCAAACCGCCCGCCAGTATTACCGCCAGAGCAAGGTAAGGATTGGCGTCTCCGGCGATGAGGCGATGTTCAATGCGAGCCAAGCTAGCCGAGCGACTAACGATCCGCAACGCGGCGGTTTTGTTTTCTTCACCCCAGGATGCCGTCACTGGCGTGGCGGAAAATTCTTTCAAACGCCGCCAGGAATTGATGGAAGGGCAGAGGTAGGAGGCAGCACCCGGCATGGTTGCAACTATGCCGGCTATCCAGTGGAGTAGCAGAGCAGACCTGCCGCCCTGGGCAGAGTCGTAAAAGGCTGCCTCACCATTTTCTGCCTGCAAGGAATGGTGAATATGTAAGCCATTGGAAATGTCGCTGCTCGGTTGCGCCATGAAGGTCACCGCCATGTTCATGTCCAAGGCTATCTCGTAAATCGTTTGTCGGGCTCTTGAGACGACATCTGCCGCCCTGACCGGATCTGTCGGGGGGAAATTAAGTTCTACCTGCCCAGCACCGCCTTCATCATTCCAGGATTCCCATTCAATCCCTTGCCGGTCCAATTGCTTCGTCACTTCCTCCATAAAGGGTCTGGCGTGATACGCATTTTTGAGCAGATAGATATTGTGCAGTCTGGTGGCACCAATGGGTTCAAGATTTTTGTATCCGCCCTTGCGTGCCTCGGCGAAGGATGTTTTGTATAGGAAAAACTCCAACTCAAAAGCCGCTTTGATGCCATAACCGACAGACGCTATTTTTTCTGTAATCTTGCGTAGCATGGTTCTGGGGCAGAGTGAAATTTCTCCGCCATCTATTAGCGTGAAGTCGCAAATACAATGGCTGAGACTCGGCTCCTTGCCGTCCTGGGCAAGGGTGCTGAGATCCGGTCTGAGCAGTATGTCTCCCAGGCCTGGCTCCTGGAATTTATGCCAGAAATTGAAATGGGGCATACCAGATAGATCCGCGGCAAGCGCGATATATGAAAGTCCGTGTCCATCGGGCAGTGCCTTCTCAAAACTGGCACGCCTGAGATATTTGCCGACGGCGGGTCCGTCCAGTGTTGTGGCGTGAGTCCTGACGAGTTGCACATGATGCTGCTCCAGCCACTCAGCGAGACCTAGCCCGTCAATCAAATGTTCATCCATCTGTGGCATGGTGTTTTTCTAGATTCCGGTTGATGATTGGAGCAGATTTTCTATCTGGGACCCTTGATGGTCACCCAGCCTCAGCTCCAGCCCGGCGTTACTCAAGCCTGCCAGATGTTGGAGTGATACCTGGCAGTGCAGTCTGCCTATGTAACTTTCCTGAGAGAGGATGGTGTGCCCGGCAAACAACCGGGCAAGTGCCAGGGATATGCCAGTGATCTTGGCTTCTGGTTCACCCTCGCCGAGGGTCATCTTCTGGGCTTCATCGTTACAGGTGACCAAGAGGCTCTTCGGCATATCCGGCAGGGTGGCGGCAACCGTCCAAAACCTGGCGGCACCTTCCTGCCAATGCGGGAAGGGCAGGACGAGTAGCCGGCGTATCCGCGCGGTCAGCCAGGGATGTTTTATGTATGCCCGGATAGTGTCGGTGTTCTTACCATCACCATCTATGACAGGCTTGTGGCTTGAGTCCCCCAAGTGGTTGAAATCCAGGCGGAAGAAGAGTCTTGCTTCATCACTCATGCCGCTTTCAAGGCTGATGATATGAGGACGCATATTGACTGTGACGGACGGACCCCTGGGCGATGTCACGGCAAAGATGCCGGTCGCCAATCTGGTGCTTGTCGGGACGGAGAGGGCGAGCCGCAACCAGTTCGCCATCATCAGGACGGCAGGGCTGGGGTCGTCTTCAACCCTGATATCGGGGTGCATGGGGGTGTTCATAGTGCTCTTCTTAAATGGTGCTCTTCTTAAATGGTGCTCTTCTTAAATGATGCTCTTAATAAAATGACCTGCTAGCGCTCAATAGGTACTGATAATTCAGGCATAGGGCTTGGGTGGGTATCAATCATTCTCAATAAATTCAATAACTTCCAATTGAAACCCAGATATGGCATTAAATCTGGATGGGGAGCTGAGCAGCCGCATCTTCCCCACGCCTACATCTTTGAGTATTTGTGAACCTGCACCCACGACACGATAACCACCTGCTTCAACCTTGTGCCGCTGGGTGGGCGGCACTTCCGGGAAATAGGTCGCCTGGCTCAGGGCTTCAGGCTGGCTAAAATCCTGACCCACGAGGACCAGTACGCCACGACTCTCCTCGGCAATACGGGACATGGCATCATGCCAGGACCAGGTTTTGGCAAAGTCTGGGTCCTGGGTCTGGAATATATCCCGAAGGGTGTTCAACACTTGAACTCTAACCAGACAGGGTTCCTCTTGCGTGATGTCGCCCTTGACCAGGGCATAGTGAATACGGTCTGAAATGTTGTCCCGGTAGGTATGCAGTCGGAACTCGCCACAGGCTGTCATGATGTCTTTGGCGTCAACTTTCTCAATGGTCTTGTCATGCAGACTGCGATACTGAATCAGGTCAGCGATGGTGCCGAGCCGGATCTTGTGTTTTTCAGCGAAGGCTTCAAGTTCCGGTCGCTTCGCCATGGAGCCGTCTTCGTTCATAACTTCCACAAGCACCGAGGCAGGTTCATAGCCGGATAATCGGGCAAGGTCACAGCCGGCCTCTGTATGACCGGCTCTCGTGAGCACGCCACCACGCTTGGCAATCAGGGGGAAGATGTGCCCTGGTTGCACTAGGTTGCCAGGCACAGCATCTTTTGCGATGGCGGTTCGCACTGTATGTGCCCGGTCAGCCGCCGATATACCGGTGCTGATGCCGTCCGCTGCTTCAATGGAAACAGTAAAATTAGTTCCATGTTGGGAACTGTTATTTTTCACCATTAACGGCAGGTCAAGCTGTAATGCCCGCGCTTCCGTCACCGTGAGACAAATCAGCCCGCATGCGTGTCGGGCAAAAAAAGTAATGTGTTCAGCGGTGATGACATCGGCAGCGATCATCAGGTCGCCTTCATTTTCGCGATCCTCATCATCCATCATCAGGACCATCTTGCCCTGACGAAAATCTTCCAAGATTTCTTCGACCCTGCTGATTGTCATAAGTGCTTGTAAACCTCTAGCTGTAAATCACTATTTATGAACATCTATTTATGAACATCTATGGATAAAGCGGCGGGGATTATACAATCATTCCACCCCTCTCGCCCGTCCTGCCTGGTGAAACTTAGCGGGCGCCTGCCTTATGACGGCGGCGATGGGCAGACTATGAATCGATCTTCCCTGCTTCCTGATAGAGCCACCAGAGCAGACCCTTCTGGGCATGTAGTCGGTTCCCCGCCTGCTCAAAGATGATAGACCGGGGGTCCCTAACCATGGCGGCAGTAATCTCAAAGCCTTCATGGATCGGCATATCGTGCAGGATGCGGCAGTTTTGTCCCCGGATGAGGGCTTCATTGATCTGATAAGGCAGCAACTTTTCAACCTGCTTTTTGTTTTCCTCAGCCAGGTCGGGCTGGTTGAAGTACTGCATGTCAATCCAGGTATCCGTGTACACAAAGTCAGCCTGCTCAACTGCCGCTCTTGGGTCAGCGACCTGGTTAATAGTGTCGGAAGTCTTAATGATTTCCTGAACCTCAGGGTCCAGGTTTTCACCATTGTCATCCTGCGCCGGCGTGGCAAGGGTCAAGGGGATATTCAGTTTATGACAAATGACGGCGAGGGAATTGGACACATTGTTTTGCACCCCGACAAAGGCAAGGCGTGCGTCGCTGATATCGCTCTCAAAGTATTCGGTCATGGTGAGAATATCGGTCAACGCCTGACAAGGATGAAACTTCTCGCAACAGCCGTTGATCACGGGAACCTGACTCACTGCTATCATTTTCTCAAGGTCACTGTGGCGGAGTAGCCTTGCCAGGATGCAACTTACATTCCTGGAAAGGTATTCCGTTTCATATTCAATACCAGAGAGGAGGAAGTTGGATGATGACCAGTCAATATAGATGCCATGTCCTCCCAGTTCCGTCATGGCGACCTCAAATGAAACGCGGGTTCGGGTGCTGGTTTTCTGGAACAGCATGGCGAGGGATTCATTGGCGAGCAGTTTGGTAAAATCCTCAGGGCATGCCTTGATCTCCGCTGCTTTGCTTAAAATTTCCTGGATCTCGGCAGGGCTCAGGTCCTTGAGGTGAGGAATATGTTGCATAGTGTAAATCCAAAAAATCGGACGGGCTGGACTTCAATGCCCGCCGCATGGGTTTGGTTTCTTTTTATGTCCCGGCGTCTGTGCCGGCGTTTGTGCCAGCGTTTGTCCCAGCGTTTGTGCCGGCGTTTGTCCCGGCATCTGTACCAGCAGGCGGGCAGGGCAAATTACCCGATTGCACCTGTATTGTATATGTTTGTATGGCTCCCTTGGGTAGCCGTGCCTGATACAGCATGATAACTCTGTATCTGGCTCGGCATTATTAGACTGGATGCTGGTCTCTGTGGATGGGTACTGTTTGCTGATGCGGAGCTTGCTGATGCGGAGCGATATGAATGACTACTTATGAAGAGCCACTTACTGAAGAGCCGTTTATGAAGAGCCACTTATAAAAAGCCCATATATGAATCGCCATAAGAAGTGGAGGCTAGTCGCAATGGGTTTACAACCAGGCAGATATCATGTTCGTCGCGCGGTACTACAGATAGATGCGTCTGTACAACGAGTCTGGCAGGAGTTTCATGACATCCAGGCACTTCGCGCCTGGTTTGGCTTGGGTTATGAGTTGGAAGTTTTCACCCTCGGCTTGGGTGGTCGGATTGAGCTCAGTGTTGAACACTCAGGTAGTTGAACACTCAGGTAGTTGAACACTCAGGTAAAGGTGCCAGGGTATGGCGGCGATATTATTGTGTGGGATGAAGTCACCGACCTGTCTTTTGAGAACAACTGGTTTGGCGAACAGGCATGGCCGGTGCCGACATTTATCACCATTCGGCTGAGTGCCTGTTACGACGGCACCCATGTTGAGTTATTTCACCACGGCTTTGAACGCCTGGGAGCCGATGCGGCTTGGGAGTTCCTGGGATACGAATCAGGCTGGGACCTTCGCCATCTGGCAGAACTCAAATCAATTGTGGAAGATGATTAAAGACTGACAGCGGACCCAGTTGTCCGCCGTCAGTGTTTGCGTCCCGCGCTACAGCATCAACCCATCTTGTAGAAGACCGCCTTGTTGCCATCCGGGTCTCTGATGTAGCCGCCGTAGAAGGTGGGCATCCTCTCGCCCGGTGCGCCTTCATCTGTCGCGCCGAGTTCCATGCCCTTGGCATGTTGCGCGTCAACCCCTTCTCGCGTCTCCATCGGGAAGGCAAGCATGTTGCCATTCCCACGATGCGGTGCCTGCTCGTCAAAGGGGATGCAGACCGCCAGTACCGACTTGTCCATGCCGGTGCCGATAAAGGCAATCCGATCCATCTCCATAATCAATTTTGCCCCAAGTGGCTCAAGCAACTGCAACCAGAAGGATTTAGCCTTGTCCATGTCCGTGGTGCCAATCGTCACATAACCAATCATATCCTTGTCTCCTGTTAACCGTTTACGGCATATCGTTTGCGAGGCGCCATCATACGCTAAGTGTCAACAAACTATACATGTTCATGCCTATATGTATAAAAATCGCCGAAAAGTATACATATAGAGGGGTGGGCGGTTTCTTGCCTAGTGGCGCTCCGTGCGCGGACGGTTTGGTGTGCTATATGGTGGGAGGGCGCGACTGCTGGCGGGCGTCATAGCCGCGGCGTTGCGTCATGATGATGATCACGCCGCCGCCGCCGCCAAAGCCGACGGCGACTTACGCAGCTAACTTGCCGCGTTTGAGAAGCACCTGATTCACGACATCGCTTCCGATGCCGATGAGTGGATGAAAGGATGCGATGAAGCGAGGTGCACGATGATGATAATCTGTGGTACAAACAAGTATGAAAATGCAACCTTATGATGAATAAAGAGATTTGATCTGTTGAAAGTTGAAAAGGAATCACGCATGAAATATGAGATGCCCGAATATGACACACTAATGCCATTAGTGGTTATGGAGAAATCTGCATTTTCTTCCAATCGCTGCGTTTTCCGTGATGACGAAAGAGGCATTTGGCTATACCAAGCGAACTGCTTGGAGTTTATGGATAAACTGATAGAGAATTATCCAGACGGAAAGTTTGACATGATTTTTGCTGACCCTCCTTACTTTCTTTCAAATGGAGGTATTAGTTGCCATGCTGGAAAAATGGTTAAAGTTGACAAGGGAAAATGGGACAAATCCAGAGGCACGGAGTTGAACCATGAATTCAATCTTTCGTGGCTGTCACGATGCCAACAATTATTAAATCCACATGGAACTATTTGGGTGTCAGGTACGCACCATGTGATTCATTCGATCGGCTATGCAATGCAACAATTGAAAATGAAAATATTGAACGATATTACATGGGAAAAGCCCAATCCACCGCCCAACTTGTCTTGTAGATATTTTACTCACTCAACAGAAACTATTATCTGGGCAGCAAAAAATGAAAAATCCAAGCACGCCTTCAATTACAAAGACATGCGAAAAGAAAACGGTGGCAAGCAAATGAAGACCGTGTGGAATATCAAGCCACCCACAATAAAAGAGAAATCATTCGGTAAACATCCCACGCAAAAACCCGTAGGGCTGTTAGAGCGAATTATTTTGGCAAGCACTGACCCGGGAGATCTAGTGTTCGATCCATTTGCCGGTAGTTCAACAACTGGAGTTGCTGCTGTTTACCACGGAAGAAAATTTGTTGGTTGTGAATTAGAAAAAGATTTTATAGCAATATCAAAAAACCGGTTCAAACAACTTATTAACGAAGATTTACAAACTCTTAATTTAATGAGTGCTGAAAAATGAAAGAAGGCGGAAAAGGTGGTGGTAGCACGATCACTGGTTTAAATCTTGAGAACAGAGTTGATTTTTTAACTTTGCTTTCCAAAATGTCAAATTACAGCAATAAAAAAAATCCAACAAAAGCAGGACATAATATTTACCATCGTAACAAATTTGTCGCGCGGTGTTTTAAAAAGAACGCGTTTTATAAATACTTGGAAGAGGAAAAAGTTGATTGGAAAAGCCTGATTTCCAAGAAAATATTACCGGATGATGCGTTGCTTGTTATTGTTCGAGAAACTCTATTCATAATTGAGGTGAAGTCTCAGCAAGTGGCGGGTTCTGTTGATGAAAAATTGCAGACTTGCGATTTTAAGCGCAAGCAATATCTGAAGTTGGTGTCATCCTTAGGTATTAGAGTGGAATATGTATATGTTTTAAGTAATTGGTTCAAAGACCAAAGATATAAAGATGTTCTTGATTACATACATAGCGTCAATTGTCATTATAGGTTTAATAAATTACCGTTAGCGTGGTTGGGGTTGCCTGAAAACTAGCTTCACAAATGACATTTAGTAGATGGTTTTTATTTGTCGCTGATGCTCTGTTGTAGAATTATGAAATCACCAAATGCTTGGAGGAAAAATACATGATCACTTGTAAGAAGTTACACCGCAATTCTGATTCTTTTTTAGAACTACCACATGACCAAGGCGGCGTTGGTCGACATAAATGTGCGGGATGTGCATATGATAGAGGTTACGAATCTGGAAAGAAGCGCGAAGAAACTATAAAAATGGATCTGGATTCTCTTCCTGACAGTCAAGCCGGATCTGTGAGGCATAAAAGCCCTCATGCGGCTTTTGCTCAAGGTTATCATGACGGTGTTAAGGAATCGTATAATACAGAATAACGACTACTCTCGCCGACACCGTCGCCGTCATCGCCAAAGCCGACGGCGACTTGCGCCGCCAACTCGCCGCGTTTGAAAAGCACTTGATTCACGACATTACTCCCGCCACCTTCGCCGACATCTACGCCCAGACCGTCGCCTACGGCATGTTCGCCGCGCGCCTGCTGGGTCGGCGAACGAAATTTTGTGTTATAATTTCGTCTGCGTTCATATCATAAGCGAGCAATCATGATTTTTAGATTCGGTGAACTCTTCTGTGGTCCCGGTGGATTAGCATTGATTGGACTCGACCGCAAAGTGTTAGCCGAGTTGGCGTGAGGGGAATGATATGAACGACGCGGAGCAAAAAGGCGCGGTTTATTGCGCGACCAATCCAACGATGCAGGACTTGGTTAAAATCGGTTTAGTTGAAAACGGCGACGTCGCCACTTTGCAAGCGAGAGTGAAAAACCGTATTAACGCACTTTACTCCGGCAACACCAGTATGCCGGTGCCGTTTAAGTTACATTACGCGGTGGCGGTGGATGACCCGAGCGCAATAGAAGAAATGTTGCACGATACATTTCAACACGCGCGTGCTAATCCTAAAAGAGAATTTTTTCGTATCAACCCGGAGCAAGTGGTTGCGGCAATGAATCTGACCGGTGGCGATGAAGTTACGATAAGCGACGCGCCCAACGACGACCCAGATGCCGAGGTCACCCAAGTGGACATCATTGCACTCGAGCGAGCACAAGAGACAGAAAACCAGCGGCAGTCCAGCTTTCAGTTTCATAAGATAGATATTCCGGTGGGAGCAGAGTTGACTTTCCTGAACGACCAATCCATCACTGCTGTGGTGCATAATGAAAAAAATAAAATTCGTTTTAGAGAAAATGTGACTACGACTTCCGCCGCCGCAAAAATAGTTCATGAACAGCAAGGTCGTTATTCTAATGTTTCCGGAACATTGTATTGGGAATACAACGGCGAAACTATCTATGACAGACGCAAACGAATGGAAGCGGAAGAAGCGAAAAAATTAGATTTGGACGAATGACAAAACCGCCGTCAGGTTGTCATTGCGGGCGCTAAACTTGTGACCGAAAAAACGTTCTCGCCGCATTGTCGGCAACGGCACAGCAACCCGATACCTCAACGAGATGGTCGACATCAATTTACTGGAACGCATCAAACGCGGACGCGAGTATTATTATATCAACACCCGCTTGATGAAATTGCTGACAGAGTAAGTGCGCGATGAAAACCATGACCCCCCAAACCTACCTCAAGCAACTCGACCAATACCACCAAGCCGGGAACGCCACCGAGCACACCTATCGCGCGGCGTTGCAAGCCCTGCTGGAATCGGCGTTGGACGACGACATCACGGTCACCAATGAGCCGAAGCAGATCGCATGCGGCGCGCCCGACCTGGTGCTGACCCGCAACGCCGTCCCGCTCGGCTACATTGAAGCCAAAGACCTCGGCAAAAACCTGGACGACATCGCGCATGCCGATCAACTGCGCCGCTACACCGAATCGCTCGGCAACCTGATTTTCACCAACTACCTGGAGTTCCGCCTCATCCGCGACGGCGAACAAATCGCCGCCGCGTGCATCGGAGAACTCAGCGCCGGCCGCGTCAAGCCGAAGCCGGAGCAATTCCCCGCGCTCGCCGACCTGTTCGCCACCTTCGCCGGTTATGACGGCACCACCATCGCCAGCGCCGACGACCTGGCAAAACACATGGCGGCGAAGGCGCGAATGTTGGCGAGCGTCATTGTCAAGGCGTTGCGTCATGATGATGACCACGACGACACCGCCGCCGTCGCCAAAGACGGCGACTTGCGCAGCCAGCTCGCCGCGTTTGCAAAGCACTTGATTCACGACATCAC
>DKIG01000028.1:0-7767 GCA_002454165.1 Gammaproteobacteria bacterium UBA6724
TCAACCAGAGTGCCAAAGCATGCCCTCACGAAAGCGGGGGGTGGTGGACCTGTACCTACTGTTTACTTTGTTAATCTAAACGATAATAATTCTCATCTCCATTTACACAGAGATTGACATGACGCTGGCAGATATGGTGCCGAATAGCCAATGCCGTATCACTGATGCGGCGGACGGACATCTGGACTTGCAGAGCCGACTCTACGCCCTTGGCCTCTATCCAGGAGTGCTGGTTAGTGTGCTGCGCTCGGCACCCTTTGGTGATCCATTGCAGATAAAGGTCGGTGGCACCCTGCTGAGTATTCGCCGGCAGGAGGCTGTCTTCGTCAGGGTGGAGTCGGCATGAAGACCATCAAAATTGCGTTGATTGGCAACCCCAACTGCGGCAAGACCACCCTTTTCAACGCTCTGACTGGCGGGCATCAGAAGGTCGGGAACTGGCCCGGCGTTACGGTTGAAAAGAAATCTGGCGCCTTCCATACAAAATTGCTTGCCGGACAGCCAATCAAATGCGAAATAGTTGACCTGCCGGGTATCTATTCCCTGGAACAGTCTTCTTTCAGGCTAGATGAAAAAATTGCCCGGGATTACCTATTGGGCGGCTCATCACATGACGCGTCGCATATCTCGTCACATAGTTCACCAGAGGCCCCTTCAAACGGCGAATTTGATGTCATCATCAACATTGTTGACGCTGGCAATTTGCAACGGAATCTTGTCTTAACCCAACAGTTGTTGGAAATTGGTAAGCCCTGTGTGGTCGCGCTCAACATGCTGGATGTCGCCGCCCAGCAGGGTATCAGCATTAATACTGAGCAACTCGCCGCGACACTGGGACTTGCCGTTGCGCCCATCATCGCATCAAGGCAGGAGGGGCTGGATGAACTTCTGGCGTCAATCCTGGCGATTCCCGAACTCAATCTTGGCGAATATGCGCCCGATATGCCCGCGCCGCCGGCACCGCCACGACACCGTCATCACCATCAGGCCAGGCCACCGTCACCACCGCGTCAGGCTATAAGTCCCCAGGACAAGACGCCAGCCCAAGCATCGCCGACTGCCAGAGCGGAAGAGCAGCAGCATGTCGCCGTTACTGCGCCACCATCACCGCCACGACATCGTCATCACCATCAGGCCACGCCACCGTCACCACCACGCCAGGCCGCCGTTACTGCGCCACCGTCACCACCACGCCAGGCCGCCGCAATGCAGGACAAGACATCGGCGCAAGCATCGCCGACCGCCAGGGCGGAAGGGCAGCGGCATGCCGCCGTTACTGCGCCACCGTCACCGTCACGACACCGTCATCACCATCAGGCCACGCCACCGTCACCGCCACGCCATGCCGCCGCAATGCAGGACCAGACGCCAGCCCAAGCATCGCCGACTGCCAGGGCGGAAGGGCAGCGGCAGCACCAGAGTGATTTTGTCAGCGAGAAGTTGCTCAGGCGGTATCACAGAGCCGAGCAGATAGTAGCCGGCGTAGTGCAGCAGGCGACAGTGAAGCACACAGTCACCGAGCGGATTGATGCCTGGATATTGAATAAGTGGCTAGGTCTGCCCATTTTTCTGCTGCTGATGTATCTGATGTTCACGATTGCTATTAACCTGGGCGCGGTGTTTATTGATTTTTTCGACATCTTCTTTGGCGCGGCGGTGGTGGAGACACCTCGCTGGATGCTGGAATCCATGGCGGCGCCGGCATGGCTGATGGTGCTTCTGGCGGACGGGCTGGGCGGCGGCATTCAACTGGTGGCGACCTTCATTCCGGTCATCGGATTTTTGTTTCTCTGCCTGTCGGTGCTGGAAGCCTCGGGTTATATGTCCCGGGCTGCCTTTGTGGTGGACAGGTTGATGAGCAAAATTGGCTTGCCGGGTAATGCCTTCGTGCCGCTTATCGTTGGCTTCGGGTGCAATGTACCAGCGGTGATGGCGACGCGTAGCCTGGGGCGCGAGAGTGACCGGCTTTTGACCATCGCCATGGCACCCTTTATGTCCTGCGGCGCGAGGTTGACGGTCTATGCACTCTTTGCCGCCGCACTCTTCCCTGACCAGGGGCAGAACATCATATTTGCGCTCTATCTTCTGGGCGTTGCCATGGCGGTGTTGACCGGTTGGCTATTCAGGAAGCAGATTTTTGATACCGAGGTCACGCCGTCCTTCCAGGAAATGCCGTCCTATCATCTGCCGGTGCTGCGCAATATCCTGCTGACCTCCTGGTTTCGTATGAAAGGTTTCATCTTCCGCGCAGGCAAGACTATCGTCCTGGTGGTGATTGCCCTGAGTTTCCTTAACTCAATGGGTACGGATGGCTCCTTCGGTAATGAAGACAGCGACAGCTCGGTGCTCGCCATCATCGGCAAGAGCATCACGCCGGTATTTGCGCCCATTGGGTTGCAACGGGAGAACTGGCCCGCCACCGTCGGGCTCTTCACGGGTCTGTTTGCCAAGGAAGCCGTGGTCGGCACGCTTGATGCGCTTTACAGTCGGGAAGAGAGCAATCAGGAAGAGGGGCTCGGGCGTCCAGACATGACGGCGGCGGTGCTCAGCGCAGTGGGTTCCATCGGCGATAATCTGACGGAGTTGACTGGCAGCCTGGGAGACCCGCTCGGGATTCGGCTTGAGTCAAGCGGCAGCATTGAGGGAGCAGCAGCGCAACAGGGCGTAACCAGTTCCACTCTGACGAATATGGCGTCAATGTTTGATTCCCGGTTCGCTGCCTTCTGTTACCTGGTATTCATATTGTTATACGCACCCTGCGTTGCAGTCTTGGGGGCGACCGCCAAAGAAGCAGGTCTCACCTGGATGTTATTGATGTTTTTCTGGACGACCGGGCTGGCTTATGTCACCTCTAGTTGCATCTATCAGGCAGGCACCTTCGCCAGCCATCCGGGTACTTCAAGCCTCTGGCTGCTCGGTAGCGCTCTGGTCAGTTTTCTCGCCGTGAAATTTTTGAAGACAGTCGGCAAACCCTATACAAGGGGTGAATTGATCAGAGTCGTTCAGGTCAGTTAAGGCACGAATTAATTCCTTTCATCCTGCCTGGTGTTCTACCTGGCGTTTTACCTGTTGCTCTATCAAATGTCCCGCCCGGCGGATGGCATTTTTTGCGAGATGTAACTTCTTGCGTCTCTACCCTTCCGATAACATAATCCAACGCATGGATATTCGTACCAGGCTTGTGCTTGCGCTTGTTTTCTTTTCCCTGGCAAGTATGACCTTGCTGGGCATGTTTGCTTACACCACATCGGCGACTTTGTTGCAGAAAATGTCCCTGCGTCAACTGGACACCCTGGCTGAGAGTAAGAAGCAGGAAATCCTCAAGGTTTACGGTGGCTGGGAGGATAATCTGCGCCTGGTGAAGCACCGGACGCAACTGCGTAAATCTATCAGAGACTATGTAAAGCAAGGCAGTCGGGATGCCCGCAGGCAGGTAGAAAGAATCATTCAGGGGATTGTCGAGAATACCGCGATAGATGGTATCGACAAGCTGAGTGTGTTCACTAGTGACGGTAGCGAGATTGCCTCCTTTGGAATCTCCGATATTACGCCCTCCAGTATTAGCTCCAGCGAAGCGCCTGTCAGTAAGGACATCACTTACGAGGGTGCTCATGTGGGGACCCACCCTGACAAGCCAGACGGCGTACAACTGGTGCTTAGCACGGACGTACAACTGGACGGCGAGATGATAGGCAGGATTGAATTGATTATTGATGCGGCGAAACTGCTTGATGTGACCACTGATTACACCGGGCTGGGTGACACCGGGGAAGCCTTCGTTGTTATGAAGACAAGAGTTATGAAGACAACTGTTATGAAGGCAAGAGTTATGAAGGCAACGGTTACGAAGACAACGGTTATAAATACAAGGGATATGAAAACAGGCGGCATGAAAACAAGCGAGGTGTTACAACGACTTAATCCGCCGCGGCATCAACTTGCGAACTGGGACAGCAGACAACCCCTGGCTACCGCCTCTGATGATATGCGCCGGGCTTTTCCCGAAAGCCGCCCGATTGTCCCAGAGGAACATACCGACTACCGAGGAGAAGTCGTCTGGTCAGTAACCCGTTTACTGCCTGTCCAAGACTGGGGACTGGTGGTCAAGGTTGATGTCAATGAGGAGGAAAAGCGCGTTCATGAGTTGCGCAAATCGTTGTTTGATATTGCCATTGCCTTGTCAGCCTTTGCCATTATCGGCGGTGCTCTGCTGGGCTTCTATCTGGCGCGGCCGATCCGTCGTCTGGCGGTGGTGGTTGAGAAAATACAGCAGGGCGAAACTCACATTCGTGCCGAGGTGAAGGGCAACGATGAGATTGCTTACCTGGCGAAAATCATCAATCTCTATATGGACGATATAGAATCAGAGCGGCAGGATGCTACGAGCCAGTTGGCACAGCATCCCCCGGACGATTCCCGTTGCGATGACTGAAATTACCGCCTTCCTGATGCTGTTTGGCGGTTTTGTCTATCTTCTGATGGGTGGTGAACTCCTGGTTCTCGGTGCCCTCAGCCTGTCCAAGGAAAGCAAGATCCCGCCTGTCGTGGTGGGTATGACGGTGGTGGCAATGGGCACCTCAGCGCCAGAATTGATGGTGTCTATCCTATCTGCCCTGTCGGGTCATCCCGGGATTACAGTCGGCAATGTGGTGGGTAGCAACATTGCCAATGTATTATTGGTGATCGGTATCCCGGTCCTGATATATCCGATCGCTTGCTCTCAGCGGGGCCTCCCGCGACAAACCCATCTGATGATCGGGGTGTCGCTCATGTTTATTGTGATGTGTGTGTTTCAGCCCATATCTTTCCTTGAAGGGATGCTGCTCGTTTTTATCTTGTTTTGCTTCCTGATTCTCGTATTCCGTGGTGCCGTCGTCATCTCAGGACTAGATGATGTAGAAGAAGATCTGAATCGAGTCGGGTTGCCGAGTCACCCTGGCACAATCACGCTCTTTATCCTTCTAGGTGTACTCACGCTACCGCTGGGCGCGGACCTGGTGGTTGAGAGCGGCGTCTTCCTGGCGACCAGTTGGGGCGTCTCCGAGGCGGTGATAGGTCTCAGTCTGATAGCGCTGGGGACTTCCTTGCCTGAGTTAAGCACGACGCTGATTGCAGCCCTGCACAAAAGCCCGGATGTGGCTATCGGCAATGTCGTTGGTAGCAACATCTTTAATATTCTGGCTATCCTCGGCATTACGGCTTTGTTGACGGACATTCCCGTTGACCCGGAATTTCTACGATTTGATGTCTGGGTCATGTTTGCAAGTTCACTACTCTTGTGGCTGTTTGTGTTGACCAAAGCCACCATCGGCAAAGTCACCGGCGGCCTGTTGTTGTTGGGCTACTTCTCCTATCTGTACGCAATTTATTGAGGGGCGGATTCGCCAACCTGAGGAGTCAGTGATGTTCGGCAGGCAGGTTGCCGCAAGATCTCGAAAAAAATTCTCGGCGGTCACGGCGGTTGCCATTGTGGTCGCCAACATGATTGGGACAGGTGTGTTTACCAGTTTGGGGTTCCAACTAGTTGACATCAAATCAACCTTCGTGTTGCTGATGTTGTGGCTGGTCGGTGGCGTCATCGCCTTTTGCGGCGCGCTTGCCTATGCCGAACTCGCCTCACGCCTGCCGCGCTCTGGCGGAGAGTACAACTTCCTGTCCCGAATCTATCATCCGGTGGCGGGGTTTATATCGGGATGGATTTCGGCGACGGTGGGTTTCGCCGCACCAACTGCGCTTGCCGCCATGACCTTCGGTGCCTATCTCGCCGCCAGCCTTGAGCAGGTCTCCGCCACTGTGATGGCGAGTCTGCTGGTTCTGCTCCTGACCCCAATACATGCCTTTTCCCGGGCGGCGAGCGGCGGCGTACAAACAGTCTTCACGGTGTTCAAGGTGTTGATAATTCTGCTCTTCGTTTTCCTGGTGACCAGCGCGGTAACATCGCCCCAGGAAGTGCGTTTGTTACCTGCCGAGGGGGACTGGACATTGCTGACTGGCGGCGCTTTTGCGGTGTCGCTGATCTATGTGAACTATGCGTTCACCGGCTGGAACGCTGCGACCTATATCACCAATGAGATTGAATCGCCCAGCACGACAATGCCCTTTATTTTGGCTGGCAGTACCCTGGTGGTATTGGTGCTGTACCTGATGTTGAACTACACCTTCCTCTACGCTGCGCCCATGTCGGCGATGCAAGGTAATCTAGAAACGGGCGTGATAGTGGCGACACAGGCTTTCGGTGAAAGGGGTGGCAGGATGATGGGGCTGGTGCTTGCTTCGTTGCTCATTTCCACGGTCAGCGCGATGGTGATTGCGGGACCAAGAGCCTTGCAGGTAATAGGGGAGGACTTTCGATTATTTCGGTTCCTGTCCAAAACTAACGCCAATGGTATTCCGATGCTGGCGATATTCGTCCAGTCCGGGGTGACCTTGTTCTTCATCCTGACCTCAACATTTGAATCGGTACTTGTTTTTGCTGGATTTGTGATGGGAGTTAATACGGTTTTTGCGGTGGCGGGGGTGTTCATCCTGCGGGCAAGGAAAACAGCAGATGCGACGGGTCGGATTTATAAATGTTGGGGCTATCCGGTGACGCCGCTGATTTTCCTGGGACTGATGACCTGGACGCTGATTTACATTCTTATCAATCGTCCCGAGGAAGGATTGGCGGGGCTTGGCATGATTGCAGTTGGTGCGCTGCTTTACTGGTTTTCAGAAAGTTTTAATAAGCGTCAAACAGCTGCGTCGTTGGAACCATCATCATCGTCAAAACCCTGACGCCGGCTTGCTGGCAGGGGCACAAAATCACCGGGTCTTTGTTCTGCATTTGCCGCCATGGCTTCTTGAATTTCCTCTATCTTGAACATGCTCGCATTCCAGATGGCGATGTAATCCAGTCCATCATCTGTGTTGTGGTCCCGGGCGTAGTTGATGATGCGTTTACAGCCATAGATGGCAAGCGGTGCCTTACTGGCTATCTCGGCGGCGGTCGCCATGACATTGGTCAACATGGTGTCATGGTCTGGATAGACGGCGTTGATTAACCCCATGTCTTTTGCTTCCGCAGCGCTGACCCGTCGTCCTGTGTATGCCATTTCGCGGACATAACCTTCAGGGATCAGTTTTACCAGCCGTGGAAAAGTCCCGACATCCGCCGTCATGCCGATATTAGTTTCAAATATGGTCAGGAAAGCATCCTCCGTGGCGTAACGGATATCGCAGGCGGTCACCAGGTCCACCCCGCCACCGATGCAACCGCCTTGTATTGCTGCGAGCACCGGCACCCGGCAATTTTCAATGCAACTGAATGTGTCTTGCAGATGCAGCAGATTGTCGTAAAAAGCCGTCGCCGCCTGTAACCGTTTGGTTTTCTTGTCTTCCTGGTCAGCCTGCCCGATGTTGGAAAATGAACTGACATCAAGACCGGCAGAAAAATGCGGTCCCGTGGATGACAAGACGATGACCCTGGCTTGCGCGCCCTGGTCAATGGTCTTGATGATAAGCGGCAACTCCCGCCAGAAACACGGATTCATACTGTTCCGCTTTTCAGGACGGTTCAGCACCAGATGAGCAATGTTATTTTCTATTGACAGGGAGAAGCACTGATAGGGATTTTTGGAAGACATTTTAGAAGGCTGTTCAGAAAATTGTTCGGAAGACATAAGGTTAAACGCTTGAATGATGAGTTGCAGATTATGAATGGGGGCGGGTGAGTTGTCTATGAATTGTATGATGCCAACACATTCTGGACTTTTCAGGCATTAGTTGTGC
>DKIG01000028.1:7823-22087 GCA_002454165.1 Gammaproteobacteria bacterium UBA6724
CACGGAATCCAGTGAAATGCCCGGCGGTGACGCACCTTATACGACGGTACCCCTCCCCCGTCATTCCGTGCTTGAACCGTCACGGCGATGGTGACAATGACGGGCCGGGGCAGGAATGATGGAGTGGAAGTCCAGAATGTTACTGGCATTGGGCATGAATCTTCACGGATCCCGTGGCGTCACCCCACCGTCATCATAACGCCGCTACCAACTAAGGCGGATGCCGACATAACCGCTTGCTCCTGGTGAGCGGTAGCCGTACACCTGTTCATAATTTTCGTCCCCGATATTTTCCAACCTGCCAGTTAAAGTGATGTGGCGGGTCATCTGATAATGCCCTGAGAGACTGGCGAGAGTGAAGGCACCGAGTTTCACTTTTTGCTGGTAGGGTGGGACGGGGGGAAAGAAGTCATCCTCCTGAGTGCCGGTGTGGCTAACCGCCAAATGTAATGCCGCCTTGTCCCAGCGATAAGTCGCCGTGACCGCCCCGCTGTATTTCGGGCGGCGAACTTCTATCTGATCGCGTCCGGTAGCGTCTTCCTGAGTAGCATCCAGATAGGTGAAATTAGCGGTTAGTTCCAGGTTAGAAGTGGGTGCCCAGGAAGATTCCAGTTCCAGACCGCTGCGGTTGGATTCCCCGGTGCTGTTTTCAGCGGTGAATCCGCCTTGAGCGGGGACATAAACAAAGCCGTTAATCTCCCTATCCAGGTCTTCGTTGAACCAGGCAAGGCCAGCGCTGAGTCTGCCCTCAAGCCAGGAATGTCTGATGCCCGCCTCCCAGCCAAGCGACTCCTCCGGTTCCAGGTCTGGGTTGCCGATAAAGTTTGTGAAGTAGCCAAACCGCTCGGTGAAGGTCGGATTCTTGACGCTTGCACCGACGGAGGCAAAGAGGATGGTGGCATCATTGTCTAAGGGCAAGTTACCGGTGACCCGCCAGGAACTGGCATCCTTAAAGTCTGAATTGTCATCGCGCCGGGCACTGACAGAGAGATTAACCCTCTCCCCGTCGTATCGATATTCCACGGCAAGACTGGTGGTTTGAAATTTTCGATTCTGATTGGGGTCAGAGAAGGGTGCAACCGCGCCGCGCTGTCGGAAGTGCTCGGTTTCATGTTCCGCCCGCACCGAGAGTCGTTGCGCTGCCCGCGCAAGATTCAACTGATAGCGGACAGTATCTTTGGTGCCCTCGGTAAAATTCCTGATCTGGTTGGTCTTAACATCGGATCGGTTGGCGGAGTTGAAGCGTCCCAGATTCAGTTGCTGCGTGATGGCGTCATTGACCTCATGCTGGATGCCGAAGCCGAAGTATTGATAGGTTGAATCTGATTCAAGGTCGGCGTCAATGGGCAGACCGGCGGGACCGAAGGTGTCAATGGCGGTGGTCGTGGCGGTGTGTCTAGCGGTAAACGACAAGGCGAGGGTGTCTGCCAGTTGATACTCGCCCGCCAAGTTGACACTGGTGTTCTCAAAACCGTCATCCTCCTTACCGGTTCTGGAAATATTGGTGCCATCCGTGGCAAGCGATTCAACTGATAAATTGATGCGCGCGCTGGGCGTCCCGTGGCGAATGGAAAAGGCACTCCTCAGGGTGCCGAAGGAGCCAGCCTCAGTGGTGATGCCAAACCGGGTGCCTGGCACCCTTTCCCGCGCCTGCGTAATGATGTGCACAACACCCGCCATAGCGTCACTTCCCCAGAGTGCGCTCTGAGGACCCCGCACGATTTCTATTCGCTCAATGCCGGTGGTCAGCAGGCTGCTGAAATCAAACCCGCCGCCCTGGGCTATGTCATTCGCCTCAATGCCGTCAATGAGTACCAGCACCTGATTTGCTTCGGCGCCTCGGACGCGTAGCTGAGTTAAAGCACCTCCCGACCCTGCCTGAGTCACGGCAAAACCGGGCACTTCACGCAGGAGTTCCTGTAGGGTGGCTGCATTTTTGATAAGGATATCTTCGGCAGTAATGATACTGACGGAGCTGCCAGCCTCAGCGACGGACACCGGGGTAGCCGAAACGGTGACGACTTCCAAGTTGGTATCCTCAGCCGCGATGGCTGGCAGATGAGTAAGACACATGCCAAGCCCCGCAAGGAGGACTAGTCTGGCATGGGTTAGTAGTTGCGACGCCTTAGGGTTTTGTTTCATCATGCTCTCCCCACTCACACCCGAGTGCTCTAAAAGGAACCATGAAGGTCGGGGCGAGGGAGTAGAACAAAAAGCAGATCCGCCCGCCGCGGTACCTTCGCTAATTTGGACAGGGTCGGTCTCCGGGCTCACGAGTGGATTTTGCGGTCGGTTCGCCTTCCCATGCTGAGGCACAGTGGCTGTGTGAATCGACTCCTCGTTTACCGTTGCGGGGGCAGCGCCAGAATTGAATCCACATGGATTCGCACTGGCTTCCCGTTTCACCCGTCCGCCGATTGGCAGTTGGGCACCCTCTCCAAAGGTGTCGTCATTCTAAATGGCAACCATGGATTGAGTCAATACAGTCGGGAGCGCAGAGCTTCTCATTCAACGCTTTGGCGCGGCACTGAACCTAAACCCCCGCATCCATATGCTCTAGTATCTATGATGCCAAGGGCTACTTCTGGTTTAGGTGCTGTAGCAAAGTGCCGCCAGTGCCGTGCACGATGCACTTAGGCATGTCGGTGGTACCGGAAATCATATCTTGATGTCGTAATATAGCGGTTAGACTTTTCTTACAGTTTTGCTTACAACTTTTCTTATAACTTCATCGCCTGGGCAACGCGTGATTGATTGCGGCGGTTCATTTTCCCAGAGATGTAATTACCAGCGACAATGGCTAATTTTAAATCAATTCCAGTTTCTATTCCTAGTCCATGTAAAAGATATAGAACGTCCTCAGTGGCAACATTGCCGCTTGCCCCTTTTGCGTATGGACAACCACCAAGACCAGCGACGGCGCTATCAATAACCGCTATTCCTGATTGTAACGCAGCGTATATGTTTGCCAGTGCCTGACCATAAGTGTCATGGCAATGAATAGCCAATTGTTTGACGGGTACAGACAGACAGACAGTGCTAATCATACGTACTATTGATGTAGGTGTGCCGATACCTATGGTATCGCCCAGAGATATTTCGTAACAGCCCAAATCATTAAGGGGACGGGCGACGTTAGCGACATGCTCGGCGGCAACCTCTCCTTCGTAGGGACAACCTACAACGCATGATATATAACCTCGTACTGGTATATTGTGTTTACTCGCTTCAGACATAATTGGCTTAAAGCGATTTATGCTTTCATCAATACTGCAGTTAATGTTTTTTTGTGAAAATGACTCAGAGGCTGCTGCAAATACAGCTATCTCATCAACGCCAGCATCCAGTGCAGCGTGTAAACCCTTTAGGTTTGGTGTAAGTGCTGAGTAGGTAACCCCCATTTTTCTATCTATACCAGCAAATACTTCTGTACTGTTGGCCATTTGTGGTATCCATTTTGGTGACACAAAACTACCCACTTCAATGTTATTAAAGCCAGCATTTGAGAGTTGATTAACTAGTTCAATTTTGTCTTCCACAGATACTAGTGATGCCTCATTTTGCAAACCATCGCGAGGACCAACTTCAAATATTTTAACGTCAGCAGGAATTGAAAAGCTCATTTTATGACCTCCAATTTACGCCTGCTCAAATGCCAGTAATTCTGCACCGCCTTCCACCAGGTCACCGGGCTTATAATAAGTTTCTTTTACAATGCCATCAGCTGGCGCGCGTATAGCGAGTTCCATTTTCATAGCTTCCATAATGAGCAATGTATCATCTTTTTTTACCTTAGCACCGGCCTGCGCCAGCACATTGATTACAGTGCCGTTCATAGGAGCCGTGAAGTCGGGATTTTTTCCTGTTGTTTCAATATCGCCGTAGTCGGGTTCTGCTGACTTAAAATCCAAAGAACCGTGTTCTGTAAATAAGCTGAAGTGATCTTCAAGTGACACTACAGTTACTTTTTGACTGTGGCCATTAATCTCAGCCGAGAGTGTATTACCTGAAAGTGAGGCATTGGCGACAACAACGTCACCGTCATAGCTAATGTGAAATTGTTCCGGTTTTGTGGAGTCAAGTTCTCCTATTGAAACCATAACTTGGTTGTCGTTAATAAGGATAGTTTCATTATGCACGTTTGGTGCATTTAATCTCCATGCACGTACAGCATTCCAAGGTGAACTTGGGTCATTGTTGTTATTCAGTTCATGGTGACTTTGTTCGCGATGCAAAAGTAGGTATAAGCCGCAAAGAGGAATCTGGTTTTGGATGTTTTTTTGAGTACTCTTTAAATATTACCTTTTCATGTTTTTCAATAAAGCCAGTATCTAAATCAGCTTCGATAAACGGTGCACAGGTAGCCAGGTTATAGAGAAAATTGATATTAGTGGTGATGCCACTGATGCGATATTCTGTTAGTGCGCGAGCCAAGCGAGCCAAAGCGCGATTTCGATTTTTATCCCATACAATTAATTTAGCAATCATTGGATCGTAATGGACACTCACTTCATCGCCTTGGACTACGCCGGTATCTACCCGCACATGAACATTTTCTTTTGGTGTTTGCAGGTAACTTAGCGTACCTGTAACTGGTAAGAAGTCATTGTCAGGGTCTTCTGCGTAGATTCGTGCTTCAAAGGCATGTCCAGTTATGCATAATTGTTCTTGTGTCATCGGGAGATGCTCGCCTGCAGCAACACGAAGTTGCCATTCGACCAAATCCTGTCCAGTAATCATTTCGGTAACAGGGTGTTCAACCTGTAAACGGGTATTCATTTCCATAAAGTAGAATGAATGACCTCCATCAGGGTTCGTGTTGAGTAAAAACTCAACTGTACCGGCACCTTGGTAGTTGATTGCCTGTGCTGCACGAACGGCAGTCTCGCCCATTTGTTCGCGCAAGCCTTCTGGCATATTGGGTGCAGGTGCTTCCTCAATTACTTTTTGATGACGACGTTGTACAGAGCAGTCCCGTTCAAACAAATACACTCCCTTGCCATGCTGGTCACAAAAGACTTGAACTTCTACATGGCGTGACTGGGTAAGATACTTTTCAATCAGCATGTCATCATTATTAAAACTCGACATGGATTCACGTTTTGCTGCTGCGAGTGCCTCATCAAATTCTTCTGGATTCCAGACTTGGCGCATACCCTTGCCGCCACCACCGGCGACAGCTTTTAGTAATACTGGGTAGCCCATTTCGTTGGCTGATTGTCTCAATAATTCAGGGTTTTGATCTTCACCATGGTAGCCAGGTACTAATGGCACATTGGCTTCGGCCATAATGTCCTTCGCTGCAGACTTTGACCCCATTGCTTTGATTGCTTCGGCTGGTGGGCCAATAAAAATAATATTGTTGTCAGCGCATTGCTTACAAAAGTCTGAGTTCTCTGATAGAAAACCATAGCCTGGATGGATTGCTTGAGCGCCGGTTTTTTTGGTTGCTTTGATGACGCGTTCGCCTATTAGATAAGATTCGCGAGGTGGTGCTGTACCAATATGTACAGCTTCATCCGCCATGCAAACGTGTAATGAATTTTTGTCTGCATCCGAATAAACGGCAACAGTACGAATTCCTAGAATGCGGGCTGTTTTGATAATTCTACAGGCGATTTCACCGCGGTTAGCGATAAGAATTTTTTCAAACATGGAGCCCTCTCTTTTTCTTACCTGAATAGTTATCTAGCCAGGCGGCATGGCGTTTCTCTAAAAAAGCTGGAGCCCTTCCTGCTCTTCAGGTGAGACGTGAACCGAGTCAATCAATTCACAAGTCTTCTCAACCAAGTTATCTGAAACCGGTTGGTTGGCAACATCAAAAATAAGTTGCTTGGCCGCGCTGATAGCATCTGGACCGTTGCCAAGCAGGGATGATATTAATGAATCTATTTTCGTATCCGGTTGGTCAATGCTGGTATTTACTGTTGAGTTCTGCATGGTTACATCCTGAATACGCCAAAGTGGGAATCTTCAATTGTTTTATTCAGCGATGCTGATATCGCTAGGCCGAGCACTTGCCGTGTTTCGGCGGGGTCAATAACACCATCATCCCAGAGCCTTGCTGAGGCGTAATAGGGGTGGCTCTGGGTTTCATATTTATCAATAATGGGTTGCTTGAAAGCATCTTTTTTGGCTTGGCTAAAATTTTCACCTGCATTTTCTTTTTGTGTGCGCTTAACTTGTGATAATACGCCAGCGGCTTGCTCTCCGCCCATGACCGATATCCGTGCGTTTGGCCACATAAACAGAAAACGGGGATCATAGGCACGTCCACACATGCCATAGTTGCCTGCGCCGTAGGAGTTGCCAATCAGGACGGTAAATTTTGGAACTTGCACGTTGGCTACTGCGGTCACCATTTTTGCACCGTGCTTTGCGATACCGCCAGCTTCGTACTGTTTGCCCACCATAAAACCAGTAATATTTTGTAGAAATACCAGAGGTATCTTTCTCTGCCCGCAGAGTTCCACAAAGTGCGCTCCTTTTTGTGCGGACTCACCGAATAAGATGCCATTATTTGCAATTATCGCCACGGGGTAGCCAAAAATACGGGCAAAACCACAGACTAAAGTGGTGCCGAATAAGGCTTTGAATTCATCAAAGTCAGAGCCGTCGACAACACGAGCGATAATCTCGCAGATGTCAAAAGGCTGGCGCATGTCCTTAGGTATAACGCCATAAATTTCTTTGCTATCGTATAAAGGTTCTACCGATTTTTTGATATCCAGTTGGCTTGGCTTCACACGGTTTAGGCGGCTGACTGTTTGTCTTGCAAGCTTTAATGCATGATGATCATTTTGTGCATAATGGTCTGATACCCCGGACTCACGGCAGTGAACATCTGCTCCGCCAAGTTCTTCTGCCGTTACTACCTCTCCGGTAGCGGCTTTAACCAGTGGTGGCCCCGCTAAAAATATGGTGCCTTGGTCTTTTACAATGATTGATTCATCAGACATGGCTGGTATATAGGCTCCGCCTGCGGTACAAGAACCCATTACAACGGCGATTTGCGGTATGTTCTTGGCTGACATGTTCGTCTGGTTAAAGAAAATACGGCCAAAATGCTCCCGATCAGGGAACACCTCGTCTTGCCTCGGTAAATTCGCGCCGCCCGAATCAACCAGGTAAATACAGGGCAAGTGATTTTGTTCGGCGATGGCTTGTGCTTGCAAATGTTTTTTGACCGTCAATGGGTAGTAGCTACCACCTTTAACTGTCGCATCGTTGGCAACGATTATGCATTCCTGTCTGGCAACGCGGCCTATGCCAGTGATGATGCCTGCTGCTGCAACTTCTTCATTACCATAAACTTTAAAGGCAGCCAATTGTGATAACTCAAGGAAGGGTGAGCCTGCATCAATTAGTGCATCAATCCTTTCTCTTGCAAGTAACTTGCCTCTGGATTTGTGTCGTTTCCGGTATCGTTCGTCGCCGCCTAATTTTATTTTCTTAACTACTTTATACAAGTCATCAACCAGAGACTGCATGTGTTCTGTGTTCTCTATAAATTCGGCAGAGCGATCGTTTATTTTGGTTTTGATCGCACTCATTTAAGTCACCGCTGATTGGGGATTTGTAAGAACATTTTTATATAAGATGATTGTTAATGCGGTTATTGACAATAATGTTGCCGGGCTAACTGGTTTCATTGAATAATTCACGGCCAATTAACATACGTCTGATTTCTGAAGTGCCGGCGCCGATTTCATAAAGTTTGGCATCGCGTAATAAGCGACCAGTTGCATATTCATTAATATAGCCATTTCCACCTAAGGCCTGAATGGCCTGCAAGGCCATTTGCGTGGCTTGTTCAGCGGTATATAAAATGACCGCAGCTGCGTCTTTGCGGCTTTCTTGCTGTCGATCGCAAGCGCCAGCCACTGCATACAGAAAAGCTCGGCTTGCACTGAGCGCGGTGTACATGTCGGCAATTTTCCCCTGCATTAATTGGAATTCACCGATCGCTTTGTTGAATTGTTTGCGTTCATGAATGTAGGGAAGAACGATATCCATACAAGCTTGCATAATTCCAATTGGACCGCCAGAAAGCACAGTACGCTCATAATCAAGGCCTGACATAAGGACGCGCACGCCTCCGCCTTCAAAACCTAGAATATTCTCCTCGGGCACTTCACAGTCTTGGAATACCAGTTCGCAAGTGTTGGAGCCGCGCATACCCAATTTGTCGAGCTTTTGTGCCTGTGAAAAACCAGGGAAAGTTCTCTCAACGATAAAGGCGGTCATTCCTTGAGAGCCACCATTTATATCGGTTTTTGCATAAATTACATAGGTGTCGGCATCAGGACCATTGGTGATCCACATTTTGTTGCCGTTGAGTATGTAGACATCGCCTGTTTTATCTGCCCGCAGCTTCATGCTGACTACATCAGATCCGGCATTTGGTTCAGACATGGCAAGAGCGCCGATGTGTTCGCCTGAGCAAAGTTGCGGTAAATATTTACGTTTTTGCTCTGGGCTGCCGTTCTTATGGATCTGGTTAACACAGAGGTTGGAGTGTGCTCCATAGGATAAGCCAACTGAGGCAGAGGCTCGACTGATCTCTTCCATAGCAATAACATGAGCAAGATAGCCCATGTTATTGCCTCCGTATTCTTCATCAACCGTAATGCCCAGTAAGCCAAGATCACCGAATTTACGCCAAAGGTCAGCCGGAAACAGGTTATCAATATCAATTTGTTCTGCTCGCGGGGCAATTTCTGCTTGCGCAAATTGCTGAGCCATATCGCGCAACATATCAATCTCTTCGCCGAGGTTGTATTGTAAGGTCGCGTAGGAAATGGTCATAGTATCGTTGGTGCTTTTAGTAAGAGTTTGTCAGAGTAGCAGCTGGTTATGGTTTTTATTACTGACCGAAGGTTTTTTTGTTGTCGATCTCTCCAAGAGCAATCATGCAGCGCTCTTCGGAATCACGTAAATCTAACAGCGTGAGTTCTAGATCTTTTTGTTGCTGTAGCAATTGCTTGCGTTTGTCTCGTATTTTATTAATCAACGTTTGTATCTGCGCTTTGTTGCCTGTAGCAGGGTTATACATGTTGATAATGTCGCTACTTTCTTCCAGCGTGAGGCCAAGGCGTTTACCGCGTAAAATAAGCTTGAGTCGAATTCGGTCAGCGCTACTGTAGGTTCTGGTTTGCGTACTTCGAGAAGAGCTGATTAAGCCTTTTTCTTCGTAAAACCGTAGTGTACGTGTGGTTATGTCAAATTCTTGGGATAATTCTCTGATTGAATACGTCTTGGTCATAGTCTGTCTCTCTTTGGGTTGAGGTTGTGGTTAATGTCATTGATATTATAACATACTGACGTTGACGTCAACGTTAGTATGAATGAATCTATAGTATATTGACGTTGACATTAATTCCAATGTATATTACGTTGACGTCAATATCAATGGATGCTACGTTGACGTTAACATCAATACGAAACGAATGGGAACATAAACAATTCAGAGACACTAAATTGAACAAAAATTCCAGTTCGGACAACAGCTCCCAACCCATATTAAAAAGCCATCTCCATAACCCTGGAGATGCCCCCTTGCTCTACACCGATATAGGGTCACACTTTGACCGCACAGTCGAAAAAAATCCAAACCAATCAGCGCTGATTATCAATCATCAAAACGTAAGGCTAAGTTATAACGAGTACCAAACCGCTATCAACAAATTCGCCGCCGGGCTTTTAACCATAGGTATTAAGAAAGGAGATCGCGTTGGCATCTATGGTCCTAACTCTCTTGAGTGGTGCATAACGCAATTCGCAACCGCGAAGATTGGCGCAATATTAGTATGCCTTAACCCTGCTTACCGATTGACTGAACTTGCATACGCACTCAACAAAGTTGAATGCACAGCGATTGTCACTGCAGAAAAATTTAAAAGCAGTTGCTATTTAGACATGCTACAACAACTAGCACCTGAAATTTCAATGTGCGCGCCAGGGGAGTTAAAAGCTAAACGGCTACCTTCATTACGACACGTAATCAGAATGGGCGAGGAACACTCAGAAGGAATGTTCAATTTTGATCAAATCACATATCTTTCTTCGACATCCAACCTGCAAAAGGTAGAAGAGATTCAAGGTAACCTCTGCCCAGATGATCCTATCAACATTCAATTTACCAGCGGCACTACGGGCAACCCCAAAGGTGCCACCTTGACACATCACAACATTTTGAATAATGGCGCAATTGTCGGAGCTGGGATGAACTTAGGCACAGAAGATCGATTATGCATACCCGTACCTTTATATCATTGCTTCGGAATGGTTATGGGTAATCTTGCATGTATAAGTCACGGAGCGACCGCTGTTTTACCATCAGAGTCATTTGACCCTGAGCTAACACTAAGTGTTGTTGAGAAGGAAAGATGTACAGCATTACATGGCGTACCCACAATGTTTATTGCGATGTTAGATCACCCTAAATTTAAAGACTTTGACTTATCTTCACTACGTACCGGCATCATGGCAGGCGCATCATGCCCAGTTGAAATTATGAAAAAAGTAATCAACAACATGGGAATGTCAGACGTTCTCATTGCTTACGGGCAAACAGAATGTAGCCCGGTAAATCATATGACCAAAGCCGACGATCCCATTGATAAACGGGTAGAAACTGTTGGTAAAGCCGGGCCTCATATAGAAATAAAGATTATCGACGAAGATGGAATGGTTGCCCCTGTCGGCAATAAAGGCGAAATTTGCTGTAGAGGCTACGGGGTAATGCAAGGATATTGGGCTGACACCGCACAAACTCATGAAGCAATTGACGTAGCCGGATGGTTGCATTCAGGAGATATTGGAGTTATGGACAAACAAGGTTACGTAAACGTAACTGGTCGAATTAAAGACATGATTATTCGCGGCGGAGAAAACATATATCCCCGAGAAGTAGAAGAGTATCTTTATACTCACCCAGCGATTTTTGAAGCACAGATATTTGGCATCCCTGACCTCAAATATGGCGAGCAAGTAGCTGCCTGGGTTCAACTCAACGAAAACATGGAGTTAACAGAAAGTGAGCTGATTGATTTTTGCAAGAATAAAATCAGTCACTACAAAATCCCTCGCTACATTAAATTCGTCTCTGAATATCCAATGACTGTGACAGGAAAATTACAGAAGTTCTTAATGCGAGAGCAATATTCCAAAGAGTTAAATATTTCTGAGAGCCCTGAGAATATCTCTCTTGCTATGAATACTCTTTCTATCAAATCAGCAATACACTAAACAATTATGATTTTTTCTAATCCAAATATAATAATAGGTCTAATTCTATGGTTCGTCGGATTCATATTTATTCTAAATGGCATAAATATGTTAGGAAAGATATCGGCAAAGGAATGTGGTATTTGGAATATTGCAATCTCAAGTTTTATGTTTTTTTGCATTATCCTCTCAATGACATTCCAACTATTTGGTGAAGCAACATGGGTAACTGTTGGAGGCATAACACTATTTGCTTTTACGTATTTCATGATTGGCGTGAACAATGTCACAGGAATGGACGCCAGAGGGGTTGGTTACTATTGCTTGTTGGTTGCTCTTATGACTCCACTGATTTCAGAAAGTGCCTTTAGCACAGGCGATTGGCGCTTTGGTATTATTTGGCTAATTTGGGGTGCAGCATGGTTCATTTTCTTTCTCATTATGGCACTGGGGAAAACCAGGCTTGCGGGTCCGCTTTTAGGTTGGAGCGTCGTCGCCATCGGTGCCGTTACTGGTGTAGCTCCAGGATATATGATGCTAAGAGGCTGGTGGTAACAGATCAATAAAATTACCTTTATCTATAGTTGACGATATCTCTCAAACAGGAATTACATATAAAAATATAAACAGTTATTTATCACGAGCCAAACCAAATTTTGTAAGAAGTAATCAAATAAGTGGGGATATCAAAAATGCCAGTACGACCACCTTCCATGGAGCAGTTAAAAGCGGTTGCAGAAAGTTTGCATATGAAACTTTCTGAATCAGAGCTTCAGTCACACCATGAAATCATGGCTCCTAACTTTGATGCATACAATGCAATCGATGCCATGCCTGATTATCTGCCATCTGTTGAATATGCAAGAGACTCAGGTTTTGAACCCGTACCAGAGGACAATACGTTCAACGCATGGAGCCGCAAGACAAGTATTACTGGCGAAGCAGAAGGTATTCTTTCCGGTAAGCAAATTGTATTAAAAGACAATATAAGCCTGGCTGGTGTACCAATGATGAATGGAACATCAACGCTACAAGGGTATGTGCCAGATATAGACGCAACTGTAGTTACTCGTATCTTGAAGGCAGGGGGCGAGATTGTTGGGAAGGCGCATTGTGAGCACTTTTGTCTTTCTGGTGGTAGCCATACAAATTCACGTGTAGTTGTACATAACCCTCACAACCCGAATCACTCTTCCGGTGGATCTTCATCAGGCTGTGGTGCTTTAGTCGGTGCGGGAGAGGTGCCGATGGCACTCGGCTGTGACCAAGGTGGCTCAATACGGATTCCTTCATCGTGGTCAGGCTGTGTCGGTATGAAACCGACATGGGGGTTGGTACCGTATACCGGAATTATGTCAATTGAATCGACCATTGATAATGTAGGTCCAATCACTGACACAGTAGATAACAATGCATTATTGTTAAGTGCTATTGCAGGATATGATGGCTTAGATCCGCGTCAATATTTACCCGCCAACGGTGCTGATTATCGGGAAAATCTGGACAAAGGAATTTCTAAAAAACGTATTGCGATACTAAAAGAGGGGTTTGGCCGTGATGATTCTGAAGAGGATGTAGACCTATTAGTGCGAAATGCGGTTGATGCTCTTGTTGCTCAGGGAGCAGAAGTGACAGAGATATCAATTCCTTCTCATATTCTTGGGCACTCGATCTGGTTGGCTATTGCGCTTGAAGGGCTTACTGCTCAGATGATGAACCTAAATGGAGTTGGAACAGGGTGGAAGGGATTGTATCCAACTGGCTTATTGGATGCTCATGCAGCTTGGCGTCTGCGTGCCAATGATTTATCAGACTCGCTGAAGAGTTGCATGCTCACCGGACAGTACATGTTAACGAATTACCATGGCCGATATTACGCGAAGGCGCAAAACCTAAGCAGGCAGTTGACTGCTGAGTATAACCAGCATCTTGAAGATTTTGACGCGATAGTTATGCCTACTACGCCAATGAAGGCAACCCCGCTCCCTGGAGATGATGCCGATATGAGTGAGTGCGTGCAGCGTGCGTTTGAAATGATAGGTAACACTTGCCAGATGGATGCCAGTGGGCATCCAGCTCTGTCTATACCGGTAGGAATGAGTGATGGTCTACCTGTTGGAATGATGTTGGTAGGTAAGCATTTTGATGAAGTTACTCTTTATCAAATTGCAGCAACATACGAGAAGGAGAATGAGTGGCGCAACGTGACTTCATAAATCAAATAATTACAAACTGATAGGAGTGTAAATTATGAAAATTATAACTTTTACCACTAAATTGGTACCGATGTTGGTGTGCTTGACTGCATTGTCAGTGCCGGCATTTGCGCAAATTGAGGAAATTGTTGTTACTGCTCAAAAACGGGATCAGTCCTTGCAGGATATCGGTCTAACGGTCGCTGCATTTAGCGGCGATAGGATAGAAGAGGCGGTAGTAACGGATGTTGTTGATGTGGCAGCTCTGACGCCTAATGTCCAGGTGAATTATGGTTTGGGGAATAATTTCTTCAATATACGAGGCCTTGGTCTTAATGAGTTTGTTGCCAACCTGGATGCACCAGTAGCGGTGCATGTTGATGAGGTCTACCAAAGTAAAGGTTTTATGACCGGTATGACATTATTTGATATTGAACGAGTTGAAGTCCTAAAGGGCCCACAGGGAGATCTTTTTGGCAGAAATACAACGGGTGGTGCGGTTAATTTCATTACTCGTCGACCGGAACAGGAGCTTGGAGGTTTCGCCAAAGTTACTTCCGGTAATTATAATTTGGTGAATGTTGAAGCGGCAATTAACGTACCGTTATCCGACAATCTTTTAGCCAGGTTATCAGGTTATAAGACAGACCAAGGAGACGGTTTTTATAAAAATACCACCCGTATGACAGATGAGGGTCGCGTTGATGAACTGGGCTTAAGAGGCCAATTGAGCTGGGAGTTCGACAAGTCGGCTCTATTGGTTTCAGTTCATTATGGTAAAGATGATTCAGAGTTGCACCCGTATGAAGGTTTGGGTGTGAACACGGGGGGGGGGGGGGA
>DKIG01000028.1:22097-23823 GCA_002454165.1 Gammaproteobacteria bacterium UBA6724
AACTGTCCGAGGCGATACGCCAGGGTGTTTTCGTGGTCTTGATGTTGGTTTTAACCCAAATAGCGATTTAGAAAACCCGGTGCCCCATTTACAGCCGGGTGAAAATGATCCATATATTGTTCAAGGTAACCTAAGTTTTGAAGTTGATAATGAGGCATTTGGTGGCCTTGTCCGCTATGAGCGAGAATATAGTGCGTTTACTCTGACGTCTATTACGGCTTATGAGAACTTTGATCAAAATCAACGTGAAGATTCTGATGGTAGTCCTATTGATTCAGTACAAGTCTATTGGTATACGGAATTTGAGCAATTCACACAAGAGATACGATTAACTTCAATCTCTGAAAGTGATTACAGTTATATTCTTGGTGCTTTCTATGAGCGTGATGATCTTTACAATGGCGACTACCTGACTGCTTATGATCTACCGGGAGGAGGAGGACTAGGTGGTGCATTGAATAATTATTCGCGTTACGATCAAACAGTTGAATCTTTCTCAGTTTTTGCGCACCTTGAATATCAGTTATTCGATAAGGTGCGGCTTGTGAATGGTGTTAGGTACACATGGGAAGAAACTGAGTTACAAGGCGGCACTTTTGGTGGAAATGGATTGACAGGTGTTGGTGGTGAGGAACGTCCTACAAGTGTATTAACGCCCTTAACGACATCCGAAGATGTTCCTGGTGGGAATGTCCGTCGAGATGAAAATGTCTCTTATAAATTTGGCATTAATTATATACCGACAGAAAATTCGTTATTGTATGCTTCTATTACTACTGGGTTCAGAAGTGGTGGTTATAGTGTTGCCTTTGCAACGGCGCAGCCACAGCTAACGAATTTAGAGCCGGAAACAATTACCTCCTATGAGATAGGATTTAAGTCGGTGTGGAATAACAACACCATACAGTTGAACGGTGCGTTATTTCGTTATGACTTTGTAAATGCACATATTGATGTTGATGGTGGTGCGCCAGTTCCAATTACCGTGAATGCGGGTAGTGTTGATATTATTGGTCTGGAATTAGAAGCCCAATGGGCACCAACCAATAACTTTAATCTCTCTGCTGGAGCTGGTTACTTGGATTCGGAGATCAACAGCGATGAGGAGGTTGCTACCGGAACTGGCCTGGTAAGTTTGAAAGGTAACCGAACCACGTTCAGCCCTAAATTAGCCTTTACAGGGCAAGTACGTTACCAAACAGAGGTAGGTGAATCCATGATCGGTATTGTTTCAACCGATTTTAGTTGGCGAGATGAAGCATATCTTGAAGTAAATAATCAGCCTAGTAACCTTCGTGATGCGTACTGGTTAGTTAATGCAAGATTGACCTTGGAGTCGAACGATGGAACATGGTCTGTTTCCGCATGGGGCAAAAATTTAACAGAGTCAGAGTACCAGATTTACCTAAACGATTTGCCTGATTTTGGATGGCTTTTGTATGGGTATGCAGCACCTCGTACATACGGTATAACAGTAGGATATAACTTATAGATTAAGAATTCTTTTCCCTCCGTAGTGAGGGTGAGGTTGGTGATTGCCTGCACCGGAAACGGTGCAGGTTTTTTATGTCCAGGGATGGACGGTATGCCGCTGGCGCGGGAGGGTAGTTTAGGGTTAACTACCAGTAGGCATTGACTTTGAGTTGGCTGGAGGAATCTAGTTGCTAATTGTTTGTTTGAAGATCTATTCTATATGCAAGTACAATATGTAATTTAGAAATGATGT
>DKIG01000028.1:23857-24604 GCA_002454165.1 Gammaproteobacteria bacterium UBA6724
ATTTGGACTTGTATATTTTTTCAACTCTGGAGACGGAGTCTTATTTCAATCAAATTATGCTATTTTCTAGTATTATGTGTTGCGGGATATTTTATATTGTCTTAGTTGGTAAAGAGAAGTTCCGTAATTTTCTTGAAGCAGGAGTGTTCATAGTATAATGAAAAATAAGATCCCACCACCAATTGTTACTCTGATATTTGGGTTAGCTATTTACTTTTCAAAAAATCTTTTTCCAAATTTTGATATTGGATATTTGTTCTATTCAGGTTTTGTTTTAGAAATAGTTGGCATAGGGATAATCATTTCTTCTGCTCTTTCTTTTAGAAAAAATAAAACAACTGTAAATCCATTAAAACCAAATACAGCATCTTCTTTGGTCGTTGAAGGAACATTCGTATTTTCAAGAAATCCGATGTATCTAGGGTTATTATTTATATTGATTGGACTAGCATTACAAACAAATATAATCGGCGGAATAATTATTATTCCTCTATTTATATTTTGCATGAATGTTTTGCAAATTATCCCTGAAGAAGAAGCAATGTTGTTGTTATTTGAGGAAGAGTTTAAGGAATACAAAAGCAAGGTTAGAAGATGGTTATAACTAAAAAAGGAAGCATAGAATTTGTCAAGGATTCCAAAACCTGCAACTCTTGAGTGGAAATGACTTCATTTTTAATAGTAATTGTTTTACTTAATTCAGCAATGGAGGTAATGCGCCTCCTTTTAGGCATTGGTTAATCACCA